>NZ_CP008743.1:982500-1310000 GCF_002117145.1 Candidatus Nucleicultrix amoebiphila FS5 | reverse complement strand
ACGCTTAACAAGCAGCTTGTTGAAATTTTTGGAGTCCTTTTAGAAGATGCGTCAAAAAAGATAGAGGCATGGCTCAACATGTTCGACCCTCTCTCTTCAACTTTCAAAAGAAAGATTGAAAAGCTCGACCAAAAGAAAGGCAAGCTTACAAAAGCTGCTAAAACGCTTCATATGGAGATCACAACTGCGGGAGATAAAGAAATTGCTCCTTCAGCAAAAGTGAGCAAAGCCTTGAACACGTTAGAAATCACAAAAGATTCTAGCGACACTAATGCCAGCTTATTAAAGAAAGTATACCAAAAGTATACAAACTTTGTAATGGCTCTCGATCTTAAGCTTGAACAAACCACAACTTCTTTGAAGATACTTGAAGACCTTTGGGGAAACATGGTTCGTAAAGGCCGGGTTTCTTAAAAAATTTACCGAGTCTGACCCGAGAAAAGAGGCCCTGGTGGGCCTCTTTTTTTCTATGTACACTGCCCCTAATAAGGTAAGGAGAAAAAATGAATAAAATTTTGACCTTTATGAAAAGCACTTTCAGTTTTGAAGGGTTATTGATTCTTTTTCTTTTCTCTTATCAATACAAGCATATAGGCAGAATCTTTGAAGAGGTAGACTGGGGATTGCTATTAAGTCTTCCTATTATCCTTCTTGGAGGGTCTTTATATTTTCAAAAAAAACATCTGCATCTTCACATGACGCCTCCCCAATGGTTTTTTATTGCATGGGCTTTATGGATGATTCTGTCAGCTTTTTGGTCTATTGCTGGAGTGAATGGTGCGGCAAAAGCTATATTTCTACTCCTCTTTACAATGCCCGCCTTTTTCACAGGATCCCTGCTCGTAGGAAGTGATGACCTAAGACTCGCGCGATTTTTAACTCTAACACTCTTATTTTCTCTGCTCACATTAATCGGTGGATTAACTATTTATGCTCTCACCCCCGGTCAGATTCAAATGGCCTTTGGCACAACCTATTTAGTCACAGGTCAGACCTTAGGTATTGGCTTTTTTCTCCTCTTAGATCTCAACAAAAAATCCAACACTCGACTTGTTTCTATTCTTACAAGCTTTGCAGCAGGTGCTATAATTTTTTTAATGCTTCATTTAGGAGGACGCGGTCCTTTATTAAGCCTTGGGTTCACCCTTATTTTTTATATATTTTTAAACAAGATGCACTTAAAAAGAATCCTCTCTTTTCTAGCATTAATGAGCCTAAGTTTATTGATGATGTATGGAGCTTTTAAATTTCTGACCTCTTTTGAAACCCCTATGGCTTCCCTAGAAAGGCTTCAATCTCTCCTTCATCCCAAGGGGGATAGTGCAATTTTAGAAAGACTTGAATATTTCAAATCTGCCTGGCATGCCTTTATAAGCGCCCCAATTTTTGGCTTGGGCATTGGGGGGTGGCCTACGTATCAAGCCCTGAATGACCCTCAATTACATCCTCATAATATTTTTCTCGAAATCATGGCTGAATCTGGAATAGTGGGATTACTTCTATTTTTGCTCCTCTTAATCACCTCTTGTTATAAATTTTGGCTTTCCGGATTGAGGTCCGTTCCCCTCTATGTACTCGTTTTCTGCTTTATAAATGCCTTAAAATCAGGCGATATCATTGATAATATTCTTTTCTTTGCTTTTCTGGGACTTTCTTTGGGCATCACTCAGAAAAAAACACATCCTTATAAAAAGGTTTAACTCTATGAATCCTCCACTCCCTCACCAACAACGCTTCAATTATAGACCCATAACTCCCAAAGATTTACCTCTTATTAATACCATTATCTATGAAGGGAAAAAATACTGGGGATATGCTGAAGAGGACGTTCAACGTTACATGAAAGCTGTTGGTATTTATGATGAGAATTATTTTCAAAATGGTTTTGGTTTCATTCTGGAAAGAGAGGCAGAAACAGTGGGATTTTATCTTTTTAAAACAGATGAAGATCCTATACATCTCAATCATTTTCATTTGAATACAAAATTTATTGGTCAAGGCTATGGTCGTCTTTTGTGGGGTCACTGCATTGCAGAGGCCAAGAAAAAGCGTTGGAAAGAATTTACGTTTTGGTCAGATCCTAATTCTTTTGGATTTTATACGCGCATGGGCGCTCTCAAAATTGGAGATTTGCCCATGATTACCGTGCCCGGGAAAATGGCGCCCATTATGCAGTATTCATTGGGATCATGAAAAATCCTTCCAATCACGTGAATATCCTCGAGAAAAATATCCTTGCCCTGTATGGCAATCGAGGGAAGCAGTGGTTGGCTAATCTTCCCAAAGTGATCTTAATTCTGAAAGAGTATTGGCAGTTAGAAAATATTATGCCCGTAACAACCATGAACTATAACTATGTTGTTAAGGCTACGCATCAACACCATGGTGCGGTTGTTATTAAAATAAGTTGTGATCAAAAGACACTGGAAGAAGAACTAAGGGCCCTAAAACATTTTGATGGCGATGGATCGATCATCCTCATCGACGACAATCCTGAGTATCAGGCCTTACTTTTACAGCAAGCTGTCCCCGGAAATTCCTTAAAAGATCTCTATTTAAAGCACCCAGAAAAAGCGATGGAACGTTACGTTGACGTGATGAAAAAGCTTCATAAAAAAGCAGCTCCTCAAGACCTAACGCATTTTCTTCACATCAATGATTGGTTTAAAGTCCTGGACTGTTCTTCTTCAAATCAACTTCCTACGCTCTTGCTTAAAAAAGCAAAGTATTTAAAAGATCAACAAATAAAGACAATGAAAGAAAATTTAGTGCTTCATGGGGATTTGCATCACGATAATATTTTGCTCAATGGCCATGAATGGCTCGCCATCGACCCGAAAGGCATTATAGGAGAACCAGAGTTTGAACTTGCTGCTTTTGATCTGATTCGTGATTCTGAAATGTCTGACCCGCGCACGATAAAACCGTTACTTTTTAAACGCATAACGCAACTTTCTACCCTAGCCGCTCTTGATGAAAGTCGTGTGAGAGATTGGGTGTTTTTGCGCATTATGCTTTCGGCGGCATGGTTTGTTGAAGATAAGGGAGATCCTCAAAAAATGCTGCATTTAGCCGAAACCTTCATAGAATATTAATACAATTTTGCGATGATCAAGGATCAAAAGATAAGGGAGACAATGATGGCAATTACACGAAAATCAGACGCTCACTGGTCTGGAGACCTTATGAACGGCCAAGGAACGATTCACTTGGGGAGTAAAGTTTTTGAGGGCCCCTATAGTTTTAAAGAACGTACATCAGAGCACAGCTCCCTCACCAATCCTGAAGAATTGATTGCAGCCGGCCATGCGGGGTGTTTCTCAATGGCCCTCTCCGCTCTATTGACGCAAGCAGGGTTTCCCCCAGAATCTATTAAAACAACGGCAGCTGTCACCTTAGATAAAGACGCTACAGGTTTTGCTTTAACCGAAATCAACCTAAGTACCAAAGTCCATGCCCCAGGACTTTCACAAGCAGACTTTGAACGCTGTACCCAATCAGCAAAAACAGGGTGTCCTATCTCTCGCGCTTTATCAACTGTAAAGATCACACTTGCAGCTGAGTTAGTCTAGTTTATAGAGGACAGCTATTTTTATGGTTCTTTAAAAACCTTGCTCCCTACTCAGGGACTTAAAGCGCTGGGTATCATTGAAATGTTGAATGCGTACTCCCATATAAACCTATAAGGGAATATAGGAGTATGTTTTATGAGAACCAAGTTTGTTCGATCTTTAATGTTTATTGCATTATCAACAACCGCTTTGCCTTCTTTGCAAGCAAGCTGGAATTATGAGCAACCTCCTGCACATAGACCCCAAACCAATAAACGTACCTTTGATGATATCTATCAAACCCCTCCTTCTACCGGTAACACCTTCTTATCGACTACATATTCTCTGGCTTCTTCAGGATTGAGTTCCCTTGGTTCATTTTTGCGCACTTCTTTCGGGTTCACTTCTCAAGAAGACGCAAGAGACACCGTTCCAACAAGAGCACAGGGTTCATCTTTATTGTTCCAAGCTGATGTACAGAATTATTTTACCCATAACCAAGAACAAGAATCTCAGAGAGTTTTAAGAGCTCCGCGTCATCACTTGATAGATTCATTTCCGGATAGATATCCACAAGCTCATGTATATCAAAGTAATTCATTCACACAAGGCTATCCTCCTTCCAATGGACAAGGATTTGCGGATGAATCATTTCACTATCAACCCTCCAGCTTTTTAGAGTCTTCAAACTTTGCATCACAGAATTCTATTTTATTGCCGCAAAGCTTACCTTATGGAGGTGTATCTAGGACGTCTACTTCAACCTCCCACGCTCCTCTCCTGATCATTGATGATAATGACGATCACGCACCTCAGGGAAATACTCCTGAAAGACCCAAGAAAAGACAAAAAAAGAACAACACCATCATTCTTGATCTTACTACGCCTACCTTTGAAACAGATGAAGAAGACATATTGATTTTGCCCTCAGGTCCATTCTCAAGCGTTCAGCAACAGGCACACTCTCATTTGATTCAGATAGACGAGGATCTCCCTGATATGATTGTCGAAGAAAAAGCGCAGCCGTCACGTCAAGGGAGCGGCTTAATTGTTGATATTGACGATCCTGAAAGCCTCCAAAAAGCCTTAAGAACATATAGTATCGAGCGTCGCTATAACCAAATGGAGCCCATTTACATGGAATGGTACAAAGAGCTTAGTATAGAATCAGGTCTTAAAAGGGCTTATGCAGATAAAAAGATTTATGATGAATGGGGCTCTGATGACCCTGAAAAACTACGCCAAATTGAATATCAAACAAAGAGTGCACGTGCAAAACTCATAGAGCTCGCTCGTACAAACCCCATCTACACCATCCTCAAGTCACGTGGGTTTAATGATAAAGAAATACGTTATGCTAGGGATCAAAGATTTTTAAATTTTTACGAGAAATAACAGAGATCAGGCATAGTATGCACAAGTAACGAGAACAGGCTAAAGCTTTTCCTGTTATCGAAAATTCACCTGATGACTAAATAGAATCTAGAGTTTTCTATTTATCATGAGATTGTTATAGGCTTAAGATCGTCAGCGCATTGAAAGTTTGAAAAATACTCCCATATGACTTCTGTGGGGAATCGTAGAGGGGTATTTATGAAAACAAAGTTCATTCGATCTTTAATGTTTGTTGCTTTATCAACGACAGCAATTGCTTCTGTTCAAGCCAGTTGGCACAATCAAGATGATAGAAGCCATCCCCCAATCCGTCAGGTCCAAAAACGTACGCTTGATGAAATCTATCAAGCGCCATCGGCTAGCGGATCAGGTCTCTTCTCTACGCTATGTTCCATGGCTTATTCAGTTGGGTCATTTTTAAGTTCATCCCTCTTTGGATCAACGTCCCAAGAAGATACAAGAGATACTGTTCCAACAAGAGCACCTATCCATCCTCAAGTATTTCACGCAGATATACAAAGTCATTTAGGACAAATACAACAACCCCGTAGAATTGTCAGAGCTCCGCGTCATCAGATTATAGATTCTTTGAAAGATAATGATTCACACGCCCCCCGATATCAAAGTCAATTACGCCATACTTCATTTTTTCCACCTATAGATCCTTCCTACGATCAACGTTCCAAAGGAGCACCAGCTCTTTTAGAACGCCCTGTTTTGGATTACGTCGCACACCATGGCGATGTTGTTAATATTGAGGGCACCCATTACCGTGTTAAGTTTCAAATGTGCGATCAATTTGGAACAATTCATGATGAGGGAGAGTTAGGATCAACCGTAAAAGCACACCTTCTGAGGTTCAAAAAAACAAAGCAAATTGGGGAGAGTAGCTATTATGTTGCTGAAGGCCGCAATGATGCAGAAACACAATTTGCATACCAACGTTGTTATGAGGGATTTCGTTTAAAATTACAGTTAACCCGTATTGAGCCTCAACACCACCACGCATCACCGATTGGGTTTGCTCACTATAGTCTTACTCCAATAAGGACTCCAGTGAGTCAAAGCCAAAGCCTAAGCTTTAACCCACTCCCCCTACCTGTCGTGTCATCATTCCCATCATCATCGTCTAGGGATTTCCCTACTGTTTCGAGGACTTCAAGCTCAACGATGGTTCAGCCAATACAGACAATAGAGATCGATGATGAGGAAGATCAATCAACACAAATGCAAAGTGAAAGCAGAACTAAAAAAAAGCAAAGAAGCACTGAAAAAAAGATTATTGATTTGACAAAACCTGTGGCGCCCACCCATCAAGCACCTGTATTTGTTTTTCCTTCAGGAAGACATCAAGGATCTCTACAATCCGCTGACATCGCGTTTTCTTCAGAAGATCAACGTTATTTTGACGATGTTGTTTCAGTGAGACCCATGCAGCCCCATTCTCAACAAAGAAGCACAATGAGTGCAGATATCATTGTACTAGAAAAGCCAAAATCACCTCCACAAGAAAGCAGTTTGCTTGTTGACATTGACGATCCAGAAAGCATCCAAAGGGCTTTAAACACCTATAGCATTGAGCGTCGTTACAACCAAATGGAACCCATTTATATGAGATGGTTCAAAGAGCTCGATGTGCGCTCTGGACTGAAACAATTAACGGATCAACAAAAACATAGTGGTACGCACAACCCTCTTCTTGAGCACCAGATTAATCAAGCGCGTCAAAGACTGCGTGAACTCGCTCAACGAAATCCTATCGCGCGCATCCTCAAGTCACGTGGATTTACCGATGCGGAAATACGGTATGCACAAGAGCAAAAATATTTGAACTTTTACGATAGGTAAAAGAGATACGAAGATATTGATTGCACAAGACAGTGATCTTAGGCTTAAATAGCCAAATAGGAAAATTGTCTTGTGTAAATCTTTAACTAATATTAATGGACTTCTTTTTTAATTTAGGAACAAAGAAATATAATATGTTTTTAAAATCACTCTCTTTCATTCTTCTTATTCTTTCGGGAACCACGGTTTTTGCAGGCACTCCTTTTAAGAGCGATGATCAAGAAGCAATCATAAAAAATGGAGGGAAAGCCCCTGGGTTAGCCCGCATTGGACTGCGTATGGGGGACACAGAAAAACTTCTCGGCTCAGCGGTACTTTTATCCGCCCAATCCATTGGTCTTCCTGTTGAGTATGAGGGCCGCGTATTTGTTAGCGCAAAACACATCTTTCTTACACTTTATGCAGATCTTAGAAAAGAATTTGAAGCTCCACATCTAAAGTTAACGCCAGACGCAATTCAAGATCACATTGACACTTACACAGCACAGAAATTATTTCTGGCAATGGAAGGCTCTAACACATCTGTTTCTCGTCGCATCCAAGATTTATATTATTCAAATCCAGAAGACACAAACGAAGATAATGACTACGTTTTTGGAATTTTAGATGAAGCCATTGTCGATGTCTCTCTTCCGAAAGTAAGCAACTTAAGCGTCGAGCAAATGGTTGCCCAGCCGGTTTTTTTAGCGGGCTATGGCATAACCAAAATGCAGAATAATGTCTTTGAAGATGGCGTGAAACGCGCAGGGGGGCAAGTTATAACCAAACTGAGAGGAAAAAACAGCTTTTCTGCAGCTTTTCAAGATTATTCTCACACTTTAGAGTCAGGCATTGCCTTACACGTTCAAAGCAAAAAAAATCCTACAAAAAAGAAGATGAAGTTCTTAGCGCTCGATCAGCTGAGAAAATATTTGCCCAGAACATCTCTTAAAGCTTTCTCATCAAAAGAGGAAACTCTTGAGAAGTTAACTGACTCACTCACAACCCTAAAAGCGGGTCAGCGCGAAGAATTTAGAACCTGGGAGACAACGTCTCTTGAGAACCCTTTTTATTTATTCAAACAAGCTACATCGACGGTTTATTCTGAACAAGGAGACAGTGGCGGACCTGCGTATATTATTGGTGACAATGGTGAGTTACAGCTCGTGGGGATTATGGCCAGTGTTTTAAAACCCTATAACTTTAATCCCGAGACGGTTACATATGTTGAGGGCGCCAAAAGACTTTCTCAAACAGAGGTGTCTACCTATGTTCAAGACTTGGACTTTACTGATAAAAGCAAGGCCTCTTTTTCCCAAAAAATTTATAACAACTTGTGCATTATTTATGACAAAGTATGCTCCGCATTGAATTTCTCTACGCGCGCTCATACACATCGTAACGGTGGAACGGTTTATGTTCACCTCAAAAAGCCGATAGAATTGTTTGTAGAAAAATTCTTCTCTCGCCTGGAAAAGGATTCATCTTCTGCATAATTATTATGCCGTGTTTAAACCTAGAAATGTGTCTTTCATTAAAAACGCTTTGTCAAACTAAGCACCAAATCTGGGTTATGTTTTAAGACAGAAAAGCCATTTCTCATTAAGTGCATTTGTAAGGCATGATGATTTTTTTGGAGGGCTCGGCTCCGCGGCGAAATAACCATGCCGGGTACAGGAATAAAAGTTACGCTGACACTTTTCGCTTCAAAATCTTTCGTTATTTCGTCAACAATAAAAGCTGCTGCGACGATTTCATTCTCTGGATACAGATCTTTTATCCGAGCCCCCAAATACAGCTCCAAGGAAAATTCTTCATGGGGAGTACTTTGCGCTAAATAGCCGCATCCAAAGGGTATTTCTTGATCTTTTAAAACAAAAAATAGATTATTTTTTGTATCCGTGTGTTGAAAAATCAAGGGGTCACTCATAGCTTCAAAAGAGTCTATATAGCTTAGAGCCTTAATGTTATTCGTGGTGGATACAAATGGGAATTTACCGTCATCAAGTTTTTGCAAGGATTGCTTAACTTCTTTCGTCACGGATTTTTGATCAAACCAATCAACGATGACCTCGTGACTCGTGAACCCCTTTGATGAAAAAAATAAGACAACAACAAAGAAGAGAATTAACTTTTTCATGTTACCTCACTCCATTCTTCATGATTCACTTTATTAGCCTATAAACCTAAACCTTACTAAAAGGTAAACGATTCAAAAACTTAAATTAATCGTTTAAAAATTGAGTGTTTTTCAAATGGGTGGCGTCCTTCTGAATTACAGGGCATAATTCAGCATGGAAAAGAAGAAAGCTATTTTTCAACTAGAAAGCAAAGGGCGAAGTCTCATATTCGCCCTTTCGATTGTATCTATAGTGGCCTATCTTCTCTTGTCTTTCGGACATTTTGGAAGAATTCATAATATTGCGATTGAAGACTTTCCGCTCATCTTCCTGATGGTGATCGGAGGAATTCCAATAACCTTTCAAATTATTATCAAGATGTTTAAAGGGGATTTAGGGGCAGATGCTCTTGCCGTTATTGCGATTATCACTGCCGCTTATTTAGGATCTTACCTAGCCTGCAGCCTCATCATTTTTATGCTTGCCAGCGGACAAGTGCTCGAAAACTATGCTCTTGCTAGGGCTTCTGCTGTATTAAGATTACTTGCACAGCGTATGCCTTCAAAAGCCCATTTAAAACAAGGAAGCGATATCGTCGACATTGAAGTGAGTCATATTAACATAGGTGACGTACTTGTTTTGTATCCCCATGAAATTTGTCCCGTGGATAGCATTGTCATTGAAGGTCATGGCGGTATGGATGAGTCTTATCTGACAGGAGAACCTTATCTGGTTACAAAAGCACCCGGTGTCATGGCTCTTTCGGGGGCCATCAATGGCGAATCTATGTTGCTTTTGCATGCGCAAAGACGCCCTCAGGATTCCCGCTATGCGAAGATCATGAAAGTAATGGAAGAATCTGAACAACATCGTCCACACCTGAGACGCTTGGGAGATCAACTAGGGGCCCTGTTCGCTCCATTTGCGCTTATTATAGCCGCCGCTACTTGGTACCTTTCCGGAGATCCTCTGCGCTTTTTGTCAGTTCTCGTGATTGCCACCCCTTGTCCGCTTTTAATCGCCATCCCCATTACACTTATCAGTGCCATTTCTCTTGCCGCTAAGACTGGAATCATTATTAAAGATCCTCTTGTTCTTGAGCGTCTTCCCACATGTCGCACGGCGATTTTCGACAAGACTGGCACCTTAACCTACGGTCAAGCAAGCTTGGTGGATATTTTTACTTTTGAAGGATTTGATCGAGATGAAATATTACAGCTGACCGCAAGCCTTGAACGCTATTCGAAACACCCTCTGGCTAAAGCTATACTCACAGCCGCTGAGGCCTCTAACCTTTCATTATTTGAAGCAACGGTCGTCTCAGAAAAGCCTGGCCACGGTTTGACAGGTCAAATTCAAAACCACAAAGTCCATATTACCCATCGAAAAAAACTTCTCCAGACGCATCCTCAGCACGCAAACGTTCTCCCGCATCTTAAACCAGGCATGGAATGTATTATCTTAATTGATGATCAAATGGCTGCAGTAATGCAGTTTCGCGATACTTTGCGAGCGGAAGGTCATTCTTTTATTTCCCATCTAAAACCCATACACCACTTTGAAAAAGTCATGGTAGTTTCTGGCGATCGTCCTGAAGAGGTTGAATATCTCGCTAAGCAATTAGACATCAAAGAAACTTATTCCAGTCAAACGCCCGAACAAAAACTGGCGTTGGTACGCGCCGAAACAGTAAAAGCGCCGACTCTATTTATGGGAGATGGCATTAATGACGCTCCTGCTCTTACGGCAGCAACCGTAGGATTAGCTGTTGGTCAACATGAAACCGTAACAGCCGAAGCCGCTGGAGCTGTCATTTTAGAGAATACCTTAAGTAAGGTAGACGCTTTATTACACATCAGCACGTGTATGCGTCGGATTGCCCTTCAAAGTGCTTTGGGGGGGATGTTACTCAGCGGTCTTGGTATGGCCTTTGCAGCGGCAGGTTTTATTGGTCCCGTGGCCGGAGCTTTATTGCAAGAAGTCATCGATGTTCTGGCCATTCTCAATGCCCTGCGTCTGACCTGGAAAACAACTTTACCCATACATATTAAGAATACCTAAATATCACACTGATCTTGAAATTTCCCAACACCTACCCATCTAAAGAAGGTTAGGGAATTTTAAAGGGAGGGATCGTTGTTATGCGATCCATTGTGTTAATTATTGTTTTTTTAATTGCTGCTGCGCATTCATTTTGCAGTTTTGCGTCTTCAGATTTGATAGATGAGGGCGAAGCAATTCAAAGAATATCCAAAAAAACTTCTGAACCCCAGTTTCCCATCACATCTGATTTTATCAAAAAACTCAGTTTAGAAACCTTACAAAAGTCCATCGATATTTATGATGCAGCGATAAAAAAAGGTATGGGAAGTAAAGATATGCGGTCTGAGTTTAAACTCGCCTATGGTCTTCTTACCCCAGATCAAGTCGTTCAAAGTATGACCATGCGCTCTATCGGGAAAGAACTAAGTTCTTCTGTTGGTTTTAACTACAGAAGCATGCTTTCGAGCACGATGCCCGAAGCCAAAGAAGCTTTTGATGGATTAATTTATGATTGCTCTTTTAAAAGAGCAGGCTATCTAAACGATTCTTTTGGAGTACTCGATTCAGCTTTTGGAAATTTCTTTTATAATTTTATGAAAGATCCAACTGAGGAAAACCTCTACAAAGAATCAAAAAAGTTTCTCAAGAACTATGTAACAGCTTTTACGATAGCGTTTGCTGGCTACTATCATCAATCAAAAGTCTTGGCTCCAAATGATTATTTAAGTGATGAATTTCAAATGGCTACTTGTATGGCTGCAGGCGGGGCTCTTTCCTACTTTACGAGTTCTATCTTTATAGAACTCGCAGACTATTACACGGATAAACTGTTTTTACACATCCCCATAATCTTCGACTCATGGAATAAACCAAAGACTGTTTCGAAAGGTAAATCAAAAACTCTCGACTCTCGGGAAGAAACTTCTATAACAAAAGCACCGCTAAGTCTTAAAAGAAAAATACATTTTGGTCTGGTCAATATCAGTTACGAGTTTGGCAGCTATTTGGGCGAAAGTCTTTATAGATTTTCACCAGCGACTCTTACGATGTCAAGTTATGAAGAAGAATTACGATCTTCCAAAGAGGCTTATGGAACGCTCGCTGCAAGTATCACCAACATGCTCTGGATGGGTGTCGAGAAATTCTTATAGAAATATCCTCTAAAGACACAGCGCCTAGTGTTCATTTTTTTCTAAGAATCCGACTTCTTCTCAATATTCAAATGAGAAGGTACCATTGTAAAACTTTATGCTGCTTCCATGACTTGATTGAGAATGTAACATCGCCAGATTAGCGTGTTTTAAAAGTGTGCTTGACGTCTCTCCATCGTCAGGAAAAACAGTAATACCAAGACTAAAATTCACTTTGATATGGTGAGAATGAAGCGCAAAAGAGTTTTCCATGGCAAACATGCATCGCCGAAGAACGGGGACTATTTCTTCACGCCCCTTGATGTTCTTTAAAACAATCACAAACTCATCTTCATTCCAGCGTGCCAATGTATCAAATTCACCAATGCACTTTTCTAATCGTTCTGAAATCATCCTTAATAATAAGTCGATTAAGTCCGAACCAATTGTCGCTTTAATTTCTCTATAATTCTTTAACCCTAAAAATAAAAAAGCTAAACTCTCATGATACTTTCTTGCATAGTGTAAACCCTGATTTACCCTATCCAATAAAAGCATCTTTGTCGGAAGACCAGTAATAGGATCATAGGGTTCAGTGTGTAATAAAAAATTATGATTTTTAGTAATATCTTTAAAACTAAAAATACGCCCAATAATTTTCTTATCGATCATGTGGGGAACGGAATATCTCTGAAAAACACGCCCGTCATGAAAGTGTAATTCATCAAAGCAATCTTCTCGCGGGTTCGTATAAAGTCTCTGCAAGCCTGCAACAAATTCCTGAGGATCTGCCAGTTGTTGTGCAACACAGGCAACCGCCATACGATCGTCCTTACTTTTTATGATCGAATCGGGAATCTCCCACATTTTTATGAATTTATTATTATATTGACTGAGGCTTCTATCAACGCCAACAAAAAGAATACCTTCCGTTGTTGATTCTAATATAGAGTGTATCAGTGACTGGCAGATTTTTATATTATTATTCATTCGTTGCCTAATTTACATCTTACTTAAGAGCATTTGATGTTCTTGGTTCTGGAGAATAATACAACCTATAAAAACTGGCAACGACCATAATTATATCAAGCATAGGTAGTTTAAAAAAGTATAGTGAATGAATTGAAATCTTCCCGCTTTCTTAGATAAATGGTAGGGTAAAAGAAATTTTTATAAAAGATTCACTTCCATGAATACGCCTGATCAGAAAACTGATGTAACGACTCAGAATGAGACTCTCCTAACGAAAAAGGAATTATTTATTGGCTTTGCGAAACTGTCTTTGACGGCTTTTGGGGGCGTTTTACCCTTGGCTTATCGGACGATTGTTGAAGAACGAAAATGGCTAAAGCCACAAGAATTTTTGGATCAATTGGGAATATGTCAGTTTTTACCAGGTCCCAGTATGGTGAATCTTGCAGTTATATTAGGCTCACGCTTTCAAGGCGTTTGGGGGTCTTTTGCTGCCTTAGCTGGATTGATTGGTCCTCCTTTTCTAATCGTCTTGATGATTGCCATTTTGTATCAACGTTTTCAAAATATTGAGATTTTTCACAATGCTTTAAAAGGTGTGACTGTCGCAGCCGCAGGGCTTATTTCTGCTTTAGCTATCAAAATCGCAGAGCCCATCTTTAAGAAAAAATGCAAAACGTCCATTGTATTTCTTCTCTTGGCATTTATTGGGGTTGGTCTTTTGAAGCTTCCCCTTATTCTCGTTTTGCTCTGCTTGGCCCCTTTTAGTGTTTATATTTTCTTAAGAAAGGCGCGCCGTGAAACCTAGTTCAGTTTTAGGTGTCTTAGGCCTCCATTTTGCAATGTTATCTTTAGTGGCTTTTGGCGGTGCGAATACTGTTGTTCCTGATATGCACCGGTTAGCCACAGAAACATTTTCATGGATGACTGACAAGCAATTCGCAGATTACTTTGCCATTGCGCAAGCATCTCCAGGCCCCAATGTTCTTATTGTGACGCTGATGGGGTGGCATGTAGCAGGCTTAAGTGGCGCTTTCGTCGCGACCATCGCTATGTGCGGACCTTCTTGTCTTTTAACCTATTATGTCTCTCGGCTATGGAAGCGTTTTGAAACCAATTGGTGGGCTGAAGCAATACGACAAGGCGTCGTGCCACTCACGACTGGTCTGATTGCATCCAGCGCTTTTATTATCGTAAAGATTGCCGATCATAGCATAGGGGGATTATTGATCACGATCGTGACGGCACTTTTTGTTTACAAAACAAAAATTAATCCTTTTTATTTTTTGCTTATCGGAATGATTTTGGGAATGATGGGATTAGTTTAGCAAAGTAGGGCTATCAAAGGGTGGGATTCTGCATTATAAATTCTAGCAAAATTAAAATTTTGAGGGATGAAAATGCTAAACAAAATCACGACTTTTTTTTGCTTGGGAATTCTTTTATTTGGAACAGCACACACAGCTGAAGCCTCTCGACTAAGAAAGGCAACGCAACCGATTCAAGAAATCACGTACACAAGTTTTGATGCTACTGAACTTTCCAAAATTATCGAAGAATTTCGTCTCAATAATGGGGAGCTGCCTCACAACAACGCCTTATTGATGCGCGGTTAATCAGGACGAATCCAGATCTTTTTCCTTACATCGAAAATCGAAAAAAAATAAGACATGCCGTCCGGGTGGGGCTTGGTAAGCTTGAGAAAATTGCTCAAGGTCTAAAAGAAAAAAAAGAATCCATGGATCTTTTAATCCCTGAGCTTGTTAAGGATGTCGCAAAATTAAGACGTTATCGGACAAGAATTTCTGATCCAAATCTTCTGGAGAGCAAACCCTATTATGAAGCACGCTTGCAAAGTATTTTGGGCAAGTATCCTCAGGCTGGAAGACGTGCTGTAAAAAGTGAAACCGTTGAGGAAATTCTTTATGATTATCGGCAAAACTACAAAGCGTTAGTGGCAGATATCGACCATATAGAAACGATAAAAAGCCCTGTGTCAGCACGGGTTACAGAGTCACTTACCCACGCTGATATCATTGAAAGACTCAAAGGACACGCACACTATAACACGCGCATAAAAACAATACGCTTAAAGGTCACGAAGTTTCTCTCTGATGTCTTTCCAGAGTAAGAAACAAGAGGCGTCATTGTTGGCGATAAACAATATCAAAGTTATTGACTAACATCTAATATTTCAATAAGACTTACTCTCCTGTTATTGAAGAAAGGGAGATACGGATGCTTTTATTAAGAGTTAAACTTTCACTTATGATGATGACACTCCTGCTCGGAGTGATCACTCCTTGTTCCGCCACTTGGACACAGGACGATTGGGAGATCACTTACCCAAAGAGACCTCATAATACTTCAAAAACTGTTTCAGATTTGAAGGAAATTATTCATAGAGGAAACAGGATTCTATGTCCTGCTGATATCATGTTTATCCTTGAGAAAGGTCGCACCTTGTTTGAAAAGGCGAAGGCGAATTATCTGTCTGCTTTTGCAGAAATTCCAGAATATTTGGCCTATTTTACAAAAGCAGAAGCAGAATACCGCAAACAAAAAACGGACGTCCTTGGTTCTTCTATAAACATTGAAGATATTGTTTTTTCAACTTCTCGCTAAGAAGAACTGCCGTCTTATTATGCGGTTTCTGAAAAAATAAGTGAAGCAGACTTTTTACCGAGAACCTTCTTCACAAAACTTCACAAACCGCTATAAGGAATAAACTTTGCCATCTTCAATTTTAAAGGTTTTTCCATCCCTGTCACCCCTTATTATTGTCGAAGCTTTTGAAGTTTATTCAAGATGTAATAGGCAGATCTCACAAGAAAGACCTTGAAACCTATCATTAACAAAAATGTCGTGATATACTTACCCAATAATAAAAATAAAAAATTACATCTTTACTCAGGGGATGAAATCATGACGCTAACCGATCGCATCAAATACTTAAAAATAACCTTAATCTTATTTGGCATAACATTCGTTATTGGCATTTACCCGTTAACAATCTTGTGGCCTTCTGGGTGGTCATGGCATACGGGACAGTCAGAGTACCTCCAGATGATTTTGGGAATTTATGCAACCCTTGGCGTATTCTTAATCATGGCTTCTAAAGATCCATTAGCCCATCGCAGTCTTATCTGGTTCACGGTTTGGTCGAGCATTGTGCACGGGGGAATCATGGCGATCCAATCGGTCGTTTATTCTCACCATGTCGGACATTTATTTGGCGACGTTCCTGTACTTTTTATCGTCGCCGCAGTCCTGGGATTTTTGATGCCGCGGACGGGCAAGAAAACTTAAGCGTCTTTGTTTTTTATGGGCGTTAGAGATCTTACTTAAAGGGGGGGGCGCATGACATATGTTATTTTAAAAGTCATCATTTCTGCGGTCATTATCGTTTCCATTGCAGAGATTTCTAAACGCAATGCTTTATTAGGGGCAATGATCGCGTCTCTTCCTGTTGTTTCTGTTCTTGCTTTAACCTGGCTTTATATTGATACGAAAAACACTCAAAAAATTATAGAGCTTTCCAAGAATATTTTGATTTTGATTATCCCTTCCCTGTCCTTTTTTGTCTTCTTAATTGTCCTCCTTAAAAAAGAAATCAATTATTATCTCTCCCTCTCACTCTCTTTATTTTTGATGGTCTCCTTCTACTTTATAACAGTGAGGCTATTGAAAGCACTTAATATTACTTCCTGAATTTAGACCCAGCGCCAGAATCATAAGCGTCCGTGTTTATTCTTCTCTGTCATCACGCGCACAGCGACGTGATCCAGTTTCTCTAAAAAATTTCATCATATAAATCCCGCCATTCAGGATTCAGGGATTCAATTAATTTTATCTTATTGTGTCGAGATCCTGATTTAATCTTTTTTTCTCTAAGAATTGCAGTTTCCATATCTTCAAAACGTTCATAATAAACGAGTAAGTGACACTTATATTTTTGAGTAAAGCCAGAAATTATTGCGTTCTTATGATGATAGATTCTCTGACAAAGATTAGACGTCACACCGGTGTACAATGTTCCATTGCGTTTATTGGTAACGATATAGATGGCGGGGAGTTTTAGGACGATCATCATTTTCCTCCTTATGTCATTGTGAGAACCACGACACACTTCACCACAACCAAGGTGGATCGCCACAACTCCTAACGGAGTTTTGCGATGACGATATTGATTTCATACGTCATTGATTGCGAACCCTCCCCTCTTTCGTCATCACGAGCAGCGCGAAGCAATCCAGCACAAACAAACGAGACTGCCGTGGCCAAGGGGCCTCGCAGCGACGCTACGTTAGATCGCCACAACTCCTAACGGGGTTTTGCGATGACAGAATGTCGACCAAGAAGTTTCGCAGTGACAATGTCCGTCATCACGCGCACGGCGACGTGATCCAGTCTATTTCAACGTCTATATCCCCGGCTTGAGGGAGATGAAAAGAACTTTCAAATCTTTGTCCGGCGTAAAGTTTTCTGCCCGCGCGATCACTGTCCCCATCTCGCTTTTTTCCACAGCTCCCGGCCAACAAAAAGCCACGATCGTATCGGGAGTGGGCGGGGTGATTTCAAGGGTAAAGTCTTTGATGGGCCCATTCCAATTGGCGCCGGTTGAGAGGATGTATTGAACTTCCATGGCGCGCACGACTTGAGAATCATCGGGGCGCAAGGCTTTAAAATAGCTGAGGATCTGCGCCTGGTCGTCGGGCCTCACACAGTAATTGCGCCAGCTTTTTTCGTCCAAATCCCGGCTTTCAATTTTAATGTCGTCAAAGGTTTTGATGTCTTTCCCCGTCAACCAATGATAGCCTGCTTGGGGTTTATAACTATGGGTCACCACCGTCTCGCTTTGGGGCTTAAAATATTGCTGCCAAAAATACGTGGTTTGGGTCTTCCAAAGAGGGTTTCCTTTCCCATCCAACAGATGCAGTTTTTTAAGCTTTTCCTGAAGGGCTTTGTTTTGGTGCAACGCCCCTTCTTCCATGTACCCAATAAGATACGCCGACGACAGGGGGATCTTGTGCTTGATCAACAGGTTGGTAATGTCTTTTCCGTTGGGGTCAAAGGCTTGGGTGCGATAGTTATACCCATATTTCTCCCCATTGACGGTGCGCTCAAAGTTAATGAACGCGGCATTATCCAGCCAACATTTAAGGTTACAGTTTGAGGGATGCTGGTCCAGCGCGCTGCCGGGATTTTCATCCAAGAGCTTGCGGGCCATATAGTCCTCATCCCATGAGGGGTGCACCCGCCAGTTATCCTCCGCATTCCCATAGGGGGACAAGGGCAGGGGAAAAGCGATCAGCTCATGCACCTCTTTGTCCGCGTGATTGAAAAACACATAGCGGATGTCGATTTTATCAACGCTGATCTTCAGGACCTCTTTGTCCATACTGATGTCAGCGGATTTCTTGAAATGAATCCCACCCCCCGCCACCGTCGCCGAAGTGTCGTTGGCACGGGCAGGATAGGAAAGCACACCCAATCCGATAACGGTAAAGGCGGCATACAAAAAACGGCGGGAGGAAGAGGAGAGGCCCATGGAAATCAGTCCTAAACGTTGGTGAAGAAGCCTATCATAGGGCCTTTGCAGAACATTGGGAAGGGGGGACGAGGTAGATAAAATATTAACCTCTTTTCTTTAATCTAGAATCTCCTAATTTTGTTGGAGGAAAAAATGATAGACTTTTCAAACTTTATAAAGCGCTCTTTTATTCTTGTTTTCACCCTTGGTCTCTCGTTATCAAATAGTGAGATTGTCAAAGCCTCTTCAAGTTCAAGTGAAGAAGGCCCCATGCCGACCGTAACTGCACGCCATGAGAGATTACGAGATGCGGTAACGCAAGCTTATAACAGAGCACGCGCAAACCTTACTCAAAACACCCTGAGGAGCCTTTTGGGCGCTATTGCGAATGAAGCGGATTACTTCATTGATCTTAACGCTCCTCTCGATAACCCCCATGATGATCCTCGTGTTGCAGGAACTAAAAAGCACGCCTACGCTAAACAACTTTTTCAAGATTTGGGCGTTTTTAATAATGTCAAACTTGAAAAGAACTATGGAGCCAGAGGAGCTTATCCTGCAAAGCTCGATGTAACTTTGGAAGATAAAGGCACGAACACAATTTATGTGTATGACTATAAATTTGGTGAAGCGGGTTTTACAGATAATAAGAAAGGACAATATAGAAATTCCTTGCAAACCTATATACAGACAACCTCAGGATGGGACAAAAAGAAACGGTTAAAAGTATTTTTCTTTGAAATCAGCCCGACACATTAAACAATGTAACAGTTGATAAGAAGGCGTTTGTGAAAAACTTAGAGAGATCATGAATTATGTTTAACATAAAAATCTGTTTATTTGTGTTATAGTGTAAATATGTTTACTTTATAATTTGAGAGTTCATATGCAATATATTTCTTTCATACTAAGATTTTCTTTTCCATTAATATGGACTATTCCTATTTATGCAGAAACAAAAGAAGAATGCAGAGCTAAATGTATTGCTTCCTACCAAGAATCTACACGCCCTATAACGATGCAAACTGAAGTGAAAGTATCAAGAGAATGGTTAGAAAAACATATAGAGCGTAAAAAACTTGACCGACTCTCTAATGCAGACAAAAAAGTTGGGTATGACGCTCTACTAAGCTATGAAGAAGGTTTCATTGCCCAGCCGAAAACTGATCACTCTATAGTGCTTAATCCTGCAACAGCAAGTCTTCAAGGAAATATTGAAGTTAGCTTAGATGATTTGAAGAAAAATTTAGATGCTTGCTTAAAGGATTGTGATAAGTGAGTTTAAAAAAAATCTATGAGATTTTAGTAAGATGTTGTCCTGTTTTAGGAGCTTTAATAGGTACTGTCTTAGGCGCTTTAGGAACGTATTGGATAAACACTAATGTTCAACGTAACGAACAAAAAGACCAAAATAAAAAGTTAATTATTAGTCAATATCCCTCCAACCTAAAGGATTTGCGTATATCTTTTAATGATTTTCACAAAAAAACAACTGAATTAAGTCTTAAAATAGACTCCACTTATGGAAAAATTCCACCTAACGTAGAACAAGATTTTTTTCAAATAAAAAATAAGGGGCTGAAGTAGCTAAGACCTAAAAAAGAGGTTAAGATAGCTACGCAATGTATGAGAGAAAAAGCCGATTAAGAGCAAGTCAGCAGAGCAAGTTGATAGAGCACTTTGTAGCTGGAACAACAGCACGAGCTGCGTCTGAATTGATTGGAATTCAGGCCAACACAGCCATCACATTTTATCGGCGGCTTAGAAAGCTGATAGCAAGCAAACTGCCATCGTATGAGCTTTCAGGAGAAGTTGAAGCTGATGAAAGTTACTTTGGGGGGGTTCGTAAAGGCAAACGAGGCCGGGGTGCAGGTGGAAAAGTGGCGGTTTTTGGGCTATTGAAGAGAGGGGGAAAGGTTTACACTGCCATCATATCAGACGCAAAAACAGATACTCTCTTGCCGATCATTAAAGAAAAGGTTCAGCCTGACAGCATTGTTTATACAGATACTTTTCGCTCTTACAATGCCCTTGATATCAGCGATTTTCATCATCGGCGTATCAATCATAGTCAGCTGTTTGCAGATAAGCATAATCACATCAATGGTATTGAAAATTTTTGGAATCAAGCTAAACGGCAGATGAGGAAATTTAACGGTATAAAGAAAGAGAATTTCTACTGGTTTCTCAAGGAATGCGAGTGGCGCTTCAATGGAGGGAACCATAGAGACCTTCTAACCCAGCTGAAATCATGGTATAGAGCAACCAGACACTAACTCTTAACTACTTCAGCCCCAAAAATAATCTTATTGCTCAATTAGAAATTTTAGATTTTTTTCTAATCTCTTTCTCTTTTGATTTACATGATAAATCAGAAGATTCAATAAAACAAATAATTCACATTGAGGAAGCACTGAATAATATTAAGAATGTAAATTTCAAAGACACTAATCAGCTTCTAAGTGTTCAAATTAATCCTTATCTTCGAAAGATAGCAAAGAACAACAATGATATAATTGAGAAATCAAAACAATCAATAAGAGAATATCTTTCAAAAGAATAAGATTTATGATTTCATTGTAGAGATAGTACAAAGTCTTTTTAGAAATATCACTTCTATTCGGAAAATTTTAAATTTTTGCTTTCTTGAAAAGAAATGTTCTGTGACTGCTTCTTAATCCACAATCAATTAACTTTTGCTTTTTTCTCGGCCAACACTCTTTTGACTCTTAGCATTGACTATTCTTTCTTTTCATCACAAAATTGCATGAAATTTAAATAAAAAAACTTGCATTTATTAGATTAAAGAACCATAATATAATTATAGAGGTGAGGGATGCGTGAATTGGATAAGTTAAAAAAAATTTTAAGACCGGGAAGGGTGTACAGGCGCGCGGACTTAGAGAAATATTCCAAAGCCGTGGATCGTCATCTCAAACTTCTTGTTCATGAGGGCGCGTTGGAAAAGCTTTCTGGGGGGCTTTATTATTGTCCAAAAACCACCGTTTTTGGGACTGCGCCCGCCGACGATAAAAAGTTGGTTGCCGCTTTTTTGAAAAGTCATAAGTTTCTTCTCACCTCACCGAATGCTTACAACACGCTTGGGGTTGGCACGACACAACTTTACAATGAAACGGTTGTGTATAATAAAAAAAGGCATGGTACTTTTACTTTGGGCGGACGTTCTTTTCATTTCCGGATGAAGCCGGACTTTCCCGCAAAACTCAGCCCTGAATTTCTGCTCGTTGATCTTATCAATAACCTGGATCGTCTTGCAGAAAATAAAGAGAATGTGTTGAAGCAGGTGCGAAAGAAAATCACGGCCCTGAAAGGACGTGCCCTTGACAGGGCTGTTTCCTCTTATGGGGGCGAACGCACAAAAAAGTTTTTTGCTCTGTCCTCATCGACAGGGACTGTCGCTCATGGGTGAGTCTCTTAACTATCTCCATCATCACTCCAATTTTTCTGATTTGCTGAACATTGTTGGACATAAAAAAAATATGGATCCCGCACTTATCGAGAAAGATTATTGGATTATGCATTGTCTTTATGGCTTGCAAAAAATGGGCCTCTCTTTTCAATTAAAAGGGGGAACCTCTCTTTCCAAAGGCTATCAAATTATTCATCGTTTTTCTGAAGATATCGATATACGCATAGAGCCTCTTTCTGGCATGACAGTGTATACAGGTCGAAATCAAAACAAGCCCTCACACTGTAACAGTCGGCGAGATTTTTATAACGCCTTGCAAAAGAGAATAAAAATTGATGGCATTGATTCCGTGGAACGCGATAAAAATTTTGATGATGAAAAATTTCGCAGTGGTGGCATACGCTTATTGTATCACTCAAGAACGTCCGCACTTACTCACTTAAAAGAAGGCATTCTATTGGAAGTAGGCTTTGATGATGTTTCGCCCAACAAACCTCGGGATATTACCTCATGGGCTTATGATCATGCTGTTGCAAATCGCGTTCCCGTTAAGGATAATCGCGCGCGCAAAGTTCGTTGCTATGATCCTGGATATACCTTTGTTGAAAAACTTCAAACCATCTCTACAAAATATAGAAAAATAACAAACAAAAACTCTCTTCCAGAAAATTTTATGAGACATTATTATGATGTCTACTGTTTGTTGAAAGAGCCTTCCATCTTAAATTTTATCGGAACTGCTGACTATCACGCCCATAAGAAAAAGCGTTTTCGAGACGCTGATCATAAAATTATTCACGAAAATGAAGCGTTTACTTTAACTGACCCCCTCATCCGAAATGAATTTAAACACGCTTATGAAAAAAGTCGAACCCTATACTATCAAGGCCAGCCCGATTTTGATGAAGTAGTTGCCTTGATCCAAAAACATTCTCACCAATTGTAATCACTCACCCAGCCATAACTTTTTGACTCTTTGTAAAATACCCCCTACACTGGGAGGCGTAGAATGTACGATAAAGAGGAGTGTTTAGGATGCGGTTTGGCTTAATAGTAAGCATGTTGGGGCTGGGGGTTGGCGCCTTTCAGGGAGATCTGAAAGCGTCCTATACCTCTGATCAAAACTGGGAAGAGGCCTATTATGAGGATTATTCCACGGCCAATACGTTGCCCACCTTGCTTCTTTATCGCAAAGGCACAGAGGATGAAGGGCCACAACAGATTGGGTCTTTAACCAAAATCAAGCGCAAGGATGCGGGGCCGCTTGAGGTCTTGGATGACAAGTTATTGTCCGCCCATCAATACCGGCCGGGCTTTAACTTGCAAAAAATGGTGCGCCTTTTTGAGGGAAATAAACGGTTTAGCAGCATCCGCGGGTGGACTATTAATCTTCGCGACGGCGACCAGGACGTGCCCGTGGGGATGATTGCTTATGGACACCATCGCGCCTCCTATTATGATCCCCGCTTTCCCACCTGGAATACGCCCTTTGCCTTTTTGGAGGACAAAGTGTGTTTTGAAGTAGAATGGTATATTCGCCCCGATTATCAACGTCGCGGGTTGGCCCGCAGTGCGGTGCAGGCGGTCGTGTCCTATATTCGAGAGGTGGATCAAGGGGTCACCAAAATGGATTATGCGATGGCCATGATTGCCAAGAGCAACGGCTTATCCACTAAATTTGCAGAGGCCCTCTCTTTTAAATTTGTGGGAACGGACCAGGACACCAATCAATATGCGTGGTCTTTTGCGGTGAATCCCGCTCTTCAGCAGAACTAAGTTGGACTGCCGCGGCCAAGGGGCCTCGCAGTGACGTGGCTTGGTTACAAATAAGCACGCTGAATTGCCGCGGTTCTGAAAGAATCGGCGCGATGACGGCCTATAGAAGTGCGTCATCACGAGCGAAGCGACGTGATCCAGTTAAATAAGCAAGATGGACTGCCGCGGCCAAGGGGCCTCGCAGAAGCAATGTCCGTCATCACGAGCGTAGCGACGTGATCCAGCTTAGATCGCCACGACGCTTAAGAAGCGTCTCGCGATGACACAGGACGTCCGTCCCTCTATTCCTCTGAAAAGCGCACATGCACGCCGGCGGCTTTCGCGGCTTCGGCTTTTTTGAGAGTGCCCCCCTCTTGGGAATACAAGCGATCAAAGGCCTCAAAGTCAAACGTGAAAGAAACAGTCATGGTTCTTGCGTCGACGGCGACCCTTAGGAAAGCATCCCGCAAAACGGACATCAGTTTTTCTGGACTTTCCAACAAAGCCTTGGAGTCCGCAAAGACGCTTTTTGAGAAAACCTCACACTCATCGAGCAAGATATAGGGCAGCGTATGAAGGGTGGTTATTTTAATCCCTTTCTGTGTCAATGCCGTGTAACACCGAGTCAGATTATCCGAGAGACGGCCACTGATAAGCATGGCCTCAACATTCTTGACCTCTGAGTCTTGCATGAATTCTTCCACGTAAACGTCCGTGGTTGCTCCAAGCTTATAGGGCGAGAGATGAAACAGTCCCACTTTTTGACGCTGGGAATCCCTTAAAACGATCCCTACACAATTATACAGATAGTTGGTCACTAAAATAGGACGGGACAAAGTAGCGTTGGTAATGGCCCGCCAATCCGTATCTAAATAAAGACTTTTTGCGGGGTCGACGTCAAACGCTTGGGAATTCGGTAACGCTTCCTTATGGTCCGCCACATAGGAGAACCGGGAAGAAACCAACGCATTATAAGCCTTTTGATCGTCGATCACCCGAAAGGTCTCCCCTTGCTGGGATTTGATCACATAGGTTTTAGAAGACACTTCATAAGAGATGCTTTCGAAGAGGGGCTCAGACGCCCGACTGCCGAAACCTATTCCGGATACGAGCAAAAAAACAAAAAACACCTGGCTCAAGCGCATGGTTCACGATCCTTCTCTATACGTATTTCATCGTTCTGGGGACACTAGAGACAAGGTCGGTCTATTGCAATCAAAATGTTACGGTGGACTGCCGCGGCCAAGAGGCCTCGCAGGAGCAATGTCCGTCATCACGCGCACAGCAACGTGATCCAGTGGATCCAACGACCTTCCCCCATTGAATTCCTTAAAATCATTCCCATATGTGTCTCACATATTATTCACTAGAGGGATGGGGATTCCAATGAAACTGACGTTAAAGAAAGATCGATCAATCAAAAATGGGTTACAAATAACATTCGCCTTGGCTCTCATGATGTCATCGAGTGCTTATGCCACCAAGCGTACTTTTACAGAAACCCTCACTGCCGACGAAAAATCTCAAGTCACTTCAGTCCCCAATCGTAAAGCTCCTCCCGCCAAAAAAAGCCGCGTTCAAGCTTTTAAAGAAACTGTATTACATCATAAAGGCAAAGTGGCTTTTGGTGCCGCTGTTCTTTCGGCCGGTGCGTGTGAGTTGCTCTACCCAGGATCAGTTTCAGGACGTGTGATTTCTGCTTTTGGAATGCTTACCACAGGGTTGGGCGGTCTTTTTGGAAGTAACACTCAGCTCGAAAATACACCCAATGCCACACCGTCAACACAAACACATCCAGAGCCCTGCTTGGAGCCAATAACCTTTGAAGAAGCTCAAAAATTATACGGTTTACGCTCAGATGGCAGCTATCTTGCACGGATGCCAGAAAGTGAGCCAACGTCAGATTCTCTTTCAGTCCTAGACCGTATGGGAAGAGAGATCGCCTCAAAGTCAGGAATGTCCTTTTCTGAGGGAGAAGTACTGCCAAAAGGCGAAGGAATTATGCATTTCATTCCGCGTTCTGCCATCGTGCCGAGCCCAAGTTCAGCCCTAGTGCCAACCACATTTGTGGATGATACAGCTGTGGGAACTTTTGTGCAGATGCCAACGTTTCAAATGCCAACTGTTGAGCGTGAGCCTTTGAACTTTATGCGTCCAAATTCCGTGACGCTTGCCCAAGGATTTGAATCATCCCTGCCACACTTTGTTCAGATGCCAACGTTTACGTTAGCCCCTGTTTCTGAGAGTGTTCAAGGAGATGTCTCCACGGCTGTTACGCTTTATCAAGCACCGGAAACTTTCGGTTCTGAAGGATCGACAGCTTTGCAATCTGTTTCTTTCTCTCAAGAATTTAAAGCGCCTGAAGAAAACACTCACACCACGTCAGGTCACCCCAATGCTGAGTCTGAACAAAAGAGTGAACAGTCAGAAGAGAAAACTTATGAGTCAGAAGATCGCCGTCAGAAAGCGAAAGGAAATTATCGTTCCTCTTCTGCACGGAGCAACCCCTACACACCCTATAGGCGACTTTTAGAAGATGCCTTTGTTGCGATGATGGTTGGCCCCATAAAGCCACTTTCAAATACAACGGCTGTACACACACCTGATGTGGATGAAGAAGAGGAAGAAGAAGGCGTCGTGATGTTCCCCCAATCGCCTAGGATGATTGACGAGGAAGAGTTTAGCCTTCAACAAGAAGCAATGGCTCAAGAAAACACGACTTCATTTCACACTTCAGCGTTTGAAGGTGACGACTCCGCAAGCTCCGATGATGAAGACGGAGATGACGAAAACAACGGAAAATAGGTTCATCATAAAAAGATGGGGCCTTGAAAAAGGCCTCATTTTTTTTGCATCATCGCCCAATGGGAAACGGTGTGGGTTACAAGAGAAACAACATCCCGATTCATTTTTGGGCGTTGGTCATAGGGATTATGGTGAATCAGTTGCAAAAGACACAAAAGATCCATCAACTTTGCTTGCCTTTTCCACTCTTGAGGCAAAAGATTGCCGGAAGACTCAATGCCTTTGATAAAACTTTCTTCGTAACATTTGGGCAGCTTATGGCTGTAACGCAGCATCATTCCTATATCTAACAAATACGGTCCAGCAAAAGAAAATTCCCAATCCAAAATAGCGGCAATTTTCCAAACGCCTTTTACTTCTTTAACCAACATATTTGCTGGATCATAATCCCCATGGGTGAGATTGGCGTCATCTTCGAATGGCAAGAGTGCGGCATAGTCTCGGACAAGTTTTTGAGTTCCATGATGAAGCTCAGGCCCCAAACTCTTAATCACAATAGGATCATTTAAAAGCATTGTTACGTAGGGGAGATATTTTTCATCTTCTTGAAAGGGGCGTATCTGAAAATCTTCTTGAAAAAATCCTCCTTTGGGCAATGTGATATGACGCAATTCATTTAAATAAAGCCCTGCATCAAAGGTGCATTCAGAAATCGCTTTTTCATCTTTTTGCAGGACAATGTCACGCATCATAATCCCTTCAATCCACTCAACAATGGCATAGGGATGAGTGTAAAGAGAACAGCTGTCATCAGCATATAAATAATGGGGAACAGGGAGTGTTCCTGCTACTTTTTTATGAATAGCCAGCTCTCTTTTCAACGCTGATTTTTCCCGCACATAAATGCGGATGACAACGGGAGGATGAGCTGTTTTAAAACTTACTTTATAATTTGTGTTGGCACATCCTTCAGAAAGAATGTGGAGTGTCTCAAGCGTATCCGGGATGAAAGGATGCAGTAATTTTTGAGCCAGAGCTTTGTCTAAATACACATGGTCTTTAAAGCGTTCCCAGTGACTCTTAAGGATGGGGTCATCCATCGCTTAACTTGCTTTGGCTTTCAGGGAACGCAGCGCTTGAGTGAGTTCAGGGATTAAGTGAAACAAATCACCTACGAGGGCAAAGTCCGCAATTTGAAAAATGGGGGCGTCTTCGTCCTTGTTAATAGCGACGATAATTTTACTGTCTTTCATTCCTGCCAAATGTTGAATGGCTCCTGAAATGCCGACGGCAATATAAAGCTCTGGCGCAACGACTTTTCCAGTCTGTCCCACTTGATGGTCATTGGAAATATAACCTGCGTCAACAGCAGCTCTTGAAGCGCCAATCGCCGCCCCCAACAGGTCAGCCAATTCTTCAATGATTTTAAAATTATCTTTGCTTTGTAATCCCCGCCCTCCAGAGACAACCACTCTGGCAGCTGTTAATTCGGGGCGGGCAGAAACCGAAGCCAAAGTATCCACATATGTGGACCCTGCTTCTTTGATATCTTGAAGAGAAACTGTTTCTAGAGTTGCCGATCCCTTACCCCCGTGTGCACGAGGAAAAGTTGTCGTTCGTACGGTCATAACTTTGATGGGATCACTTGATTCCACAGTTGCGATAGCATTGCCTGCATAGATGGGACGTTGAAAAACAGAAGGGGATTCCACAGCCATCACATCCGAGATTTGTCCAACACCCAAAAGAGCTGCCAAGCGCGGCATAAAATTTTTGGCGAACGTAGTTGAAGGGGCCAAGATGTGACTATAGGTCGCAGCAATATTTTTAAGGGCTTCTGTCACAGGTTCCGCAAGAAAATTTTTCAATGCGGGATGGGAGAGTAACAAAACTTTTTCAACTCCTTCAATTTTTTGCGCTTCTTCTCCAATCTTTTGAATTTGATCTCCGACAATACAAACAATGACCGATGGATCAATGGTCAGCGCTGCGGTAACAACGTGAAGGGTCGCTGGTTTTAAATTTTTGTGATCATGCTCAGCAATAACGAGAACGGACATTAAATTACCCCTGCTTCTTGATGAAGTTTTTGTATAAGATCCTCAACGGAGGCAACGCGAATTCCTTTTTTCCGCTGGGCAGGCTCACTTACCTTTAGGATTTTTTGCGAGCGTTTTGCGTCCACCCCGAGGGTGCTCATTGCAAGTGTTTCTAAAGGTTTTTGTTTGGCCTTCATGATATTAGGCAACGCTGGATAACGAGGAACATTTAAACGCAAATCCGTTGTCAAAACAGCGGGTAAGGATAATTTCAGCTTTTCTAGTCCCCCATCCACTTCCCGTGTGATGTGCGCTTGCGCGTTTTCAATCTTTAATTCGGAAATAAAAGTGCCTTGAGGCCAGGATAAAAGTCCGGCCAGCATTTGACCCGTTTGGTTGCAATCATCATCGATCGCTTGCTTGCCAAGAATAACCAACTGTGGTTGTTCTCGATCGATTAATTTTTGTAAAATCTTTGCAACGATGAGAGGCTCTGTCGGCTGATCACTTTCAACCAAAATTGCTTTATCCGCCCCTAAAGCTAAGGCTGACCTTAAAGTTTCTTGCGCTTGCGAAGGACCGATGCTGACGACGACAATTTCCGTTGCGATATTCTTTTCCTTCAACCGCACAGCTTCTTCTACGGCAATTTCGTCAAAGGGATTCATAGCCATTTTAACGTTGGTTAGATCAACGTCCGATTGATCAGATTTCACACGTGCTTTGACGTTATAATCGATCACTCTTTTAACCGCGACTAAGATTTTCATTATGATGTCCTCCCTTAAAAGCATTTAACGAAGGATACAAAGATATGTCAAGGGTTCAGCCTTTTAAATTCGCTCCTGGATCCCAGAGAACATCATGTTTTCCATGATTATTTAAATAACGCCCCATGACAAAAAGATGATCGGAAAGACGATTTAAATAACGCCCAATCTCAGGGTTTAGGGTGTTATCATGGGAAATGAGAGCAAAATAAATTCTCTCGGCCCTTCGTACAACGGTGCGAGCAAGGTGAAGATGAGCACTGACGGCGCTTCCACCAGGCAAGACAAAAGACCTGAGAGGTTCAAGCTCAGTATTCATCTGATCAATTTCTTTTTCTAATCGCTCCACTTGACTCTTTTGAATGCGCAGAGCTTGATCATTATTTGCGTTTTGGGGAAGGCAAAGATCTGCCCCCATATCAAAAAGATCATTTTGGATACGAGCAAGAACGAGATCATATTTTTCTCGAACGTGTAAACGCGCTAATCCAAGAGTAGCGTTTGCTTCATCAACCGTCCCAATAACATCGACTCTCAGGTCACATTTACTGACCCGAGACCCATCACCGAGAGCTGTCTTTCCCTTATCTCCCGTCTTGGTGTATATGCGTGTCAGTAGGACCATGATGAGATTTCTTTGTGAAAATTAAAAGGGCAGTGAATATAATCAAAGTAATCACCTGAAATATGATGCGCCAACGCATTAATTTATTACTTAAAAGAGCTCTTTTCTTTTCTCCCCTTGAAGTAATTAAATTAAAAACCCCAAGCCCCAAAGAGATAAGGGTGGCTAAAATACCGGCAATGACGATAACCAATAAAATCATACTCATGAGAGATTTCTTTTTTCCTTACCCAAAGCTGTGCTACAAGAAAGATAGCATATTTATAGGTCTCTGAGATAGCCATGAAAGATTTATTTGATTCAGTGAGCCATACACCCAGCGATTACAGTGCCAAAGATATTGAAGTTCTTGAAGGGCTTGAACCCGTTCGCCGTCGTCCTGGCATGTACGTTGGTGGAACAGATGAGAACGCACTGCATCATTTGTTTTCTGAAGTTATTGATAATGCCATGGACGAAGCTGTGGCCGGGCACGCGAGTTGGATAGAAGTTGTTTTTTCTGCCGATGGTTTTCTTTCGGTTCGAGACAATGGTCGTGGGATTCCCATTGATCGGCACCCTAAATTTCCTGACAAGTCGGCTCTTGAAATCATTATGACCACCCTTCATTCGGGGGGTAAATTTAGTGGAAAAGCTTATAAAACAGCTGGAGGTCTTCATGGTGTCGGTGTCTCCGTTGTTAATGCTTTGAGTGAGGCGCTAGAAGTTCATGTCTTTATAAAAGGCAAAGAATGGGAAATGGCTTTCAGCCGTGGATTAATGACGCAACCCTTAACGGCTGTTGGGGCTACAAAATCTGAAAATGGAACATTAGTGCGCTTTAAACCCGATCCAGAAATTTTTGGTGAAGAATCCCATTTTCGTCCTGAAAAACTTTATAAAATGGCGCGCTCGAAAGCCTATTTATTTAAAGGTGTTGAGATTCGTTGGCACTGTGATCCTGCTCTTTTAGAACCTGAGTCTAAAATTCCTACCAAAGACGTATTGCATTTCCCAGGAGGACTTGCCGATTATTTAAAGGAAGCTTTAAGTGAAGAATCTTTAATCATTAAAGAGGTATTTTCAGGATCCGCTAAATTTAATGATGGAAGTGGTCAAGTGGAATGGGCGATGGCCTGGCCTGTAATGGGCGATGGGTTTTTCTCTTCCTATTGTAATACCATCTCTACGCCCCTTGGGGGCAGTCATGAAGCAGGATTTCGTCAAGCGTTGACCAAAGCAATCAAAAGCTATGGAGAACGTTTAAGCTTGAAAAAAGCTTCCCATCTCACGGCCGAAGATTGTGTTGATGGGACCGCTGTGATGCTTTCCGTATTTATACGTGACCCCCATTTCCAAGGTCAGACAAAGGAAAAGCTCGTTACACCCGGCGTGACGCGTCTTGTGGAAGGGGTGGTCAAAGATATGGCTGACCATTGGCTAAGTGACCATAAGGAAGCGGCTCAAGTTCTTCTGAATGCGCTTATTGAGCGTATGGAAGATCGTCTACGACGTCGTCACGAAAAGGAAACGCAACGTCAAACAGCAACACGACGCTTGCGGTTACCGGGAAAACTCGCTGATTGTCTTAGTGAAAGTCGAGAAGAAACAGAGCTTTTTTTGGTTGAGGGAGATTCAGCCGGTGGGTCCGCAAAGCAAGCACGCGATCGTAAAACTCAAGCCGTATTGCCCTTAAGAGGAAAAATCCTTAACGTTGCAAGCGCTTCAACAGATAAACTTTTAGGCAACCAAGAGCTTAAAGATTTGTCCTTAGCTTTAGGGTGTGGAACGGGCAAAGACTGTCGACCTGAAAAACTGCGGTATGGACGTATTATTATTATGACCGACGCTGATGTGGATGGGGCACACATTGCTTCTTTGTTGATGACCTATTTCTATTTAGAGATGCGGCCCCTTCTTGAGCAGGGCCATATTTACTTGGCTCTTCCCCCCCTTTATCGTTTGAGTCAAGGCAGCAAGAGCGCTTATGCTCGAGATGATGAAGATAAAGAACGTTTGCTTAAAACTTTTAGAGGGAAAGTCGACATCAGTCGCTTTAAAGGTCTTGGTGAAATGGCTTGGAATCAGCTCAAAGAAACAACCATGGATCCCAAGCAACGTCAAATATTGAAAGTCCGTTTACCAGAAACCGTGATGGACGAAACGCTTCCCGATACTCCGATTATTCCCCTTGCGGAATTCGTTGACAACCTGATGGGGCGTCGTCCTGAAAAGCGCTTCTCATTTATTCAAAGCCGCGCTCATTTCGCTTACAACTTAGACGTTTAAAGAGAGAGTCCTTCTCTTGAAGGTGATGATGGAATACATCATAACGTTCAGTTTTCCTATCATACGAACAACTTTCTCGTCATTGTGTCTATTTGCCCCTTGTCATTGCGCTTATTCTTCTCTGTCATTGCAAGCTCTCTCTCCTTCATCATCGCGAACCCTCCCCTCTTTCGTCATTGCGAACGGAGCGACGCAATCCAGCACAACAAGCGAGACTGCCGCGGCCAAAGGCCTCGCAGTGACAGTGTCGGTCATCACGAATGAGACATTTTAATTCAGAAAAATGAGCCCAGACCTTCAATATCGACAATATTGTTTTACCCCATTGACAAGGGTCTGCTTTTGCTTATTTTAAAGGTTAATAAATTATTAATAATAAAGTAAACAGGAGCTAAAAATGAAGAAATACTTACTTATCTCGACCGCTTTGTTTTCACTAAGTCTTGGACTTACCCAAGTTCATGCTTCAGACATAAAAGAAGAAAGTGCTGTTAAAAGAGTTGGACGTTCTGTCGTTCGCAAAGTAGTGGGCGCTGCCACTGTTGGAAGCGTTGCCGCGGCTACTTCCTTTGGTAAGGACGAATATAAAACATATACGTCTTCTAGCGTTTTTATCAGAGAAGAAGTTGACCAAAATATTCCCTTTGTGACGCCAACATTAACTTCTTTTGGTGTTGCACGTATGCAAGGATATAACTGGTTTGATTCTGCACTGATTGCCACGACAACTTTAGGCGGCTCACTCTTTGGAGCAAGTAAACAAGTGTTACTTGACACCTTTAAATTTGAATTGCCCAGTTCTCAGAATTTGGCGTTAGCAACCGGTGTTGGCGCTGGGGCTGGATATTTCTTAGGAACCGTGCTTGTCGATGGATACCATTGGCTTGGATCTAAGATATTGAGAAAATCTACTGCAAAAAAGAAGAAAGACGAATAGTCATGAAAGGGAGAGAGGCGATCCCTCTCTCCATTATTTTTCACTATTCTTTGTTTTGAGACATACCGCCCATCATCGAATTTTTATCCATCATGTGTTGATTCATCATCGAGGAATGATCCATGCCTTGTCCCATGTGCATCATCGGACACGGCATATCAAGATACCCCCTTGCCCAATATTGCACTGAATAATAAAGGTTACAAAGCATCGTCAAAACGGCCAAAACCATGACAATGATACCGACAGATTTGGCGAGTGTTTGCCCTGGACCTTTTGTATTAAGCGCTTTTAAAATAAGTTTAGTGCCCATGATCAAAACAATCATGAGAAGTGCAAAGCTTATGTGTGAAAAAAATAGCATTGATCTCTCCTGTTGATGAGTTGTTCTAAACCTTTTTGTCAGCCAAAGAAGTAAAAACCAACGTATCAGAGTGAGCTGACAGTTGAGTGTATCATGAAGTTCTTAAGCAGCAATGGCTTTAAATGCTTGCCAAATTTCTGCTAAAGCTTTGACCAAATCATCAACCATGGCTTTGGTATGGAGAGCGGAAGGCGTAAAACGCAAACGTTCTTGACCTTTGGCGACGGTTGGATAATTGATGGGTTGAACATAAATCTTATAGTTTTTGAGAAGTTCATCGCTCAGATGTTTACAAAGTTTAGCATCACCTACCAACAAAGGTACAATATGACTCGTTGACTCCATAACGGGGAGTCCTTGTGCCCGAAGTTTTTGTTTCAAGTAAGAAGAAACACTATGAAGATGGTGACGCATTTCTGGATGATTTTGGATAATATTTAAACTAGCTCTAACACCTTCACAAATCGCAGGCGGTAAAGAGGTGGTAAAAATAAATCCGGGAGCATGAGAGCGCACAAAGTCAACTAAAGCAGCTTTCCCTGTAATGTATCCTCCAATAAGGCCGACTGCTTTACCAAACGTTCCTTGAATGATATCGATCTGATCTGCAACACCAAGGTGTTCAGCAACACCAGCGCCACGTTCTCCGTAAAGACCAATCCCATGAACTTCATCCAAAAATGTGAGCGCATTATAAGCTTTTGCGAGTTCCGCCATTTCTTTAATGGGGGAAATATCTCCATCCATGGAATAAACAGATTCAAAAACCACAAGCTTTGGTCGACTGCGATCAACGGATTTAAGATGAGCCTCCAGAGCAGACACATCATTATGTTTAAAAATTTTCTTCTCTGCACGGCTGTTGCGAATACCATGAATAATAGACGCATGATTTTTTTCATCGGACAGAATAAGGCAGTTAGGAAGAAAATGAGCGAGCGTTGCTAACGTCGTTTCATTAGCCACATACCCTGATGTAAAAATCAGAGCCGATTCCTTTTGATGAAAATCCGCCAACTCTTTTTCAAGCATCACATGACTGTGCGTGGTTCCAGAAATGTTGCGCGTTCCCCCAGCACCGGCTCCCGTCTTTGCTAACATTGTGGTCATGGCTTCCAATATTTTTGGATGTTGTCCCAACCCTAAATAGTCATTCCCGCACCACAACAAAATTTCTTCAGGACCAGCTTCCGTGTGATGGACCGCATGGGGAAATTTTCCACAAGAACGCTCAAGATCAATAAATATACGATAACGACCTTCTTGCTTTAAATGAGAAAGAGAGTGGATGAAGAAAGCCTGGTAATCCATTTGTGCCTCGATAATTGATTTCAATTTTGTCATGTTTTGCAATATGATTTATCTATACTAGAAAAACGCTCAGGTAAAACAAAATGCCAAAACCTGTTGAAACATCAAACATTTTGCCGAAGATTTGGTCGGTTAGCGAAATTTCTACGCTGCTTAAGGGCCTCTTGGAAGAGAGTTTCCCCTATGTGCAGATAAAAGGAGAAATTTCAGGAGCAAAATTTCATGTCTCAGGTCATTTATACTTTTCCATTAAAGATGCCAATTCAGTTCTAAATTGTGTGTGTTGGCGAGGTGTAGCCAGTGGTTTGCGCGATAAAATTGCCGATGGTCTTGAGGTTATTTGTACCGGGAGTATTACGGCCTATAGCGCTCGGTCGAGCTATCAGCTCACGGTTGAAAAAATTGAAATTGCCGGTGAGGGTGCTCTTTTAAAATTATTGCAAGAACGCAAAGAAAAATTTCTTAAAGAAGGTCTTTTTGATCCTGCACGGAAAAAACCTTTGCCATTTTTGCCACGCTCTATTGGTGTGATTACATCAAAAACAGGCGCCGTGATTCGCGATATTTTACATCGTTTAAGTGATCGGTTTCCTTTGCCTGTGATGCTTTGGCCCGTGAGTGTACAGGGCGAAGGTTCAGCAGAGCAAATTGCTGAAGCTATTCGAGGATTTAATCAACTCTCCCATAACAAACCGGATGTTTTAATTGTGGCGCGAGGAGGAGGAAGTATTGAAGATTTGTGGTCTTTTAATGAAGAAATCGTTATACGCGCTGTGGCTGAGAGTGAGATTCCCATTATTTCAGCCGTGGGGCATGAGACCGATACAACGCTGATTGATTTTGTCTCTGATCGACGGGCGCCCACACCAACTGCCGCGGCTGAAATGGCTGTGCCGGTAAAACGTGATTTGATTCAAGGACTTGCTGATAAGGGTCATCGACTCCACTCTTTATTGATCAGAGATTATCGCGAAAAACGTCAACGTTTTGATGATGCAACAGAACGATTGAGAAATAGCTTAAAAGTTTTTCGCGAACGTTGTTTGCAAAAATTGCAAAACTTATCGCAGCTTCTTGAAAGTTATTCATTTCATAAAACTCTTGAGAGAGGTTTTTGCTTGGTGAGAGACGATAAAGATCTTCTAATCCAGAAAGTTTCACAAACGAAAGAAGGACAATTTTTGAATTTGCTTTTTCAAGATGGTGAACAGCAAGCGATGGTGACGAAACATAAACCAACACCAAAATCCCGTACGCAAAAAAAAGGTCACAACCAACTAGACTTGCTCTAAAGTCAAAAATATAATTTAATATTATTTTCCAAGGATTAAGAGAAAAACAATGACACTGATGAACAGTGATGAATCCGCTAAAGAATCTTCTCCCTTTAAAGTGGGAACCTCGGATAATTTTATGGAGTTTGTTTTTGATGAGTCAAATACCCATCCCGTTGTCGTTGAGTTTTGGACATCTATGTCTGACACATGTCAGCAACTCAGAAAAAAATTAGAGCATGTGGCAAAGAGCTATCAAGAGAAGCTCTCTTTCGTCAGCATCAATATTGAAGAGGCTCCCGATATTGCTCATAAGCTAAGAATTCAAGCAGTGCCGACAGTGATTGTTTTTAAAGAAGGACGTCCCGTCGATGGATTTACAGGTCTTCAGCCGGAAAATCGCTTAAAGGCCTTCTTGGAAAGATTGGCTTCACAGACTGTTTCTCCCATGGAACATCATTTGGAAGAAGCAGGGAGTTTAATAAAGCGCGGTGATATCGTTGGCGCCATGAATTTGTATAACCAAGTTCTTGGCGAACATCCAGATAATGCCAAAGCTCTGATTGGCCTCGGGCAGTGTTATTTTGCTATGCAGGATCTTAAAAGAGCGAAAACTTATCTCACCCTGGTTAAGGATGGGGATGGGGCCCATAAATTCCCCGAGTATATAAGCCTCAAAAGCGCTCTAGAGCTTTACGGGGAAACCATTGTTACTGAAAAAGTTGAAATTCTACAGAAAAAAGTGTTAAAAAACCCTCAGGATTTGGAAGCCCATTTTAATCTTTCCATGGCATTCTATCGTCAAGGGGACTATAATGAGGCTTTAGAGCAACTTTTTATAATCTTAAGCCATGATCGCACATGGAACGATTATGCAGCGCAGAAAAAGCTGTTGAAGCTCTTTGAAGTTTTTGGTCCAGAAGACCCTTTAACGATCCAAGGCCGAAAAAGGTTATCGACTATCGTATTTTCGTAAAGCACAGAGGTAATATGACGATTACACTCAACAACTACCCAGCTAAAGTGCCTGTTCTGGTTTTGCCAGGAACAGTGTTGATGCCCCATGCTCATTTACCCGTGACGATTTCTGATCCACGTCAATCTATGTTGGTGGATTTGGCCATAAAGCAAGATCGTCTTATTGGTGTATTGCAATCTAGCCCTTTGGAAACACTGTTTACATCTGGATGTTTAGCGAAAATCTCCAGCTTTACGGAATTGGATTCCTTAAAATATCTTTTGGTTTTAACGGGTCTTGTGCGCTTTGAACTTGAAGAAGTGCCTGAAACAAACCCTCCTGTACATCCCTTAAAAGTACGCTATATGCCTGAAGATTCTACGGAAACAGGAGAATTTCAGATTGTTGAAGATCGTGAGCGACTCATGATGCTTTTAGAAAATTATTTTGAAAGTTATAATATTTCAGCCAATTGGGATGAAATCCAAGCTTCTTCTGATGAAAAGCTTATTTCCACCTTGGCAATGGTTTGCCCCTTTGAGCCTGTTGAAAAGCAAGCCTTACTGGAGACAAAAAATCTAAAAGAGCGGTGTCAGATGATGACTGCTTTGATGGAAATGGCTGTGTTCAAAAAATATAATTCATCCTATCAAAAGCATTGAGTTGATCATGACAGAGCCTTCAAAAATGCCCGATCCTAAACTTCTCGAAATTCTTGTTTGTCCTATCACTAAACAGTCTTTGCGTTTTGATCGTGCAAGAAATGAGTTGGTGAGTGAACATGCAGGGCTTGCTTATCCAATTCGTGATGGCATCCCCATTATGTTGGTGGATGAAGCCCGTAAATTGGACGAGAAAAGCAAATCCCCCAAAGGTTGAAATTTTTAATTTAGAGATTATCTTATGCATCACCACCACCATGACGACTGTAGCTGTATGGAATATCTAACCGTTTTAACGATTCCCGATCCGCGCCTAAAAATGAAAGGCGAGCGTGTGGAAACCATTGACGCGGGGATCCTTGATCTTTTGGAAGCCATGGTGAAGACCATGTACCACGATGAGGGCTGTGGTTTATCGGCGACTCAAGTTGGCATTGCCAAACGATTGGTGGTGATCGATATGGGAGATGAAAGTACGCCTGAACCTTTGAAAATGATTAACCCTGAAATTATTTGGCGTTCCCCTCAAACAGAAAGATATCAAGAAGCGTGTCTTTCTGTTCCTGGCGTGTCCGCTGAAGTAGAACGTCATGTGGAAGTAAAAGTCCGCTATACGGACATCCATAACAAAACCCAGGAAGTTCACGGAAAAGGTTACTTTGCTGAATGCCTCCAGCATGAACTCGACCACTTGGATGGCATTCTTTATATCGACCATTTAAGCCCCATGAAACGTCAACTGTTGATCAATAAAGTGATTAAATCCAAAAGGCTTTCAGGCACACGATGAATAAAGGTGCACGCCTCATATTTATGGGGACTCCTCCCCTGGCGGCCACAGTTTTAAAAAGGCTTATCCCCTCTTCTCTCGTTAATTTGATTGCAGTTTATAGTCAACCACCGCGCCCTGCCAATCGAGGGTATCACCTGACCAAAAGTCCTGTTCATGAACTCGCAGAAGATGCAGGTCTTCCTGTCTTTACCCCTTTAGATTTTAAGGACCCAGAGGCGATAAAACAGTTTCAAGAGTTAAAGCCGGATATTGTCGTGGTCGTGGCTTATGGTTTGATCTTGCCTCCAATAATCCTCTCTGTTCCTCTTCTTGGATGTTTTAATATTCATACTTCTTTGTTACCCAAATGGCGCGGCGCTGCTCCTATCCAGTGGGCCATTTTAGCGGGTGATCATGAAAGTGGCGTGACGTTGATGAAAATGGATGAAGGACTGGATACGGGCCCTATGGTCCATGTGAAAAAGACATCTCTGGAACCAACAATCACCAGTCAGCAATTGCATGATCGCCTCGCTATTTTAGGCGCTGACACTCTCATGGAAGCCTTGCCGAAAATTCTTTCTAGAGAAGCTCCTTTAATCTCTCAGCCTCTTGAAGGAGCAACCTATGCCCATAAAATTAAAAAAGAAGATGGTCACTTGTCTTGGCAACTCTCTTCTAAGGAACTCGATCGCCGCATTCGTGCTTTAAATCCTTGGCCAGGGACATGGGTAGATTTTCAAGATCAGGCCTTAAAAATTCTTGAAGCAGAACCTGTAAAAAATACGACACAAGCACGCCCAGGTACTCTGATCGATGAGCATTTGACTATTGCATGTGGGGAGGGCGCTTTACGTTTGATTCGTGTGCAACGCCCAGGAAAAAAACCTGTCAGTGCCCAAGAATTTTTAAATGGCTTCCCTCTTAAGGTGGGCGAGATTTTAAAGTAACGATGATCAATGAGCCTCTCGTGCATCGCTATAAATTGACCCTTGAATATGATGGTACTTCTTTTGCTGGATGGCAACGTCAAGATAATTTGCTGACTGTGCAAGAAGCCTTAGAGACTGCTTTTACAAAGTTTTGTGGATGTGACATTAAAGTGCACGGGGCAGGACGTACAGATGCAGGCGTTCATGCCACAGGGCAAGTTGCTCATGTGGATTTACCCAAGATCTATGAACCATTTGTAATTGGTCAAGCCCTCGGTTTTTATTTAGAGACGCTTCCCATTTCGGTCATCCATGTTGAACCTGTAGCTCTGGATTTCCATGCCCGCTTTTCGGCGACCTCTCGAACCTATCGTTATCTTATCATCAATCGCTATGCTCCTCTTGTTTTCCAAAAGAAGCGTGTTTGGCATGTTCATGGTCAATCTCTCGATGCCGTAAAAATGCACGAAGCCGCTCAAGTTCTGGTAGGTCATCACGACTTTACAAGTTTCCGTGCTCAATTGTGTCAAGCCAAGTCCCCAGAAAAAACCCTTGATCTTTTAACGGTAGAACGCAAAGGAGAACTCATTGAAATCCATGCTAAGGCACGATCGTTTCTCCATCATCAGGTACGTAATTTTGTGGGGACATTAAAGTTGGTGGGGGCTGGTAAGTTGTCGGTTGATGACGTTAAAAATATCCTTGCGGCGAAAGATCGCACTAAGGCCGGACCAACAGCGCCCGCCGAAGGCCTTTACCTCATCAATGTCGGATATAATTAGAAAATCTACTCATCACACCATTGTATCAAAATGAGCATCACGCCGACCAAATAAACAATATCCCATGAATTAAAATCATTTTCCCAAATCACACCGTCGTGGTGTATAACTCTTGTATTCATTAAAGCAGGGTAAGCCAATGAAAATAATGAAAAATCTCCTGGTCTCTACTATTCTCTTAACCCTATCACTGCCTGTCGCAGCTGCTGTTCCTGAAAATTGGAATGAAGGAAAAGTATTTGTTCTCCCTGAAGACGGAAGAAATCCCTGGGTTCAAGCGATCAATAATGCTGAAAAAACCATCGATATGGCAGCTTATAAAATTTCAGACTTCAAGATCATCGATGCTTTGAAAAAGGCTTTTGAGCGTGGCGTAAAAATCAATCTCTTGATGGAACCTTATACCTTCAAACATGATAAAAGCCAAAACGTGGAATCTCCCCTTGCGGCATTAAAAAAAATCGCATCCGTTTATCAACTTTCTAAGCGCTTTAATCAATGTCACTATAAAATGATTATCGTTGATACTGAGTGGGGGATGATTTCAACGGGCAATCTTGATGAGGAGTCATTCGACGGTATTCAGGAAAAAAATGTGAAAGCAGCGCGTGATTTTGCTGTTCCTATTTTGGACCAAAACACCATCGATGAAATGCTAAAAGTATTTGAAGCGGATATAAAAGACATAAGAGTTTCAATTGATGAATCTTCTCTTGTTTGGGGGCCTGACAATCAAAGAAATACTTTTCTCAAACTTTTAAACGGTGCTCAAAAATCCATTGATATCTACCAACAAAGTTTTCAAGATGTTGGACTTGCGGAAGCAACTGCTTCTGCTGCAAAAGCCGGTGTTAAAGTACGCGTTCTCATGATGCCATTTCCCTTTGGAAATAAAGAAGATCCCAATATTCCTAATCAAAATCTTATGAAGATAGCTGGGGCGAGAATAGGACTTCTGGACAAGCTTTATGTCCACGCAAAGGTTGTGATTGTAGATGACAGTATTATGTATGTAGGCTCTGGTAATTTCTACACACCTTCTTTAGATCAAACACGAGAGCTGGGCGTTTTGACGCAAAATCTAGAGCAGATTCAGACAGTAAAAAAGGTCTTTGAAAAAGACTGGAGAAAGTCCACGATTAATCTTTCTAGAAATCCATAGATCAATAAAAATGCAAAAGTTTTTAATATCTTTTATTTGAAAGCGTAGAGGTTCAGAAAACATATCACCTGAACCTCTAGGGTTCTCTTTGTCTAACCTAATTCCAACATATCTCTTTTGATCGACTCAAGCTCTAATCTTGCTTGACTGTGAAGTGCATTCGCTTCTTTTAACAATTGAGAAGCAGTTTGCAGATATTCTTGAGATCGCGGTGTCAGAATATGAGGACTCTCCATAGGCAGTGCTTGCTCAAGAGCCTCCATATACTGCTCATGGGAATCAAGTTGATGTTTGTCTGGATTAAATACTTTAAAATCATGTTTCATATTTCCAAGATCTTCACGCATAAACCCAAGAATCATACTCAAGTGGTCATATCTTTCTTGAGCTGTCGCCAACTTTGCTTCTGCTTCCTGACGTAGCATTTGTAAGCGCACTATTTTTTCTTTGTGAATGAGATCAGCTTCCTCAGCGAGACGTGCAAGGTTTTCTTTAATTTCGAGGTCAGCCTTTTTAAGGTTTGCCTGTTCTTCTTGAACACTCTTGCTTTCGGGAGCAAAATCCATTGCTTTCAGAACGACCTTTGCTCTTGGCTTAGGCAGAACTGGCTCTTCTGGAACTACATTGAACTTTGAAGTAACCGTTTCAGATAGTTTTTTCCCAATCATAGGTTTCGTTAAAGTAGGTTGAGCCTCTGTTGGCACCGAAGGAAGCGCTATTTTTCCTGGACCTTCCTTTTGCATTTTTATCTTAAACTCTTGGCAGAATGCCGGAAGCTTAAGATATTTTATGCGACTCGCCCCCACAGCATCGGCGCGACTATAAAATTCGTTTCCTAAGATTTCTTCACACAAGCCAACTGTTTCTTGAGGATGTTGTTCAGAAAATTCTTGCAGCGCTTGAATCGGGTTGGTTTTTTTTACAACCTCTTCTACAGTTAACGTAGCCGTAGCCAGCGTCGCCTGAGAAGCAAGACAACTCACTAAAATACCTAAGGATAACAAAATGCGCATGTAAATCTCCCTAATTTAAGTATTTAATACAAAAAATTTCTTTAATATAATTAATAGCACTAAATTATAAACAATACGTTACTATCAAATATATTGATTGTATTTTTAAACTTCTACAGAGACTCTCGTAATAGCCTTTTTCTTCAGAAATAAAACCTTCGTGTGAAACGTCCGATACAGCTCAGGGATAAAGGGAGCAAAGGGCAAAGCCTTAACAAGCAGCTTGGATAATTGGCTTGAAGAATTCTTTAAAAAGCACGTCTCAATATAGTCAACCCTATCAAAGACGTCGCGTGCAATTTTATCAATCTCCGCCTTACTCAGATAATATATCCCCGTTTGAGCAAAGTGATAGTTTGCTTTTGCTGTATCTTCCGCAGAGCTGTCCCTTTGAAATTGATTGCGAATACCAAGCATCGCCCAAAACAAAAAGTAAGGATAAGATTTAAACACGCCCCCAAAGGGCACATGAATATGCGCTTCGATGGGGCGCAGTTTTGCAGGAAAATAATGGATACTGACGCCCCCTGGTTTCAACACTCTATAAATCTCCTGGAAGGCTTTTTTTGGATCAAACACATGCTCAAAAACCGTGCATGAATAAATGAAATCAAAAGAGTTATCCGGCAAGGGAATCTGTGCTTTATCAGAAAATAAAAAACGTTTTTGATCTTCCGGTTGACGTAAGTGCGCATAATTACCCTGGTCATATCCAAAGGCATTCGCATACCCTTTATCAAGATACTCATAAACATGCCGCCCCGATCCACATCCAAAATCCAAAATCAAACTGTCTTTGGAGAGAGGATAGCCCAAGTCCTTGAGCATGTTTTCATGGAGAGCCACCACTTGGCTCGTCTCTTGAGAAATTTCATGCATATTTTAAATCTTTATCCGTCATCGATGAATATGAATCTATCTTTAACTTCTTCATTTCGCGGTGGCAATGGGCTTATGGAAAACGAGAGGATTCTTCCCTAAATAAGTTTTACTTATTGACAATAAATGCTTAATTTCTTACTATCTGCAAATTATTTACAGGAATCGTAAAAATGAATAAATATGCAAAATTATTACGCGTTTCTTTATATGCTTTGTCAGTGACTTCTTCAGTCCAAGCGACTGTTAATTCTTCGAACCAAAACGTAATTGATGGTCTCTATGACCCCTTAGGTCTGCCTAATTCACCGCTTGATTACTTGAAACTTCTTTTTCAAAAAGGCTCTATGGTGATTGAAAATGAAGTGCCCACCCTGGAATTGGTCAACGTTAAATTAATTGGAACAGTGGGCAATACGGTGCTTTCTAAAGGCTCTTTCACTTCCCTAGAAGAAATCATTAGCCCTAAAACAATTTCACGCGCTCAATCAGTTGTTTTTCAGCATTATCGGGTTAAGTCGCGCCAACCCCACCTTGAGAATATCGATGTGCTTTATCCCCAATCCATGGGATTAAGGTTGACTCATTCCCAACACCCTCAACTGGGCGTCATCCTGGGTGCAGTATTGAATTTCCAAATGGGCGCCATTCGAAAGAAATCTTGTGATATGGACCTCTCAATCGTAAGACGAGGACATCCTATTGCTCAGCAAGAATGGGAAGCGGGTCTTTTTCTGGGAGAACTTAAATAAATATTTCAAATAAAACAAAACAATATTTATTGTAAAATGGTTATTTACTGAATATTTACCAAATATAAATCATATTTTTTAATTTATGATATAATAATTAAGCATGGTTGTTATTTTTATACCATGATTATATTTGGAGGATATCATGTTTAATAAATGGATTTTAGGATCTTTGGTGGTCCTTATGACCATCGCCAGCAGCACTTCTGCAGACGCTTGGCGTTATTATTACGGCCACGGTTCGGTCGTTGTGAAAAGACCAGTCATTGTAAAAAAACCCATTATTGTGAAAAAGTCTATTGTTGTTAAACGCCCCGTCATCGAAAAAGACATCATCGTCAAATAGCTTTTTGTCTTAGATTGATCGATCAAAAGAGGCCCCCTTAAGGGCCTCTTGATGTTTTCACAGTTTTGATAACCATGCATTGACGTAATTTATAAAAGTCATAAGAACATCTTTTTCGTAGGTTCTTTTGTAAATTTTATCCTGGATATCATCAATACGATCTTCAAGGGATTCGCTTTTTTCTGTTCGATATTTCTTGAGCAGTTTCTTTTCTTTACGCTGCAGAGAACGAATTTTACTTTCTTTTACAGAAGCAGCATACGCATAATCATTAAGATCTTTTTCCAACGCCTTCGCTGCTTGTCCTAAATCTTCCCCAAAGATAGATTTTATTTTTCCCTGAAGGGCGCGTAGGGGTTCTAGAGAGGTGGGATCAACACTGGTCAAATTAGCTTTATGACCCGGCTCTCCCACTTGTGCAATTTGATACCCTTGTGTCTCCATAAGCGCTTCATAATCAAGAAGAACTGTGTATTGATTATTATATCTTTGGATCAAGAGACCAAAAAGAGTATAGCCTTCTGCTGGCGCCTCATCCCCAAACAACTGTTGATGAAAATTATAATTCAAGCTTGCGGAAACCTTGATTTCCGAAAGCTGAAAAAGCCTTTCGTAGGTTTCTTCCAGCGTTGAAAATAACCGTGCATACCAGAAAGCTTTTTGGGCGCTTTGTTGATTTAACTTTATGAGAGACCGCATCACGACGTGCTTTTTACGAAGACGCTCTAGTTGCTCTGTATCTTCCGCATACTCTTCTATACTTTTGCCCTTATCCAGAGAGGGCGTTCCGTCTTCTAAATAAGGCTCATAGTAACTTGCAAATTCTGTCTTGGCTTGAGCATAAGCCTCTCCAAGTTTCGCTAAGTCCTCTTCTTCTCTCTTGATCGTTTCTGCAGAAGATACCTTTTTTTCTTTAAAGTCATAATGGGCGAAAATTTTCTTTGCAGCGGAAAATAAATCATCTTGAACCACCGTCGACCCATAAACAGTAGTATTTATGAATAAAATCCCCCCTATTACCAATAATAAGCGTGTAAGCATAACAATACCTCCCTGGGTTTATGTGTAGATCATAATTCTTAAAGAGAGGTCCCCCCAGCGTCCAGGATAAAAGTTTTTAATAAGAAGAACGCTTTCTTTTACTTTATTGACAATTAATCAAAAATAATTAGAATGTATTACAAAACATACCATTCTTAAATTCTTTTAATGAAAGGCATCACGATGGTTAAAAAGTCTCTTTCTTTTATCCTCTTTCTCTCTTTATTTTCTTTTTTCCAAGGAAGTCTTGAAGCAACAAAAAATTTCCCCAAAGACTTTGATGGGGATCTTGATGTACCAATGCTGAAGAGCATTTTCTCTGGAGCAGTTGGATATAATAAAAATCTTTCATATCCCTACACGGCATGCCTTGAAGGACAAGAGGGACAGCTCTTTCAATATCAAGCAAGAAGATTGAAAGAGGGATCCCAAATTCCGCAAAGTCCTTTGATCGAGTTGATTGAAACCATTGCGAGTAACCCCCTTGCCACAGAATGGCATTATCGACTTTCTGATCTCGACAAACCGGATGCTGACCCGTTTCTGTTTGTCATTAGTCGTCTAAAGGTACAAGAAGCAAAAACCATGGACCCAACCAGTGCCGAGCATTTTACCAGAACATTTAAACATTCAAAAAAGGTTGAGAAGCACCAAAGACCTCCGTCAAATGTCTTAGGAGACGAGCAAGAAGATTTTCTTAAAAAACTCAAGCTGATGAGCCTTCTGGACAATGAGGTTTTGGCGCCTGGTCACCTGGATAAAGCGCTGAAAAAGAGCACAAAGGAAAAAGATAAGCAGGAGAAAAAAAAGAAAGCTAAAACAGAAGCAAGTTCTTCGTCCACTCCTCCGCGTGCGCGTGTATACGTCCGCTCCAAATCTGAGAAATATCTCAACAAATCCGTGGTTAAAGAGCTGATGAAGAAAGAAAAAAAGAAATAGGCGCGTGCACGTCAATTCGACTAGATCGAGTTCTTCTAAAAAGGCTCTCTTTTCAGATAATCCTCACGGGCCAAAGGGCATGATTCCCTTCCCCAACCTTCTCCAAAGATTCGGAGGAGGTTGGGCCTTGTGTTGTCCTAACATTAATTCACTGAGCGCCCAGACAAGAGCATCCATCCGATCGGGAGAGCTTTCACTCACGCCGGGAATATAGGTCGTCATTTGCTTTTCCAAATGCTTTAAGTCACTTCCAACGTGATGAACACGTCCTTTTTCATACAAAGCGGCAATGGGTTCCGCCCGGGTAATTTTACTGCGCCGGGCCATCACAGGGATCACATTGGCGCCGGCCAAAAATGTCTGGATTAAATCCCCGACCGCATCGCCGCCGATATTCTGTTCATAAATAATACCATCCGCTTTGTGACGCTCATAGGCCGCCACCGCGCGTTTTGTCCATTCTCTGGCGGGATATCGACCACTCAAATCTTCCAGGATATACGCCTGATTATCCGTTCCCAATGCCGCCACGACAAGGCCGGTTTCATCGGATTCTGGATTATGGGTAGCCGCCGGATCCACAGCCACCACAACGCGCTTTAAAGGCACCTCCACCTCTTTCACACGAAACGTATCGATCACATCCTGTTTCCATAAAGTGCCTTCATCGTCTTCCACCAATTGGCCTAAAATTTCTTGGGCTTCAAATCGTGTGCCAGCAAAAGTGCTTTGATATTCTTCCAAAGCCGCCGCACTTAAGTGCTCGGTATTGTCATAGGTGGTCCCCGTGGTTAACACCAGACTCCCCTTTTTTGCATACCCCAACAACCGTTTCATCAGGGGTCGCGCCCGGGGCGTTGTGGTGATCACCATCTTAGGGCGACGGCCCAAACGCAGCGCTAAATTCAGATTTTGAAACAGCAGCTCGCCATACTCAAACTTGGCCAACTCATCAATCCAGGCCGCATCAAATTCTGGCCCCCGCAATTTTTCATAGGCGCGCGCACTATAAAGATACGCCACCGCGCCGTTGGGCCAGGTAAGACGTTTTTTTGACGGCTCATAACGGGGGCGCTCATGGGGCGGATGAATTGCTAAAAGGCCACTAACGCCTTCCACCATCACCTGGCGCACTTCATCGGCCGTCGCCCCCACTAAGGCAATAGAGCGCGCGCCCTCTTCCATCACCCATCGGCGAATGGTTTCAGCCCCCAGTCGAGTTTTTCCAAATCCGCGCCCCGCCATGACCAACCAATAGCGCCAATCCCCCGAGGGCTCCCCTTGATTGGGCCGGGGATTCCAGGGAGGTGTTTGAAGAGAAGATGACTCCAGAGCATCCTGAGGAGCTGATTCAGAAAGCGTCCCGATCATGGGCATAATTCCTTAAAAAAAACAAAGGCCCGCAGAGGAAGGGAAAAGAAACATTAAGAGGAGAAAAATGAAACTGGGGGAACTATACGTCCCCCGCACACCGCCCGTCAAATTTTTTCTACAATTTAAGGGGTAATTTTCCTTGGAAAGCCTTGAAAAATGCGGATCTTCTTAAGAACGCTCTTCAAATATTTATTTTGCCCTTCCGTGATTTATGAGGGCCCCACGATGACGTCCCTTTCGTCATCACGGGCGGAGCGACCTGATCTATCTTCTTCAATTTCTTCTGGGCGCTTCGATGCAGAGAAAAAGTTTTTGACGCGGGGGAGAGAGACCGAAGGTTAGCAAAAGACATACTCATATTAATAATAAATTAATGCCAAATTGTTAAAATAATCTAATACAACGGGAGACATGTCTTTGTGTTGTTGTGAAAGAATAAAAACGTCATTTGAAAAAATTAAAAATGGGATGAGTAGGCATCCCTTAAGGTTTACTCTTTTTGTTATTATGGTCATAATAATTGGCACGTTCTTAATTAGAAATTTCTTCGCAGATTGGCTTAATCCACCACAAGGATGCTCCTTGGAAAATGCAAGTGAAGAAGTTGATGCTTTTTTGTATTTTTTTACTGGTGTTGCAACGACTGCGTTAGCCTTAATTGCTTATATGCAACTGGTCCCTATCAAGAGAGACATAGAAGGAAGTTTTTTACTAGAGATTATCAAGCTTTGGGAGATGCCTCAACAGAATGAGGCAAGATTATTGATAGATAATATTTTAAGTAAAGGCAAAAAAAATATCAGTGACTCAGAGAAGGTTATTAAACGCTTCAAGGAGTTAGAAGAGAAAAAAACAAAAGAAAAAAAAGAATATCATATGATTACTGATTTTCTCAATTTGTTAGAGATGATGGGATACTTTTATAAAAAAGAGTACATAAGCTTAGAACAATTTGATGAGTTAATGGGAACAACAATCATTGAGTATGGTGACATATTTGATGATTGTTTTATAAAAAAAATAAAGCCCAAACAACCAACCGCCCTTAAGTATTTTAAAGATTTGGCAACAGACGTTAAAAATCGACGCGAAATGATAAAAAATGATTAATCATCCAGAAACTAAGCCGTGGATAACATGACACTCACCCTTGATAAAATTTATAACAATTATAGATCTGTTGAGGCTGACCTTCGAACCCTTCTCATGTATGTTGATCTAGATAAAAATAATTACCAAACAGATTCAGCCGAAATTCGTAAAATCGTATTAAGCAGCTGTGCGATGATTGAGCAAAGCTTGAACTTAGTGACAAATAAATTAAACACCTCTATAAGAAAATGTAGTTGTTCTGCAGCGTCAAGAATTGAAAATTATTTGAGGACAAATGGCTTTGATCTTTCCATTTTGACTCCCTATATAAGGCCTATTTATCTTACTCCTTGGGAGAGAGGATCTCTTTCATCAAAAAAAAGCTGCGATTGCTACCAATTCGATTGGTGGCAAGTATATAATCATATTAAACATGGGAAGGAAGCTGGTGAAGATAAGCCTTTTAAAGCAGCTTTAGATAGTGTCGCAGCACTATTCTCTATCGTTGTCTTTCTTACATCCGGTAGCAGAATTGATCTATTCTGGAACATTTCTGATTTGCTAAAAATAGCAACAAAAGAAACGCCAAAATATCTAAATTTTTACAACACAATTTCCACACTCGAAAATAAAATTTGGCAAAATAAGTAATTTTAACACTCGCATAGAACGTCATCACGCGCAGAGCGACGTGATCCAGCACAACAAGCAAGATGGACTGCCGCGGCCAAGAGGCCTCGCAGAGACGTGGTCTAGTTACACATAAACACGCTGAATCGCCCCGCGGTTCTGAAAGAATCGCCGCGATGACGGCCTATAGAAGTGCGTCATCACGAGCGAAGCGACGTGATCCAGTTAAATAAGCAAGATGGACTGCCGCGGCCAAGGGGCCTCGCAGGGACGTGGTTTGGTTACCAATAAGCACGCTGAACCGCCGCGAGACGATTTTCTATTATGCACCTTGAATCTTTTAAATCCCTCCCCATATGAATTCTTGGTGTCACGGGAGTTGGCACCTATCATTCGTCTGGGAGGTTATTTTGAAAAGTATTTTTACTCTTATTGTTATGACTGCATTTGCCGTGCCGTGTGCTGCCAGTTCTTCTCTATCTGAAGAAGGTACTGTCGTTAGAACAGCCAAAAGAAGTCGGGGAGACATCTCAGGCGGTCAAGAAAATAAAGAACTGTCTAAAAAGAAACGATCAACCAATTATGAAAAATCTTTGACTCTTTTTCAATCGGACGACCTTTCTCTAAGAGCTGTTGGACAAAGCAAATTGATGAAAATTGCCACCAACAAACATCATCTCGGTCAAGAAAAAGCTATTCGCAGTCTTTTTGACTTATCACGGGGTGATACAGATGACTATTTTCAATTTCGTCTCATCGCTACTTCACTTGTTGAAAACACAGAGCAACCCGTTGATGTGCGTAAAGCCTGTCTCCGCTTACTCACCCGCAGCTTTGTCATCGAAGACCGGGAACTTGGATGGTCACTCTACGACACATACTTTGTTAACGATCTCTTGTAAAACCCCTCGATAAGAGAGCCCCTGGCTCTCTTTGAGCTAGGTCTTTTTAGTGTCTCTCTTCCTGGAGAGTTTTGAGATCTTCGAGAGAAAGACCTGTGGTCGCTGCAACCTCTTCCGAAGAGAGATTTTTTTTGAGTAACTTTTTCGCAATCTCAAGGCTGGCTTCTTTTATCCCCTCTTTTATCCCTTCTACTTTACCTTCCTCGCGACCTTTTTTTATCCCATCATTTTTGACCATAGCCGTATATTCGGTATGTTGAGCATAAGAATCTCTCGAGCGCAAATATTGATTACGTCTTCGAAAAGAGTGTGTATCTTGCTTTGCTAACTCATAGGCTTTCTTTAACCCTTCACTTACGTCTTCAGGGATCTCTTTTTTATTTTCTGCGTCATTAAAATACTCTAGCCAGTTTTTAAGATTTTCATCCTTTCTGAGTGCTTCTTCCTGGTCCTTAATATTCCCCAACGAATACTGAATCAACTGCAACTGGGGAATCACATGGGGAGGGATCGCTTCATCTTGCATCTTGTAATGACGCATAAATCCCTCCCCTTCAGGCCAATGTTTGACCTTATTTTGACCACCGCCGAGGATATTGATGCCGATCACTGATTTTAGTTTCTCCCACTTTTGTCCACGCCGTAACTGATTGCCATATATATGGGCGGCATAAGCCAAGGCCCGTGCATCCCACATATCATCTTTGGGAACCTGAACCTCAACAATCGCATAATCCTTGGTTGATAACCGACACAATACATCCACCTGGGAATCTCTTTCTTCAGGGATGATCCCGATTAAATCATCCAAGACCGGTGCAAGCTTGATTAATGTCTCTGTTACATGAGGAGATTGCAGATCCTCAGCACTCACCGCTTGTGTCTTTTGGATTTTTTTCATGAGTTTGCGAAGATCTGGATTCTTAAGTGTTTTTTTAAGGACCCCGAATCGTTTCAACGGATTCAAATGAGTGTCAAGTAATTCCGTGCTCTTAACCTCAGGAAGCTTGGCAAAAGTTCTGATGAAATCCAGACGGGCCTCATCATTGTTTAAGATAGTTTTGACCGTACGGTCATAGATGGGATTTGCGAAGATCTGTTTTGCCTTCTTACTATCTTCAGTTCCCCGCAAGAGAGGATGACGCGTTGTAAAAGACCGACGCTGTAAATGTTTATTGATAAGGGATAATTTTGTTTTTCCCCGTCGAGAAACACCCCTCTTGTTTTGACTGAGAGTATGACCCTTCTCCGATTCTGGTTTTTTCTTTAAGCACAGACGATTAACGCCTTGGACTAAGTCTTCCATTAAGAACGACCCCTGGCTCTCCCCAGAGATCAAGACACATAACCCCACGACACTTGCTATAAATTTTGGACGCACCCATTGCAGACCCATGGAACATTCTCCTGTTCTAAACGTTACACACCGCCCGCATGATTTTTATGATTTATTTAGAACACTATATCCATATTTATCACTATGTCAAGTTTTTAATAGAAAGCAATCCAGTATGGATGATCTTCTCTTTTAGAAGACGGCGTGATTCGTTACACTGTCTTTTTATAAAGAAAAGTTTTCACAAGAGGCATGTCGATAATGAACAAAGGCTACACCAAAGGGATGGTCTTAATCACCATCATTTTGATGGATCTCTTAGCGGGGATGGAGTTCGATCTTTTTGTGCCGAGCTTTCCAGAGCTGCAACGTCATTTTGACCTCTCTCCTTTTTGGGTCGAAGCGTTATTGTCCATCAATTTTTTGGGGTTTTGTTTCAGCCTGTTTTTTGTGGGCGGATTGGCGGATCGCTATGGTCGCAAACCCATTATTGTTATGGGTTTGATAACATTTATTATCGGCAGTGTTTTTTGTTTATGGACATTGTCTTTTGTTTTTCTTTTGATCGGACGCTTTCTCCAAGGGATGGGGGTGGCGGCACCGGCGATCCTCAGTTTTTTGATTATCGCCGACGCCTATCCTTTGAAAAAGCAGCAGGCTCTTATGGCCATGCTGAATGGTCTTATGAATGCCTCAGCAGCGGCGGCACCCGTCATCGGAAGTTACATCACTCTGTATTTTCATTGGCAAGGAAACTTTGTGACGCTTTTACTGATGGGTCTGGGGACATTTGGAATGGTCGCGATTTTTATTCCAAGTCAGCCCCGGCCCGCGCATAAGGAACCACTCTCCCTGCGCGGTTATATACCCATTTTCCAATCACGCCCGCTGATGCTACTCATCACCCATATTGTTTTGATGTTTGTCCCCTATTGGATTTTTGTAGGGATGTCGCCGCTTCTTTACATGGAAGATTTGGGCGTGAGCCTTTCCCATTTTGGATACTATCAAGGGGCATTGGCCCTTGTATTTGCGTTGGGGAGCCTTCTCTTTGGCCTCATCATCAGTCGGTGTGACCAAAAGAAAATGCTCTCCCTTTCTAATCAGATTTTTGGGGTGAGTTTCTTATGCATCGCATTGATCACGGTCATGGATAGTCGCAATGCGTTGGTGATTACCTTGGCCCTTTTGCCCTTTATTATTGGGCAGATTATTCCAACGACGGTGTTGTATCCCATCGCCCTGAACTTTATGCCAAAAGCCAAGGGGCGCGTATCGGCCGTCATGCAAGGGGCACGTCTGATCATCTCAGCGTTGTGTCTGCAACTAGCGGGCTATTTTTATCAAGGATCGTTTCAAAGTATCGGAATTATGATCGCGATCTTCATTCTCATGATTTCTGTCACCCTGTTTTTTGTGATCAAAAATCAGGCGCTCATGACGTTTTCCAAGGAAGTCTAAATAGAAGGTGAGTACACCACACGGTTTGCACAGCATGGTGTACTCTCAATGCCCTCATCCTGAATCAATGGCTGACTTCAGAAATCACAACTTCGGCTTCTTCTCTTTTGGGAAGACTATAAAAGAGAATAAGACTTACCACGCCACACCCAAGCATCACGCCAGCAATCGCGATGATCGTTCCTTGGAAGAGGATCCCCATAAGAAAAATACCCAAGGCACCAAACGCCATTTCAGCGGATCCTAAAAGAGCTGCACTGGTGCCACGGCCTTCTTTGACTTCTGAAAATGCCAGGGCTGTTCCATTGGGAAGGATAAGCGCCAATCCAAAAGCAAACGGAAAGTTCAAAATTTGCAACAGGACAGGAGAATTGAAGTCTAAATATCCAGCGACAATAAGCGAAACACTGCTGAAAAAAGACATCCAGAGACCCCCCGCTAAAAGCGTTCGTAAAGGGACTCTTCTCACCCATCGGCTGTTGATGAACGTCCCCATCACATAAATGGCGACGCCACTGAAACCATAATAGCCATAGTCATGAAGCGGCACGTCGAGATGACTAATAAAGAGCACGGGGAGCGTCGCCATCCATGCCCAAAGACCGCCAATCATCAAACTTGGAATTAAAGATAATGTGAGAAACCGACCATTTTGAAACGCGCGGCCATACCCGCGCACGATTGACGTAAAGGAATACTCTGAGCGCTCCTTTTTGGCCAGCGTCTCAGGCATCCACGTAAACAATAGGATAAAGATCATCAACGCAACACCACTGACCACTCCAAAGCACATCTTCCAATTGAAATGGTAGGCTAAGGAACTTCCTAGAATGGGGGCAACACCCGGCGATAACGCAATCGCCATCCCCATGTAAGAGAGAACTTGTGCACTTTTTTGTTCTGTAAAGAGATCACGTACAGTTGCAAAGGCCACAACGACGGCCACGCCTGCCCCTAATCCTTGAATAAAGCGTGCAAGAAGTAAACTCTCGATTGAATAGGCTAAAAAAGAAAAAAAAGAGCCGACAAGAAAGAGTCCCATCCCAACGCGCAAGATGGCTCTTCTCCCAAAACAATCTGAGAACGGACCGTAAATAGGGCCAGAGAGAGCAAGCCCTAAGAGATTAATGCTTATCGTCCATTGCACGAGAGATTCGGAAACGTTGAAATGCTTTGCAACAAGAGGAAGGCATGGTGTGTAAATTGCCGTGGCCATTTCAGCAGCAGCTATAATAAGTATTAATATAAATGGTACACTAAAATTAAATGAGCGGTTCATCGAAAAATATCCTAAGTAAATTAAGAAATGTATCAATTGTTGAAACAAAGTCTGTTTCAAAACCGCATGAGATGGAAGAAAACAAGAAGACAAATCATACGGTATTTAGGGAAACCCTAAACACCGGGACCTAGTATGTGATAACAGTACTCATCATTGTTACTCCTTTTTCCTAAAGAGTATATGAGATCTTCTAAGAAAAAATCAAGATTTACGATATCTTTCATGGGACTTTTCCGTATGTTCTTAACGAAAAGTTAAATAAAATGACCTATCCGTAGACACTGCATAAGAGTGATTAAACACGGAAAATTACAGGGCCTAAAAAAGGAATAAAATCATGAAAAATACACTGTCACGCGTTTTAAAAATAACTGGATTGGGGCTTATTATGTCCTTCAATTGCGCCTCCCAGAGTTTTGCTGAATGCCCAGAGTTTAACGCGACTGACTGGAGAAGTTTATCCCATGGTCAAACTGTAAAAAACTATAAGATAACAAAGGGGAAGAGTGCTGTTGAGGGTCTTATGAGCAGAGGCAGCAAAACACCAATCTTCGACTCTGAAAAGCAAGACGTGTGTTACTATAAGGCAACCAAAGAGCAGTTAAGCAATACCATCGAATTGACCTTTATAGAACCTTCTGCAAAAAGTCTCTATCAGCGATAAAAGGAATTTGAATAGCAGGAGGAGATCCCCGTTACGACCGGAGCTTTTCGTCTCTCATACTTTATTAATTATTTTCCCGTCCTGTTCCTCCAGGATTGGACAAAGAAGTCTCAACGGATGGTTGCGCATCTCCCTGGTGTGCTTGGCGGGGCATCGTAGGAAATTTGATGGGGATATAGGCTTTTCTCCAGCGATCAAAAACCAAGGGCATATCAGGAGTGAGAGCAAACGGATATGTAGAAACAAAAGGATTTTCACGGTTCGTCACATCGTAAATCGTAATCTCTGCACCAAGATTGAGAGATTTCGGCTGAACGATTTCAAAGTTAGTCTGTATGTGTTCTTCCTCTTCTTCTTCAGAACTGGATAAGGCCTTAATAGGAATATAAGCCCGTCTGTTGTGATCATACGCCAATTGGGTAACGGGGTTGAGGGCAAATGGATAGGTCATAACAAATTTTGAGTGGGGGTTGTTCGCATCATAAACCGTAATGGGGGCACCTAAATCAAGATCTTGTGGGATAATAAAATTGAACTGCGTTGGAACAGAAGAAGACCGCGCCCGTTCTTGACGCGTGTTATTTTCTTCTTGTGATTGCACAACTTGAAATGTTCCAGGACTAAAAGCAGAGGTGATTCCTAAAGCAAATCCCGACGTCTGTTCACCCCCAAGCCCCGATGAGGTTGTTCCATAATCAGATCCATCCCCGCCGTTTCCATTGGAATGAGAAATCAGGGATGTTGACGGAGGAGTAGAGAGCGCCTCTTGTGTGGAGGGGGAATGAGGGAGACTAAATTGCTCTTCTAGAAACGCCTCCACATCCGTGGACAAAGGGCGAGATATCGTAGAGGGAGTACTTCTGATGGGGTTTACAAATTTAGCAACAGCCCCTAAAAACAAGCCAACGCCTGCCGTTGTAAGGGGTGTTGCTGCTCTCGCAACATATTCTGTCAATTGGGACGTATGATGGGTGGAAACGATTGCCGTGCTCGTCGTAGCACTGGGTGTAAATAGAGAACTCGAATATGACCCAAGGGATTGTGTGCTGCCGGGACAAAAATATTCTGCGGCCACACCAATGACAAGACCCGCTGCAACAAGAGCAATTTCTTTATTTTCTAAAACGGTGTCTTTCAAAGCTTCAAATCTGCTTTTTTTGCGGGGACTGGGTCTTCTATCACGCGCTCTGGGAGCGTCAACTTGATCTTGATTTTCAAAAGAATCACGGGTTCTTTTGGTTGCTTGAACACATTCTGGTGCAATCAGCACGATTGATAAGAGAACAATAGTCAGCTTCTTCATCGAAAAAGAAATCCAGCAATGATTTAGAAAAGAAATCATCCCAATAAAACCCCTTAAGCCCTATTTACACCCTTCATATGGGGTCTTTTTTATGATTTTCAATTGCTTGTTTTAAGCAAGGCCCCGTCCCGTGGGGGAAACGCTGTCAACTTATTTTTATGGGTGGGCGGTCCTTAAAATTCATGGTAAGCCTTAGCAGAGAAAAAATTCAAAAGGGGGGAAACCCGCAATGAATATACGTTCTTCTTTGGCGCTTTTCGCGCTGCTCTTTTTCATCATTGGTGTTAAGTCTAGCCAGGGCTCTTCTATTGTTGAAGACTTTATAAGTGGATGTGAGGGAACTATAGAAAAGATTTATGTTAAAAGTGGCAGCTACGTCAAAGCTGACCAAAAAATTCTAAAACTTTTAAGTTCTAAAATGCCTCGCATCACGCTACGTTCTTTTCGTGGAGGATATGTAGCCAATTTAGAAGTTCAAGAACAAGCTAAGATCAAAGAAGGCTATAAGCTTTTTAGCATATCACCAAATCCTCCGACTCCCAATACCCCCATTGAACTCCCAGAAGAAAAAAAGAACAATAAAGAACCACTTGAATTGAAAAAAAGTGTACTTCAACTTCCCATCATTCAACAACTTTTCGTTCTCATGATCCCCATTACACCGAAAGTACTCTTGATGCCTCTTGCTCAAGAAAACACTCAATTATTGCCTGCACAATTTTTACCTAACGTGACTGAAAAACTGCTGCAGTATGATCATACAGTTGAAGAACCAAAAATTACCCCTTCAACGCCTATCAATGAAACCCTCGTCGAGGACGCGAGTGCTCTCTCAATTTTTCATTCTGTTTCTCTCCCTATGAAACATTTTGCAGGACGCCTTCCCCAGCTCACCCCCAAAGACTTGGGGCTCCAAATCTTTGATGGCACTTTTTATCATCAGCTGTTTTGGCTTACCTTTGAAGCCTTTTTACTATTCCTTACGCTGGCCCTTTCTGATGTTAAAGGGTGGGAATTGGTTTGGGCGAGCCGTGGATTTTTGCGTCGTTCCGTTGCTGAGCTGAGGGAGGTTTTTTTGTTTACGCCCCCCTCCCGTCGTGTTCTTAAGATTTCACCTTCAGGATCCAGACGATGGACGTCTTAAAATTTCGCCCCCATCATTTTCTCTGTGCCTTAGGCTTTGAGGGCAAAGGATATTCATCGTCTTTCGTCGATAATTTTCAACAGATCGTGGATGTTCTGCGCTCACCCGACGGAGATACCCAAGCTATCGATGTCGTCGGAGAAACGGACGCTATTTGTCAGGCGTGCCCGGAGAAAACAGGGAGCACCTGTCTTTCCCAAGAAAAAATTGAAAGCCTTGATCGCCGCCATGGACGGTGTCTTGGGATAGCTCCTGGAGATTCTCTTACCTGGAGAGAAGCCAAAGAGAAGATTCTTAAAACTGTATCCCTTTCTGTTTTTCATGAAATTTGCGCAGGCTGTCAATGGAAGGATTTGGGGCTTTGCGAGACAGCTCTTTTGAAACTTCACACCATTTAACACGAACCATTTTTATTGGAGGAATCCCATGAAATTTTTACATCTCTTATTCTTGAGCTTTATCTTTTTGAATACCGCCGCTATGGCTACTGATTACAGAGAAGACGCCCTTACTTTGGACGGAACAAAGATTATTCGTCGTCATTATTCTCATATCCCTTCTACACAAACGACGATTAAGCAACATCGTCTCGATATTGATGAAAAGCAGTGGCTTCTTGTCTCAGCAGATAGTCAAGAAGGGGGAAAAGGAATGTGGGGCCGCAGCTGGGTTTCCCCCAAGGGGAATGTGTTCGCAACCTTTGGCATTTATGTGCCTTTTGATGCCCTTGAAAAACTCTCTGATATTCCGATTCTGGGGGCGTTAGCCACTGCCCGAACCCTTGAACATTTTGGGCAGAAACCCAAATTAAGATGGATCAATAACCTTCTGGTCAACGATAAAAAAATCGGCGGCGTTTTATGTGGAATGGAACAACATGGCAGTCATCATTTTGTCGCTTATGTTGGAATCGGTTTGAACGTCGATATGTCAGAAGAAGCGTGTTCAAAAATTGATCAACCCGCAACGTCTCTCCGTTGCCTTATGCCCTTCCCTCCAAGCACGGAAGAGGTCCTCACCCATTTGACCGAAAGCATTCATCTCTATTTCACCAAAGGTCTTCACCATGGATCCTTAATATCCATCTATAGAAATTATCTCGCCTATAAGGGGGAACAGGTCGAAATCTTTGATGGGAAAAATCGTTTCCAAGGTGTGTTTGTCGATATTAACGAGGATGGTCACTTAATTTTAAAAACGCTGACGGAAGACCTGGTGTTTGTCACAGGTGAAATATCGCCTAGATTTTAAGCGACACCCGAGCGGAAATACAAAAGAAGAGCTCAGGGTAAGTTTTACACAAGTCCATAAGTGCAAAAAAAACTTGACATTAAGAAAGCGATTATTATATTGAGTGGTAACTCAGTGAGTTATGGATCAGTGAAATGTTGAGAAAAATACAGAAACTACACACAAAGGAAAAGATTATTCAAACTGGCCTTCAGCTGATGGCAAAGCAAGGGATTATCGCTACAAAAACCCTCGATATTGCCAAGGCAGCCGGGATATCCCATGGGACTATTTTTGTTCACTTCTCAACAAAGAATGATTTGGTTGTTGGTATCATTGATGAGGTAGGACGCCGCATGTCAGAGGCGTTTCAAACAATTAAGAGTGAGAACGCGTCTTTACGGACTATCCTTGAAGCTCATTTAACTGTGCTGGAGGATTTTGAAGATATTTTCTCTCAGATTTTGATTGAAAGTCCTCTTTTACCTCCGGCAGTTAAAAGTACACTTTTCATGCTGCAATCCGGTATTTCGCATAACATCAACCAAATAGCAAAGAAAGAGATGGAAGAAGGACTCTTGCAAGTCATTCCCCCCTCCTTCCTCTTCAACACTTGGAATGGACTAATTTATTACTATCTCAGCCATCGCGATTTGTTTGCACCAGGGAAATCTCTCATTCGCACAAAGGGTCCAGAACTTATTGATAATTTTATGAAACTTATTGCAAAGGAAAAGGAGAAAAACAATGGATAAAAAATGTACCGCTTGTGGATCATGTGGGTTTCCCATGTCAAAGCTTGAGGATTATGCGCTTAAGAATCCCGAGAGCCTTTATTGTGTTCATTGCACAAATCCTGATGGAACCCTTAAACCGTATGCGGAAATTTTTGAGATGACGGTGAGCTACTACAAAAACTCTCAAGGAATTGAAGATTCTGCCGCACGAAAACTCGTTCAAGACTTATTAACATCCTTTCCAGCATGGAAGAAAATGAAGGAGAAAGAAAATGCCCCGCGTTGATTTTTACACGGCTCCCCATGATGAGCAGCGTAGCATGCTTTTTGAAATTGCTCACAAAGCCAGCACTATCAATTTTAAGGACACACTGGCTGTGAAGGGCTTAATGCAACAAATAGAAAACATGATCAAAGAATTGCGTGATCATGCTGAGAGCGAAGAAACATGGGCACATCCTTTTATTTTAAGCAAGTTTGATAAGGAAGTCTTACAGTTCGAAGAAGATCATCAAGCACAAGAAGCAGTGTTGGATGAGGTTGAAGAAAATGTTCGATCTTTACAGACCGGTTCAATGGATTCTCAAGATTTGGGCCAAAAAATGTACAAGTCCTTGTGTAAATTTATCGGACGTTATCTCACTCACCTTGAGAAAGAGGAAGCCATCCTGCCCCTTCTTTGGGAAGCTTTTACGGATGCAGAGCTCTGGGCAGTTAAAGTTGTTTACTGTACCATAAAAAAGCCTGCTGAAGCAGAAAAACTCTTGACGATGTTGTCCGCAGACTTAAATGCTCAAGACTTAGATATTCTCTTTACTAAGATTAAAGACGTTCATCCCCCTCAGGATTATGAGAAAGTGATGGCTCTTTATGAGAGTTTGTCTCCCTTCCGCCAGAACATATCGATTGCGAGAACTTAAGTTTCAAGAAACTTTTTGAATTCTCTTGAGGAGGCAAGAAATTCAATCAGATCATCGGTGAGCTTTTCAGAAGCCTCTGGCGAGAGCTGCTTTTTAAGAAGTAAGGCAGAGGCTTCAAAGCTGGCAATTTTAGCTCATATGTGCGGAACCTATACACTACAGTTTTTCCTATTGTTCAGGCTTTAAGAAAAAATTAAACTATTTTCGACAGCCTTTAGAAAATAAACAGGGAGTTTTAAGATGCGCTTTTTTGATAAAATAATCCTCACGTTGGCCGCTTTATGTATGGGGCATTCACAAGCAAATGCAAGTGCGGAATCGGAATCCCATGAAGTTCAAGTAACACTCGGCATCAAAAGTCCTCTCGTCGGAACAAAGAGTATGGATAAACTTGTTGTTACGCTTCCTGATTCCAAAAAATATACATTTTCTATTAGGCCGGGAGACGTTAAACAGAACATGCGCTGGAATCTCGGAACCATCAATACAGAAGACTTGGGTAAGCGAGATTTAACTTTTTATTTTACCAACGTCTTTCACCCCGAAGATGAAACATTTTCTACCTCCTGCTCTACGAAAAACATTCATCTCTCTACGAAAGGCAAAGACCTTGTGAAGCTCCGGATCCATATTGCCACAAAACCTTCCTCAAGACCTGAGCTTGACAAAATAGAACACATTTGTAGCTTTGAAGAAGTTTTTGCAGAAAAGTAATTCAAGCCGTTACCACAGCATGAGAAGGGGAAGCGTCCCCTTCTTATTTTTTATTCCCCGCGCGACTTTTCCCCATTTTGAATTTTTAAGAAAAACTTAAGTCATTTTATACTTAAAAATAATGATTAAAAAATATACCTAAGATGAGCTTTTTTATAATCAGCAGGAGTATTGATGATGCATACAACCCTAAAAAATTACCGTCTTATTATTATCAGTATTTCTCTCTTCTGGATGTTCACTTTCAACCCCTTAAAAGCGACTGGGGTTCTTGATCTACAGATGGACGAAGACTATTTTGCTTTAAGACCCCATTTGCACCAAACAAAGTATGTATTGCAGTATCTGCTCAAGAAAAACAAACCCATTTCACCTTCACAATCCGTGGGAGAAATGACGAAACAGCTTCTGGAGCAATCCCGCTTGTTTTATGCCGTTTATGAAGAACATCTCCAAGCAAAAATGTCTCAAAGAAAGACGCTCGGTACGTATGACGTTTTCCCCTATTTTCGTTATAATTATCAAGGGGCACTTAGTTTTGCAGGGTTTATCAAAGAAAAAGAACGCAGTGATTCCTCAGGACTGGAAACAACGGCTTCTCCATTTTTAGTAACTTTTGCAGGAAAGAGATTATTGGATCTCCCCTGTCGGGATTTCAAAACGGTGTTTATCGACAACGTCGTTTTTGCCCAACGCCTTACCCGCAGTGAACGCCAACACATAAAAAGCGTCCCTCATTCTAAGAAGAAGTTTAGTCGGAAAGTCAAAAGACAAAAATCTATTTTCCTTGATCGAAGTCAATAAGCTTTTTTTGCTTAATACATTGTTAATGTTTTACTCTTACCTTTTGAAATAATTAGAAAAATTGTCCTAAACGTAGGGAGGCGTCTAAGCGTGTCGCGCTCCCTTCTTTTTGACATCAAACACCATGCTATAGAAAACTTTTATTAAAAATAATAATTAATTTTATTACAATTAAACTAATAATAATTTAAATATAAAATATTTGTATTTTGCATTTTTTACTGTATTTATGTTTTTAATTTAAACACAAGAGGTACAATTATGTTAAAAAAATTAGTTTTTTTGTTAACAATATTAACATTAACACAAACTTTTTCTCAAAAGACGCTTGCAAGCTCTAGCTTTTTTGTTGAGGATTATTCGACATCGACACATCCAAGACAAAATCCTCAAGGATATAACGCGTGGGCTAAAAATCGTAGTATAAGAATAAAAACAGAAGAAATTTCAAAAGCAAAGACCACAGCCCCAAAAGCAAGCATCGAGAAGAAGACATACAGCCTTGATCTGGAAGGTGATTCTGATCACACTAAAAAAGTTAAAGATCTTTTAGAAACACATTTTCCAATGCTCGTTAGGCTTTCAAACGATTTTAAAAATGGTGCAGGCATTGAAAAAGATGGGATCAAAGTGTCATACGAGATCGACACATCACCTTCAGGAAAAAAGAAGACATCAGTCCTTATCGAAGTTAAGGGCGCTATTTCAACTACTCTTGCAACTAAGCTAGAACCTTATAGAACAAAAGATATTCGCTTTTTTACACCATCAAACAGTAAGCACTCAAAGCTGAGCCTTGATAAATAAAGAAAGCTTTTAAAAGCAAGTCCTCTTAAGAGGACTTGCTTTTATTTCTTACATGCCATGCAGCAACGGCAGAAGAAAACCACTAAATAAAGACCTGCAAGACCAACAAGAATGTAAACAATTCTTTCAATCATGGGCACTGACCCCAACAAGAAAGAAACAAGGTCGAAATGAAACAACCCTACCAATCCCCAGTTAAGAGCACCAATGACCACGAGAACCCACGCAATCTTGTCTAAAAGCCGATGGTAACAGCAGGCAACTTCTTTGTCTTTCACATAGATAACCTCCCTGATTAAACGATGCCTCAAGTTTATTATATCACTTTTTGACGATTAAGAGGGGGAGGGACTACTTTTTTTCCTCATCCAAAGAAGTGCTAGACCTATTTTCATTGACCTCTCGGGTCATTTTATCCAACTGTTGGGGAAGAAAGCGTTCATAATAAAAATCTTCGTCTATTTCGCGGAAGAGTTGGTTCGGTTTTTCTACTAACTTATTCATAAAATTATCATGCCACGCGTAATAGATAGGGTATATGGTTAAGGGACCTGGCAAACGTTCAGAAGACCCAACATCCCCCTTTTTGAACCCTGCAATTTCAACAAGGTTGTCATCAAAATGAAAAGCTCTAATCTTCACTGGAGATGTATTTTCTAATTTTTTCAGGATGTCTAATTTTCTCAGAATTTCTGCAACAAGTTCTGGAATCGCCTCAGCTTTTTTACGATGATTCCCCGTGAAATAAGTTCCATGTTTTAATGTTTCTGGACTATCTTTGTGGATAACCTCATGATCTCCTAACCCAGACAGGTCTTCAAAATCAATCCCCTTAGACTTTAGATCAGCGTGGGTCAATCCGGCAATGGCCCCGTGTCGTGCTGTTAAGCCAACAACTATCACTTTTTTACTTTTTAGAAATTTCAACTTATCAACGATACAGTCTTCAACGAGACGGGTTTGGGGATAAGTCTCAGCAGTTAAACAATCTAAGGTGTAGCTTGCATAAAACTGTTCAAATTTTTGATACTGCTCTTCATCGCCGTCGAAATTACTCCCTTCTTTAAAAGCTTTTAAGAAATAGAGTCGGTCAGGGGACGATAAATGAAGAGTCAAAAAATTCTCCATAACGAGAGTTTTATCAATATCAAAAAAAGCGAAGATGATTTCTTCTTCATTAACAAATTTGGAAAAATCAACATGTTTAAATTTTTCCACTTTCTGAGCTTCTTCAATAACGATGGGAAAAGAGTTTTCTTTTTTTGGGGAGCTTTGTTGTTCGATGCTCGGCTGTTTAAGCGGTGTCGGTTCATGAATTTCTTCTTCAGAACACTGTAGATTCACACCCTGAGGTTTTACTTTTTCTTCACTCTGTTGACCCAGAACATTAAGCCTTATTTTGAGCGTCGAACTCGCCTCTCCTTCATCGACTTTTAAAGGCGAGAGAACATCAGTAGCGTGAGATGATAGGGGAAAAAATAAACCAAAAAGGCAAATAGAAATGAAATTAAAATACAAATGAATATTCCTTAGTGAGCAGCGATAATTAATTCAATCTATTACTATGTGTCAATATTTATGTATTTTTATTTTTAATTAAATTTAATTAAATTTTTATTTATAATTTATTACTGGATGCTTAATGAAAGGGTTTTGGTCATAGAAAACCAGACGAAGATCCCCCATTTATTAACTTTTTTGCTATACTATAATTATCAGGGAGCTTAGAGAGTGGTGACGCGTTTGAAAAAATTTTTACACGGTCAGCAAGGGGCCATAGCGATTATGGCAGTCTTTGTTATTCCTTTGCTGATAGGATTCCTGACCCTTTCCATTGATTTTGGCAGTCTTTTTGATCAAAAAAGAAAATTGCAACAGGCCTCGGATACAGGTGCTATTAATGGAGCCTGGGCTTTGGTTTATCAGAGCTCAGCCCAAGCGTATAATTATGCGTTAGATGCCGCCAATAAAAATAGCTTTTCTTCCACAATGGGGACATTCACTTTTAATAATCCCCCATCGACAGGAGCCTTTATAGGAGATCCATTGGCTGTCGAAGTAAAATTATCGCAACCGGGAAACTTACGTCTTCTCAAGTATTTTGGAATTGATAGTATCACGCTCAATACCCGTTCTGTCGCCAGCACAAAGATCTTGCCCATTTGTGCTTTCATGACTTCAGCGAGTGTGAGCGGCGTCACAAGCTCGTCTGCTCTGACACTCAGCGGTGGAGCGAATGTTCGCATGGATAATTGTGGTATAGGCATTAATGCGACAGGCTCAGCCGCAATGAGCATTGTTGGTAATAGCACTTTGACGACGGACTTTGTTGCCATTGTGGGGAACTATAAATCAACCAGTAATGCGAATTTAAACATTAAAAATGGCATTGATACTGGAGTGCCTCCCATACAAGATCCATTTATTAACCTCAAACCTCCCTCTTTTTCAGGGTGCACAACGAATAATTATTCGACCAAATCAAAAGTCACCCTCAACCCTGGTGTTTATTGTGGTGGCATGAGTCTCACGGGTAAAGCGAATGTGACGCTTAATCCTGGTGTCTATATTATAGACCGAGGATCTTTAAGTCTGGGAGCGCAATCTCAAATGACTGGAAAAGATGTTACTTTTATTTTGACCAGCTCAACGAATTCGAATTATCCAACGGTTACTATTGCAGGGGGAGCAAGTACTAATTTATCTGCTTCCCCAACAGGACAATGGGCAGGCTTTTTGTTTTTTGAAGATCGAAGAGCCTCTGGTTTAACCCATTCCGTAACGGGTGGCAGCGCCCAAATTCTGTCCGGAATATTATATTTTCCATCATCCTCTTTAAAATATGCAGGCTCCACGAGTGCGGCTGGAAGCGTCTGTGTACAGTTGGCTGCAAACACAATTACATTCACGGGGGGCGCCACTCTAGGAAGTTCTTGTCCAACTGAATCCGCTTTCAAAATAGGAAAAGTGAAGCTCGTAGAATAAGAGAAGGTTTATGAATTGGTTTAAGAAAAGCAAAGGAATTTGGTCGAAGAATGGGGCAGCTTTGATAGAGTTTGCTCTTATCATGCCTTTTTTAATCTTAATTCTTTCTGGTCTTTTTGATTTCAGCTTAATTTTGATTAAAAGAAATGCTCTCAATATTGCTGTCAATGCGGGCGTGCTTTACGCCAATGCAAACCCAAAGGATGTGAGTGGCACAGGTACGAAAGCAGCCATACAACAAGCAACCAAAATCACACCCTTAACCATAACCGTTAGTTCATTTTGCGGCTGTATTGAGGGACCTCCATCAACTTGCAATGGACCCTGCGCTGACGGATCAATTCCTGGAAGATATTTTTTAATTGATGCAAAAACATCTGTTCCCCTCACCACCTTATTACCTTTAACAAATCCTTTTCCTATTGAATTTACGGCAACTGTGAGAGTCCAGTAAATGTTAAAAGTTCTGCCCTATTTTTGTCGTCATACAAGAGGCAATGCCTTGATAGAATTTGCTTTTGCAGCCCCTGTTTTTATTCTGATTGTTTTTGGCGTGATCGATTTTGGCATTAGCATGTGGGAAAAATCTTACCTAAACTATGCTCTCTCAAATACAGCGCGCTATGCTTTCATCCATCCTGATGCCAGCGAAAATGATCTGACCAATTACGCCAAGACGCAAATTCGGGGGATTACGAAGACAATTTCTTTTAATGTAGTTATTGTACCCAAAACCTATGTGGATCTTACAGGAACTCTACAATATAAATTTTTTGGTCTCCCCTTTAGCCCTATGAACATAGTGATCACGATTCGTCAGCCTCTCCCTCCGAGTTAACGTTGAGTGCATAAAATATAAAGTCAAAAGGCGCGATGAAGAACGAAGAGGGTTGCTGAGCGCAAAAGATCTGATTTGGGTCCAAAGGATTCTAATAGACTGAGACATTCTTCCACTAAGTCTTCAGCTTTTTTGCGTGCCCCTTCAACCCCAAGAAGACTAACAAAAGTTGGTTTCTGTGCCTGTTGATTCTGACCAACGGGCTTGCCCACCACAAGAGCCGTGGATTCTACATCCATAAGATCATCGCGAATCTGATAGGCAAGACCAAGATTATACCCATATTTTTCAAGGTTCTTTAGGAGGGAGGATTGCACGTGCATGATCAGACCTGCCGCCGCACAACTGAACGCAATCATCGCTCCTGTTTTTAAATTTTGCAGATGTTCAATTTCACTTAAACTATAAAATTTTGTAGAACTTTCCATATCCAACATCTGCCCCCCCATCATTCCTTTTCCACCGGAGGCTTCGAGAAGTCCTTGAATTAATTCAAGACGTGTTTGTGGATTGGAATGGGTTTTGGTATCGGACAGAAGATATAGTCCTTCGGTAAGTAAACTATTGCCCGCCAAAAGTGCTGTCGCTTCATCGAATTTAACATGAACTGTTGGCTGACCGCGACGCAGGGATGCATTATCCATTGCAGGCAAATCATCATGGATTAAAGAATAACAATGAACCATTTCAATGGCAGCCGCTACTGGCAGAGCTTGGTGTGACACTCCTCCTAAAAGTTCCACAAAATTCAGAGTTAAGAAAGGTCGAAAGCGCTTTCCCGGAGTCATGAGACTATAAGCCATGGCAGAGGATAATCTTACAGGTATTCTTCCCTGCCAAGCGTGGATTAAAGATTGAAGATAGGTATCAACCTGCTGACGGGTTTTGGTCAATGCTTCTTCGAAATTTGTCATAGCCTATGGCTCAAGATCAGATAGCGTAACTTTAGGGTGCTTTTGTGCATCCAGGGTAACTTCTTCAATTTTAAGCTGTGCGCTCTTTAAAAGCCCCTCACAACGCTCACGAAGTTCTGTACCTCTTTCATAAAAAGCAATTGCTTCTTCTAGAGGAACTTGCCCACTTTCCATCTTGCGTACAATCTCTTCCAACTCTTTGAGAGCGGCTTCGAAAGAAAGTGTTATTTCTTTTGTTGATGGTTGATCTGTCATTTTCATCCCTATGATCCTGGAGCTTCAAAGGGATCATGTTTTTTTTATAAGGTCAAGGGGAGACATATACCAGAACCACGCCAACCGACTCCAGAACTGTTTTCATGAAATTAAGGAGGGTTTTTAGAGTTTTTTTACAGACTGTTAACAACTTTGCAATATGTACCATGATAGGCTGAAAATATAAGGATATGATAAGAAAGATGGGAGGGTTTTATGGTAAAAGCCGTGCAAAAACTTGAAACAGAAGACCTTCTTAAGCTTTATGGTGATATCTCTTTTCGTGTTGATCTCACCAGTGATCAAATCCTCTGGCAAGGGCCTATATCTCTTTTGATAGAAGAAGCATCCTCACAGATGAATGGCCCATCTTATATGGAATATCTCGATAACCAGGGTTTTTGGCACCGATTAACCGCCATTGCCAACACATCGCGCGATAACTCTTCTTATAGGGTTGAGTATACATTACATCCGAATGGTCGCAGCCCTGTCTTGATAGAAGAGAAAGGCACGGTTATCTATGATTTTCAGGGAATCCCTCAAGCTATTCATGGCACAATTCAACCTTCTGCAGAGCAACCTTTAAAGTTAGGCTCAAAAGAAACATCAGGTTATGACTCTATTAGTCATTTACCGGGGCCTGACATGCTTCACGAGCTTTTATCCTCATATTTAGAACAAACTGCTTTTTCGAAAGGTATGTCATGGGCTTTTTTGGTCATTGAGTTTGATCAAATTATGGCCCTTGCCTGTGGTCACGGCATTAAGCCTGTGAAAGAATTGGTTCTCAACACTGCTCAACATATACGCCATATCACACGTTTTGATGATTTTTTAGGTCATACGACTCCTGTCAGCTTTGGTCTCGTCGTCAAAGAATGTGATCAATGGGGTGTCGCTCAAACGACGGAACGACTTTTAAGCCTAGTCAACGAAGTGCGTGTTGAGGGTCAGCAAGGTGAGACACTCATACCTAAAGTATCCATTGGAGGAGTTATATTCCCCAGCGATTTCAAGGATGCAGCAAGCATAATAAAATCTGCGACACAAAATGCTCAAGCCTCTCATTTAATCAAAACAGAAGCACCGTTTATTGAGAGACCCTATCCTTTAAGTGATAGTCCAATTCCATTTAAACGTCGTCGCAACGATAAAAAATCTTAAGTTAAAGATTTTTCTTCGTTTTTGATTAACTATTCCTTAATCTCCCAATTTTAGCATGCAAAAAATTGGAGATTTTTGTGAATTCATTCAAACGGTTAAGCATATCTTGTTTCATCCTTATTGCTCTCAACACACACGTCAAAGCTAGTTTTCAAGAGTATCTTGACGATTCTCTTCAACAAACAAAAACCATTGGACGGCCACGAACCCCTGCGGGAGTCCTCTTAAAAACAAAGCAAGCGATTCAGATGTGGAAAGACATTGCTTTAAAGAATGAAGAAGAATTGAGGCTCCTGAAAGGAAAAATGGGAAATGAAGTTTTTGAATTTTTAAAAAATGTGATCGCGGATATTATTCGAGAATTGAGCACGCTTCCTTATGAAGATCATGCTTTGCAAAATCTCATTACTCAGAATTATGTTCCTGTAGGTGAGAATTTTAATGAGCTCAGTGAACGCGAGAAAAAAACAACAACTGTCATAGCAAGCGCTAGAATGGAGAGCGTTAAACCTCTCTATCTTCATCAATTGGCAAACACAAAATGTCTTCAACATTTATGGGCGATTAAAGAAGCCCATCAAAAACTTCTTCATTCAGGAGATGCCTCTCCTGGTCTAACTTCTGTCGAAGAAGACTATCGTCTTTTAGCGTCAACGAGCCAACTCTATAATCGCCATATTACATGGTTCTGGGCCATAGAAAGATTGTTGGTCGTTCTCACGCTTGAAGGAAAAGAAAATGCTGATGCCGTCGTTCACAGCAAAAAAACAAGCGGTGAAGAGTTGACCCTTGAACAGGAAAAGGAAATTGAAAAACCGTTCTTGAGACCATTTCAAGAATTGTGGACGACGTGGTGCACGAATAATGAAGAGAGCCCTGACCCTCAAGGGACTCAATTGATCAAAATTGTTTTGCCTACTCTCTGGCAGCACCTCGAAATTTTTATGTTAAAAATGGTGGGGCAAGGTTGGACGTTAGAAAGAATGGGAGAAGTAGCACCAGGATTTATTCCCAGCATTGAAAAAATAAAAGCATTCCATCCGTCTTTGCAAGCTCAGCAGAAAAGCACGCTTCGATTCTCGGAGCTTCTTCAAGTCTATTCCGAGAATGCCCGTGAAGAAAGTAAGGGAATCTATGATTTTTATGACGCAGACGCTACTTTGGAAGCAGCCCGTCGATTTCAGAGCATGTGGTTAAATAACCGACTCGTATCTGTAGAAGCGCAACTGAATTTTGAAACGACCACCCCTCAATTTCTTGAACCTTGGAAAAAAGTTATGGAAGATTTTGATCCCACTCTCGATCAAAGCGCCTATCCCAATATATTTAAATTAAGCGCTTGGTATGAAGAAGAGCGTAAAGCCGATACTCTGACCCCGACATTAGTTTCAGAAGTGAAAGGTGAATTTGCTCTTGGTTTTTTTGATTATTTCACTGAGGAAACAAGAAAGATCAAAGATCATCCTGACTATGAATCTTCAGAGGTTAATATCGCTGGAAAAATACTCTTTAAAGTCTTACACAATTTTCAGCTGATCGGCGATAGTTATGTCCATCTTAAAAGACTAGAACAACAGAATGATGACGTTGAGACACTGCTCAAAAAAGCTTATGAGCAGGTCGTTCAAGCAAAGCGCTTGTTTAAGAAGTCTCTCTTATTTTTCCGCCTAAAACTGCTCTCTGAATCAGAGCTGTCTTAGGCACTTCTTTATGGATGGCGTCTAAAGATGCCTTTCGTAAAGTAACCGATGATTAAAGCCAAAACAGCCGCCCCCAATGGGAAGTAAAAAAGAGTTTCATATATTCTATAGAACACATCCAAGGATGCAATCTTATCCGTAGTGATATCCTTTTCACTACATTCACAAAAGAATCGCGCAATAAAAGCAGCGATATAATGACCAAAAGAAATGCACAAATAAACGGATCCCATCATGAAGCTAGCAAAGCGCGCTGGGGACAATTTTGAAACCATGGATAACCCGACGGGAGAAATACATAATTCTCCTGTGCTATGCAGAAGGTAAGCTAAAACCAACCAAATCATGGCCGTATATCCCTCTGGTGTGGAGGTTTTAATTGCTATCAACAAGCATCCGAAACCTAAGCCCGCTTGTGCCAAACCGAGAGCAAATTTTGTAGACGTTAACAGATCGCGACCCCTTTTTTTTGTGATGTAATCCCAAAGCAACGTAAAGAGAGGCGCACATGTCACGATAAAAAATGGGTTCAAGGATTGAAACCAGCTGGTCTTTAACTCCCATCCAAACAACATTTTGTCCACATTGCGTTCAGCAAAAAGGTTCATAGACCCTCCTGCTTGTTCAAAGCATGCCCAAAATATCATATAGAAAGGTAGCATAACCAGGATGGTTAAAAGACACTTTCTCTCTTCTTTTTCACTAACATAGATAAAGTAAAGAATCATGGCCAAGGTGCCCACACCAAAAATAGTCACAAAATGTTTGAGAACGTGATTGTGGTCAACCATCAGAGCAACGAGAGGAGCAGCTAATATTCCTAAGATAATGGTGATTTTGAAAAGACTCAGGCCCAAGAAAACGGGCTTGTCCAACTTTTTCCCAATGGGAGAAAAGCCGACATCTTTTATGATATCTCTTCCCCAAAATAGAACCAAAATACCCAAGAGCATCCCAAATCCCGCAAGGGCAAAGCCATAATGCCATCCAAAGGTTTCACCAACAAAACCACACGCTAAGGGCGCTAGAAACCCTCCAAGGTTAATCCCCATATAAAACAGCGTAAAACCGCTGTCTCTGCGTGGGTCTCCTTTTTCATAAAGTTGTCCCACAAGGGATGCCACATTGGCTTTGAAAAAGCCTGTGCCTACAATGATGAAAGCAATTCCATAATAAAGGGCTGACTGAATAGGAAGCGCTAAGGTAAAATGGCCCAAGGCAATAATAAAACCACCCAAATAGATCGCGCGTCGATTTCCTAAATATCGATCCGCAAGATAGCCTCCAACCAACGGAGCACCATAAACAAGCGCACCATACGCTCCGTAAATGCCATAGGCTTTTTCATCCCCAAACAAAAGCTCTTTTGTCATATAGAGAATCAGGAGAGCACGCATCCCATAGTAACTGAAACGCTCCCAAAGCTCTGCAAAAAACAGAACATAAAGCCCCTTCGGATGAGAAGCAGACGCTGCTTTTATAGCTTTTTTTTCAATGGGTGATAGGTTTTCGGTCAGAGTTTGGGTCATTATCATTTTTTCCCTTAAATCACATAAAGCCTCAGGTTACGCCCCTTAAAGATCATCTCTTAAGGGTTCTTTAATTTTTATGACTTTAGAATCTATTTATTATTTCTGTCAAATCCTTTACGACAGAAAGAAAAGTTTTTAAATTCAAAAGCATATTTTATAAATTTGGGATTAAGTTTGATTGGTGTAACATAGATGAAACGTACTGTCACGAATATATCCGAGGGAAAAAAAAGGCATGGAGGGAAAAGGCCTGGCGCTGGCCGCAAAATTGGGAGTGGCCCTTATGGTGAACGAACGACGGTTATGCGTGTTCCTAAAAGTCGCGTCGATGAAATTAAGTTGATGCTGAAACAGCTTTCTGATGTTCCTCAACCGGGGAAAAAAGTCATCAAAGTTGATCAAATTTTTAGACCAAAAATTGGAAATGCAACCTCTCTCAAGTTGTACACGACACATGTTCCCGCCGGTTTGCCCGAGCGCATGGAAGAGTATACGGAAGATAGTCTTGATCTTAATGAGCATCTTTTAAAAAATCCGAATAGCACGTTTTTTGTTCGGGTAAGTGGAGACTCGATGATCGATGCAGGCATTCATCCGGGTGATTTATTGGTCGTTGATCGTAGTTTGCCTCCCAGCAGCGGCCGTATTGTTGTCGCTGTCATTAATGGTGAATCCACGGTAAAGCGCCTTGTGCGTGAACATGGCAAATTATTACTTATGCCTGAAAACCCAACTTATCCTGCTATTGAAGTGCGCGATGAAACCATGTTCATGATTTGGGGTGTCGTAACCAACGTCATTCATTCTCTTTAAAATATGGGCTTTTGCAGTTTAAAAGAGAGCCGCGCCGTGACAAAGGAAAAGATGAATCAAACTATTTTTTTCTTTTCATCATTCTTGAATGACGATTAAATACTTTTAGAATTTTATAAGAATTGAATTTAAGAACAGGGAGCTTATGCACAACGCCTTAACTGAACGAGAGTTAACGTTGATTCGTCTCGCCACATACGCTTCAGTGACGGTGGCTGTTGGACTTATTTCAATTAAATTTTTTGCGTGGGTCATGACCAACGCCGTGAGCCTTCAGGCAACTTTGGTAGATTCTCTATTAGATGGTATGGCTTCTTTTATCAACTTAGTTGCCATTCGTCATGCCTTGAGACCCGCGGATAAAGAACATCGCTTTGGCCATGGAAAAATTGAGGCCATCGCTGCTCTGGGGCAATCCGCTTTTATTTCAGGTTCTGCTGGATGGCTTTTTTATGAAGCCTTGCATCGCCTTATTCAACCAGAACCCCTTATTGAAATAAAAATAGGCCTCGTTACCATGATCGTATCGATCATCGTGACAATTTTTTTGGTGGCGTTCCAACAATACGTTGTGAAAAAAACATCTTCAGCAGCTATTCGCGCGGACTCCATTCATTACAAAAGCGACATTATGGTGAACTTAAGTGTGTTGCTTGCTTTGGGACTCAGTAATTTTTTTCAACACACTTTCTTTGATCCTATCATTGGTGCAGCGATCGCCTTTTATATCCTTTACACAGCGTGGGACATTATAAAACATTCTTTTGATATTTTGATTGATCGTGAATTTCCCGATGAGGCGCGCGAAGAAATCACGCGAATTGCAGCTAGTCATCCAAAAGTAAAAGGCATCCATGATTTAAGAACCCGTTCCTCAGGAAGTAAGAGTTTTATTCAGCTGCATCTGGAGATGGATCCAGAAATGACCTTACAAGAAGCCCACAAAATAGCAGAAAAAGTCTCTCATAATATCCGCATAAAATTCCCCCGCGCTGAAATCATCATTCATGAAGATCCTTATTATGACGCCCATGATGATGAACTCGAAAAAGGCGATATATAATTTCCTTACAAAAATGATCTTCAAGAATACTTAGAAATACTAAGTATTTTGCATATTTATATCTATTTTTAGAAAAAATATATTTTGTCAAAAAAATTTGACAGAATTGAAAATTTAATATATCTCCCCATATCTTTATTATTATCTTTTAAAAATCAATTTTATTGAAAATCCAATCATGATTCATTTTAAAAAACTTATTTTTATTGTCATATTTTTTGCATTCACGTCTCTCGAAGCAACTTCCTTTGTTGAGATGCAAGAAGAAAATAGCAACTCTAGAGTCACGCGCCTTCACGAAATACTCTCTTATGCCGACCAATTTATTGCTTTCTCAGAAGACTATAAAATTTACGCTGAAAATTTTAACGCAGAACAATATTCTTTAAGTGCTAGGCCTTCAATCATCAGCATTAAAAACGCCGAAGAGAACATCGACATAGCCCTGTCTTACAAAAAAAATATAGAGGATATTCTTACAGGAAAAAAAAGTATCAACGCTGCTTTATTTTACTTTTTATCCCACAGACTTACACTGCTTTCACTAAGAGAAAAAGCAAAAGACGCAATGTTTCAAGCAATTACTAAATATCGATCAAACCCTGAGCTATATCGGGACGTTACTTACAATCGGGTTGCTTATACACATCCTCAAAACATTGATAAATACTACGGATCAGATCCCGTCATGAGAAAACAAGCAGAAAGTGATACCACTTTCTTTCAGTTCGGCAATAAGCTTATTCTGAGTCTTTATGCACTCGCCACCCCCCATGAACTGAGTGATAAAACACGTTTTTATATACGCCTTTCGCCAACATTGTGGCCTTTGTTATCCGGTAAAACAGATGATCTAGGACATCCCGATGGCGCAATTTACGTTCATGAAAGCGATCCTGCCGGAAAGCACTTTGATTTGGATTTCTATCAAACCTATGGTTTAGAAAATGAAACAATCGATATGCCTTTACTGGGATACTCAAAAGGAAAAATGATTCCTGTTAAAGTCAGTGAATATGAAAGAAGCCAAGTTGATCCTACTTATAAAGACTATAAAAAAATTAACCCCCTTCTTTACCCGGATTGGTTGAAGCCAAAACAAGTACCAACGCGTGCGGTTAGTAGAGCTGAACACTCTTCTTCAAGTGTTGCTTCATCTCCTCACGCTCGTCAGACAACAAGCAAAGAGGGTGCACCAAATCAGCAGAAGCCTAGTTCTAGTAAAGCCCCCGCTCTTCCTCCTTCAAGCGTGAAACCTGTTAAACAAGTGACTTCCCTTGTCCCTCCTCAGACGACATCTTTGTTTGAAAAGGACATTGACATCATAACGGAAGAGCTGATTAAAACTTCACTCAATGACACCGTAGATCTGCCTTCAGAAGTGGATATCAAAACCCATAGCAGTATCCCTGCTGCACCAGAAATTTTGAGTCTGCCAAAACCTTTAATAGTCAAAGAAGAACCTAAGGAAAACCAACACGTTTCTCTTCTCAGAACTTCTACCTCAGAAACGACGCAAGAGGTATTTCCTGTCGCCTCTTCCAGTCAAGTAGTCGTAAAGGATCGCTTAGATTATCTTGCCCCGCGCGGAATGCGTCTGTTTCATGGAGCGGATACAAACACCTATAGAACTTTGATCTCAAATCCAAACTATCTCAGCGGGAAACATTGGAAGACGTATGAAGCTATTTTTGATTATCAAGCATTTAAAAATGTCTCCTTTGGTCAAATTAAAGCTTTATGGCAAGAGATTAATGGTCCTAATAGTGTTAGAGAAACATCGGGCAGCTCTCATAAAGCTTTTCTCGATGCTAACGGTAAGGTTGTCGCAGGAACTTTTGCTCACGGTAATGCCATGACGTATTCAAAGAAAACAATTCCTTATATTCGCGATGCGCTCACCAAAATTGGTTTTGGTTTCGGCTTGGGGTACTAAGTTCTTTTGGAGCGGTAATGGGGTGTAAAATTTTTTTATGGGAAGAGAAAATATATTTATTTAAATAACCTTTTGATTTTTATCAAATTTTTGAAACACTTTATAAGTAATTGAATGTTTGACTAAAAATATATAATTGGTATTATCCTCATCCAGTGCTTAATGACTATTTTTACTAAGTAATTAAGTATTTGAAATATAATAACAATTGTTTCAACAGGGAAAAATAAATGAAAATAACAAATAAATTACTCCTCACCTCTTCCTTTATGTTCACCTTAGCGATCAGCAATGTTCAAGCCAGTGTTGATGATTTTGAAGTTAACTCTGATGGCAGCGTGAAAACAACCGTCGGGCAAGTTGAGTTTGTTGCAAACAGTGCAAGTAAGACTGTTTCCTTTCATCGTGACGACGAAGGAAAAGCTGCCGAGATTACAGCAAATGTTCAAAAGCAACTTTCTGATGCGATCGCTCCCTTGGGCGATTTTGAGAATATCGTTGTGGCTTTGGATCCATCCACGGGAAAAGTTACTGTTTCTGCAGACTTAAGTAAGCTTGAAGATAGTGATCGTTCTGTTGCTTTTACTGTCAATAACTATACAAGCAGAGTTCTAACTCTGAACACAACAACATCTTTATGCACACTGGGTCAATGGTGTGAAAGAATGGTTCCTGACGACATTCAACCTGAATCATCAGGACACAGTGCCGCTAAATCAAATACTCTGCTCAAGGGTGTTGAAGGAACATTAACCTATGATTTGTCGGATGGTGCAGGCACTGCATCTATAGGCTTTAGCAATCCATTTATTGGTAAAGTCAAATATACGATTAATGCACCCAATGGCTTTGAAATTTCTGTTTCAGGGGGTGGAGGAAATAACGCAACTCCTGTGTTTTCATTGCGTTCAGCAACACTGCCAATCAGCGTAAAGCCAACCCCAGTGGTTCCTGAAGTAACTACGACGCCAAATGATCCGCAACCAACAAATCCTACCCCAGCACCTACGACAGTTGACACAACGACCACTCCTGCTGGTGATACAACAACAACGCCTGCTGGCGATACAACAACAACACCCGCTGGTGACACAACGACCACACCTGCTGGCGATACAACAACGCCTGTTGGCGACACAACAACACCTGCTGAGACTTCTTCCGCCAGCTAAGCAAAAAACACTTTAATACTTTTAAAAACCCCGATCCAAAAAGTCGGGGTTTTTTATAGTCCAAAGTTAATTATTTACTGGGCAATGCTTTAGGATTGCGGGTTTGAATAGCGATAGATTGTGGTTTGAAATCTTCAGGAATTTCTCGAATTAACGTGATCTTCAAGAGACCATTCTCAAGTAATGCATCACCTACTTGGATAAAATCAGCGACCTGAAAACGTCGTTCAAAAGCCCGACGCGCAATTCCTTTATAGATATATTGGACCTTTTCCTCTTCCCCCTTAGATTTACCTGAGACTGTTAACAAGTTATGTTGAATGGTAACAGATAGTTCTTCGCTGGAAAAACCCGCCACAGCCATGATCAAACGATAGATGTTCTCATCAAGTTTTTCGATGTTATAGGGGGGATAGGTTGTATGACCACCTTCTTCAGAACGCATGGCAGCATCCATCAAACGCATTAAATTATCAAAACCAATGCTTGAGCGAAATAAAGGCGTTAAATCAAATGGGCGCATGGGTAACCTCCGTGCCTATTGTGGCTGGAGTGGACAAAAAAAACAAGGCCCCAGACATAAAGTCAAAGGGCCTTTTATTGTGGTAAAATATTAAAATTAATTCTTAAGACCAAAATTTTGATAACGGCTGTTAAACTTAGAGAGTTGCCCCCCAGTGTCAATAAGACGATGAACGCCTGTCCAAGCAGGATGGGATGAAGGATCGATATCTAAGCGAAACACGTCGCCTTCTTTACCCCAAGTTGAACGGGTCTCAAATTCAGTACCATTCGTCATAACGACTTTAATCGTATGGTAATCGGGATGGGTATTTTTCTTCATGGTCGAATCCTATTTATACATAAATCTATTTTGCTTTTACTGAACTCATAAAAAAAATGCAAGTCTTCTTATTAAATAAGGGTTACGTCGCTGTTTTTCCACTCTAATTCTTAAACTGAGCCTCTAAAACCCACTGAACAAGCTCATCCAAAATACGCTGATAGGCCTGATTAAAGGCCATCATTACTCCTTTAAGACCCTGTTCTGTTACGAAAGCTTCTGATTTAAAAACACGCTGAGCCAAGAGATCTCGACGAGGCGAGCGGGCCATTTTTATTTCTAATTCAATTTGTACCTTACGAAAGACGCCTTGATCTTCAAGAAGATCGAAGTGTCGGATTTCAGGAATCATTAAAAGGGTGCTCTTAAGGTTATCTTCAACACGCCCTACCCCCTTAAAATGACCGGAATACTCAAGGGCCTCAACTAAATGCGTTTGGATAATTTTTGGCAAACTCTCTGGCCATTCTGTCCCCGCCAACATATCCTGCAGCATTAATCCTGCCTCATCCTGTCTTAAAACACTAATTCTCGTTGTCGCAACAGGACCAGTTGCTGCAGGTTCATCAATCATCACAATGTCTGACAAAGATACGTGAGATTTACGGAGCTCTTTCAGAGATTGTAAGACAATTCTTTTCCCTTCTTTAGAAGGTTCAGGAAACAAACTGACACACCCCGTTAGAAAAAAGCTCACAACAACAAACGCTCTTGAATTAACCATTTGCATCATTCGATGGGAACCCCTGAATTTAAGTTTTTATTGATAAAGTCACCCGGACTGCGCTCTAATTGTGACACAATACGCGTAATCCCTTGAACAGAATCATGGGTTTCTGAAATCAACTTTGAAAACTCATAAAGACTGGTGTGGGTAAATCCTTCGATCGCTTCACGATTCCCTTCCAGCATCTTTTTAAATTCGATAGCCGTATCATTAAAGATTCCTGCTGAATCTTTAAATTTCCCCATCACAACGTGGAAATCATTTTTCATGCTATGCATTTGCAAGGTGAAATCTTCGAAGGACTTTTGCAAAGCTTTTAAGGAATGTCGTGTCTCAAACATAACTTCTTTAAAGGCCATACGCGTTTCATCATCGAAGAAACGGTTCAAAGTTCCTGTCAATTTATAGATACGTCTGAGAACTTTTGGGGCATCGCTAAATAAAATCTCAATCTTTGATTGCCGCGATTTTATAATGGGATAACGTTCACCCTCTTTAGCGCGTAGAAGAGGACTTTCCCGACTTCCTCCTTCAATTTGAATATAGCCTGTTCCTGTCAATCCCTTCGCTTCAATGGACGCAATAGTATCTTCTCGAATGAGCGCTGGCTCTGTAATGTTCACACGCACCAAGATACGCTCAGGATTTCTTTGATCAACGGCGAGACTTTTAATATATCCTATGGGCAAGCCATGATAACGCACTTGCTCGTTTTCTCTTAAACCCGTCACCGATCCTTCAAAAAGAATGTCATAGGTAAGGGCCCTCCCCTGAAAATCAATTTTGGCCATCCACAACACTGCAATCAGCGCTGCCAAAAGCAAACCAAAAACAAAACTGCCAGCAATGACATAGTTTGGTTTTACTTCCATTTACGTTCCCTTCCGTCCCCGTCCTCGCTCCCCACTAAAGTAATCTTTAATCCAAGGGTGCGGATATTTTTTTATTTGGTCAATAGTCCCCACGATCACCTTACGGTCAACCAAAACAGCAATACGATCGCAAATCGCATAAAGACTATCAAGATCATGGGTCACCATAAAGACCGTCAGATTGAGATTATGCTGCAATTTCCTTAATAATTGATCAAATTTTTCTGCAGAGATAGGATCGAGACCTGATGTAGGCTCATCTAAAAACAACAACTCAGCGTCCACAGCTAAAGCACGCGCTAACGCCACACGTTTCACCATTCCCCCCGATAGTTCTGAAGGAAGTTTTTGAGCAGCGTCCAAAGACAAACCGACCATCGCTAATTTCAAATAACTTATTTCACGCATGAGGTCTGGTGGAAGATTTGTCATCTCTTCCATGGGTACTTGAATGTTTTCTTCAACAGTAAGAGAACTGAACAGGGCTCCACTTTGAAAAAGAACACCACACCGGGTGCGCAAAACATCACTTTTTTCTCCATGGATATCACTCCCAAAAAGAACAATCTTGCCGGCCTTTGGTTTTAGCAATCCTAAAATTGTTCTCAATAAGACGGTTTTTCCACTTCCTGACGCCCCCACCAGTCCAAGAATTTCACCGCGCTTTACATCAAGGTTTAAATCTTGATGGATCATTTGACCATGAATCTCGGTGGTTAGATTTTCAATCTTAAGGATACTGGTATTGTTGCTCATTGTCTAAATACCTATGTACGAGAAGACAATTGAAAACGCAGCATCCAAAACAATAACCATAAAGATACTTTCTACCACTGATTTGGTTGTATGAATTCCCACACTGCGCGCCCCTCCTTCAATGCGTAACCCTTCAAAGCATCCAACCAAAGCAATCACAAAAGCAAAAAACGGCGCTTTAATAATACCGACCCAAAACGTCCAGGGGCCTAAAGCCATTTTTAAATGTTGAAAAAATTGTTCTAGATTTAAATCTAAAATACTCATGGACATCAAACCGCCCCCTAAAACAGCCATGAAATCCGAAAAAACCGCCAAAAGTGGAAGCGCAACAATCAAAGCCAAAATACGGGGCAAGACCAAAACTTCTGTGGGATTCATGGCTAAGACAATCATCGCATCCACTTCTTGATTTAGTTTCATAAAGCCAATCTGAGCCGTAAACGAGCTGCCTGAACGTCCGGCCACCACGATCGCTGTCAATAAAATGCCAATCTCTCGTAAAACGGAGATGGCCAAAAGATCGATTGTAAAGATCTCAGCCCCAAAGCGTTTTAATTGATCAACGCTCTGATAGGTCAAGACGATGCCTATTAGAAAAGAAATAAGCCCTACAATGGGTAAAGCTTCCACACCCACACGTTGGAGCAACGTACAAAAAGGTTTAAATCGAAAACGCCAGGGTCTCAGAAGCGTTGATAAAAAAGTAAGGGCAACTTCTCCCAGAAAGGATAAAAAAGTCAAAGACGTATACGCCGATGCCATCGTGCGATGTCCCAAATGGTCCAAAAACAAAAGAAAACGATTTGGTATCTTCGGCAGTTCTTTTATCTGCACCATATAACTTTGGACTTGATCTAAAAGCCCTTGTACTTCTTTAGAAGCCTTTTGAACGCTATAAGAAATGCCTTCGATCTTCAATCGCCTTAAAAAACGCGATAAAATCCACGCCCCTGCTGTATCACAGAAGGATAGGTTTTGAAGATTCACACTATATTCATTGCCCTTTTGAATTTTTAAAGACCTAAGCTCAGCGTCCACGGTGGCCAAATGAGTCACCGTCCAAGTCCCGCCAGGTTCTAAAAAGATATGTTTCCTATCAAAGGTTATTTTCAGCGTTGCGTCTGTTGACAAAGCTCATCCCTATTTTTTCCTGTATCATACTGAGATTCAGGAGGTTCGTCAAAGTCATGGTTACATTTTGATCGGATGGGAAAGTTTTTTGTAAAAATTAGATAATTTTAAAAGAAAAATTCTAAGAAAGTAAAGGTTCAACAAAGTTTAAAGGACCCCATTGCTTTCTTTTCTATTTCTGCTTAAGATCATGCCGCCATTCTAGATAAGAATGTCGGTTAATATTATATTATCATGGAGATAAACGTGAAGAAAATCGCTTATTTACTCGCTTCTGCTTTTACATTAGCAACAGCAGTTTCAGCTATCGCAACTGAAGCAAAGACTGAAGAGGCTTCAAAGCCAGCTGAAGTAGCTGCTCCTGCTGTGCATGAAGAAATGCACAAAGAGATGAAAAAAGAAGAAGGTAAAGAGAAAAAAGCTCACCACAAAAGCAAAAAGCATCACAAGGCTTCAAAAGAAGCTCATGCTGCTGAAGCTGCAAAGACCGAAGCTATGAATGAAAAAGAAGCTATGGTTGGTGAAGCTCCTGCTGCTGAAAAGCCAGCTGACGAAAGCGCTTCTAACTAAAGTGCTTGTGTCCTTGAATTTATAGGACACAAAAGCTATTAAAAACGGGTAAATGCAAGTTTACCCGTTTTTTTATGCTTAAAATTCCTCTAAGTGCGCGCGAATCATCCAAAGAGTTTTTTCATGGGCGCGTAACCGTTCAATCAAAAAATCTTCCGTTCCGATATCCCCTGACTCATGAACACTCTCGATGGACTTCTTCAAAAAGAGACAGATCTTTTCATGATCTTCTCCTAAAATCGTCAACATCTTACTATCTTTAAGACGCATATCCGTCGTTTCTTTAAGCGTCGTAAGGTCTAAAAATTCCTTAAAGCTTCCAGGGGCAAAACCTCCTATTGTTCTAAGCCGCTCAGCAACTTCATCCACAGCCCCGGCCAATTCTCCATAAAGCTCCTGAAAAAATTTATGAAAGAGACCAAAGTGACGTCCGAGGACATTCCAATGAAATTTTTGGGTCTTGAGATAGACAAGATAAGTATTCGCTAAAAGTTCTTTGAGAACCGCTTCACTTTTTTTAAAATTGACTACTTTCGCCATGATATCCCCCATTTTTGTTTATAGTGTTTTTATTTTATAAATTAATTATAACCTATTCATCACTGAAATGGGCATTTTTATGAAACGATTAGAGCGCGATTTTTTTGAACAGTCGACCTTGGATGTCGCTCAACAGTTGATTGGAAAATCTATGATGTTCGAAAACGTCCAGGGCGTTATTACAGAAACCGAGGCTTATGTTGGTCAAGATGATCCTGCCTGTCATGCGGCCAGAGGCTTAACACCTCGCAATGCAGTGATGTTTGGCCCCGCGGGTCATAGTTATGTTTATTTTATTTATGGGATGTATTTTTGTCTCAACTTTGTCACTGAGAAAGAAGGGTTTCCTGCTGCAGTTCTCATTCGCGGTGTTTTTATAAAATCACCTTTTGAAAAACATCTTAATGGGCCAGGAAAACTGTGCCGTGACTTTGGTATTACAAAAGAACATAACGGAATTGATCTGACACTCTCTCCCCAACTCTATGTTTTGCGGGAAAGTCAGCCCCTCCCCTACATTACCACACCACGGATTGGCATTCGGGTTGGGACTGATAAATTATGGCGTTTCGTCGCTGATCCTCGTCAGATTTAAAGATTATTGTAAATCATTCTTTTGAACTAAAGAAAATAAAATCCAAAAATTCGAGGATTCTTCTGTTTCCGGTTTAAAAGTTAATTCCCCCCAAAACTCAGCTAAATTCAAAAACGCATTCGCTTTCATGCTGTCAACTTGTTCTGTATAGGACACTGACTTTAGAAACAACGACCCCACAGAACCCCCAATAAAATCGCCGGGGAGATCTTTAAAGGCGAACGCTTTCCAAGGCTCTTTTTGTTTTTAGGAAAACAGGGTAGCAAAGATTTTGCAAAAAGTAGAGAGGCCTCAAATTACCCCATCAAAAAGTTTTCGACATCGGCATAAACTGAACGATCACTCCATCGGGCAACGTGTAATCAATCAAGTGTTCCCCAACGTATCCCTGATTTTTGTAAAAATCGACCCCCGGCAACGTGGACATAAGTTCAGTCTTTGTGAATCCCGCAGCCTTTGCTTTTTCTTCACAAACGTTCATTAACATCTTCGCTAATCCTTGACCAACATAAGCCGGCGCTACAAAAAATGCTCGGATTTTTGCTGCTTCCTGATGAGGATCTAAAGATCCTTGCGTTCTATCAAGACAATGGTCTCCCCCAAACAAAGTACGTCGTTTACTCCAGCCTCCACACGCCAAATACGCACCGCCTTCATCGATGACATAATAGGTTTGGTCCTCAATCAGTTCGCTGTCCACACTAAAGACATAACGAATCAAGCTTTCGATCTGCTGAGGTGTATAATGTTTTCGACTGAGCCCCCGCGCAGATTCTTGTATAAGCTTATTGAGGTCCTCAATTTCTTCTTTTTGAGCACTTCTCACCACGCGGTGTTTAGAGTCCATAGGCTTCCTTCAACATTTTATTAGTCAAATTAGACTGCTGCGACGATCCTTGCAGTGACTTTTATGGTATAAAAATAAACCTTAAGCTTTTTTCAAAAAGCAGGTCTTCAGAACGATTTGGGATTTCCCTTCACGGAACTCAATCTCGTCTTCGCTCGACGTGAGTCGAATGTTTTTTACAACCGTCCCTCTTTTCAAAGTCAGACCCCCGCCGCCTTTTACTTTTAAGTCTTTAATAAGCATCACAGAGTCACCATCGTGTAAGGGATTACCGTTGCTATCTTTTACTTCCATCGTTTTTTCCTTTAAGTTTATAAAGAGTGAGGATTTTAATCCGTGTTTTAAAATGATCGCTTCTCAAGACAATTGTCAACCTTTACATCTGTCGAATGATTTTAAACTATACGCATACCAATTCTATTTTTTATCATTATTGCCTACTGGGTAATTCTGCATTATGCTGCCTTGGAATTATTCATTGAGGAGGAACTATCATGAAAAATATTTTAAAGATTTCCACTGCAGCGTTACTTGTTGTTCTTAGTTTTTCACACAACAGTGTTCAAGCATCCGTGACCGAAACAGAGGGTGAAAAACTGGATGCACCAAAGAAAATTCGTCTCATTCCCCCTTTTAAAGATGCTGACTCTAAAAAAGAAGCCCGCAACACAATTGCCAAACTGATTGTTACACCTGAAAATCCAGAGAAACAGTATATCGGGGCTTCAGCCTGGTTTTTGTTATGGGAGGGTCATCCCTTTGAAAAGGCTCTTGCTGCTGTCGCTCTTCAAGGCATTGCTAATGAAGAATGTCATCCAAAGCGCGCAGCCGCTCGTCGAGATTTGGGAATTTATAAACCAGTGACACCCCCAGAAGAAATGAAACCCGTCAATCCTAATCCCCCTTATCTTATGGATATTGCCTTGCGACTTTCTGTTAGTCAGGATTTAGACGATCAACAATTGGCCTTAAATGTTGCCATACGACTCCTCTATGCCCATGGGGAAGCTTGGGTGCGCGATAAATTCAAAACTTATAAAGAAGCACAAATTACGCGTTTGGTGGGGATGTTAGAAGAAAAGGGTGAGATTCCTAAGCTCTAAATTTTTCTCTCAACAAATGAATACGACCCTTCATGACCGTCTTTTCTAAGACGGTCATTTTTTTCTTACGCAAACGCGCTTGATCCTTAACCTTCTGCCCCTTTAACACTTATTATCGACAGGTTATCTCAAAAACGTACGTTCTCTCTTCAAAAGATAATAATAAATAGATAGTGTTATATACTTATTGACAATAAATAAAATATTCTGCAAAATTAACTTTTTATAGAAAATCACCTGAGTTTAATCAAAACTTAGATGTTTACGGTTTTCAGTGAACTTATCATCAATTTTTTTATCTGATTAATACTATTATTCATCTAATATATATGGAATACTTATGATCCTGAATTTAACATTCAAAAGCGCGCTTATCAGACTTTCTTTTGCCTTAACTTTTATTTTTCAGGGACTCCTTCCTGAGAATCTCATAGCTTCTACTGCCTTTGAAGACGAGGACAGAGCACACTCACCAGACCAAAATAGAGTATCAATCCCCTCAATCAAGCGTGAAGTGAAAAAAGACATTGCGCGACAATTCCTTCATTTCTCAAAACCCCATAATGAACTAGTGGATCGGGTATTCTTTAAAAAATCAGACGCTCATAGAGCGACGGCCTTGGTTAAAATATATACGAAATTGGGAGACGCTCTTTTTTCAGGCGCCCTTGATTTTTTTAGCACCTTTAGAGCACCAGGCTCTACTGTTCAAAATATTATGGATGATAGTCAGCCTTATTTAAAAGGGACAGGGTATTTCATTACAGACGTGCAAGGAGATAATATTCTCATTCAAGACACGACGCTCCTCCAAAGCTTTACGCTGCCTTATAATTTTGGTGATTTTGTTGAAACGTTTTTTATTGAGCCCGCAAAATACTATTACCACCAAGCGCATAATCACGCCCCTTTTCAAGAAAAAGAGAGCCTTCACAACCAAATCAAGTGGGTGAAAAAAGGATTTAAAACACTGTTCCCCAACTGGGTGCCTTATGATAAGCGGATTAAAAAACCAAATGCTCTTGTTTCTCTTCTTACAAAGATATTATCGAAGCTCTCATTATAATAAGAGAAAAACTCTTCATCTTTATTGCGTAAGCGCATGGTGCGGTACGCGGTATTTTATTGAAATAAAGGAACATATCCAGATAGAAGGAGAGAGGTTGCTCAGGATACAAAAAACTCCTTCACCAACCATCGCTCTATAATTTTTTATCGAAAATTTTTCAAAGGTTCAAGGCCCCCTCCATGCAAAAAATTCTTCTGACTCTCTGTGTATTGTTTAATCTCTTTGATCAACTTTCAGCTTCTGATGCTTTTCCGCATGACAGCGATAGCCGTGAAGGAAAAAGTATGACGCACCGGGGTTCTTCCTCCCTCAGCAATCAAATGATTAATTTTAATGTGGATACGCACGATTTCCAGAATGGTGTTTTAGCAATTCATGATAATCGCACCAATCAAATAAGAACTTTCAACTGTCCTGGGATTAAGAGTGTGCATACCCTCTACCTTGATCCGTGGGAAGGCATTTACGTTAAAGCCCTTAAAGGGTCGACAGCTACTGAAAATAAAGTCATGCAAAAAGCATCAACTCCCTTTTTTCTATACCATCTCACGCAGACAACAATGAGAGACCTATCCTCGGGATTTGCGTCCACCTCACATTTAAGACCTGATCTTTATGGGGGAATTTACTTTAGTGGAAAGGATCCAAACACGCACACCCAGTCCGTGCTTCATTTTAAAGGTCAACACATAAACACCATCGTAAAAGGCTGGTCTTCTATCGAAGAAATCATTCCTAGTTACGGTCATATTTATGTTCTAGGCGAGCCCATACAAGGCAATCAACTTCTCGTAAATGTATCAGAAAATAGGCAAGACATCCTATTTCCAACCTGGAAAAATGTACAGGCCATCATCAGTGATTTGGATGGCGGACTGTATATATTTGGTCTTAACGCAGAAGGCGAAAACACAACCCTTCTCAGAAAGGACGGACGCTCAAAAAGATTATTTCAAGACGTGTCAGGAATCACGTCCATTTACCCTGATCAAATAGGCGGGTTTTATATTTATGGAACAGATTCGTATAATTGTCCTACGCCTTTGGGACGCTATATGCGCGATGGTACTGAATTCATGAGGCATGATGCACAAAACAATCAATAAGAAAGACCTCTCTATGAGAGAAATCTTATTAAGAAGTTTCGATTAATGAGCCGCACCCTGTTTTAAAAAAAGAATCTTCATTGCAAGACCGGACAAATTTTTAAAAAATTGACAGATATTAATAATATAATTAATACTATTAATATAGAGTATTAATTATATTTTGGTATACACTATGAAAAAATACTTTTTTGTGTCATTATTATTTCTTAATTCAAGTTTTTGCCACTCTTCGTTACTAGAGTCTTCTTCTTCTGATAGCAGCTCACACACGAGCTCTTCTTCTTCAACATCGACGATTTCCACCACCCTCATGGATGATCATGTTCCTGTTGAGTATAAGACAAAGCATGGGCAATATATTCATGACCGACTTTTGTCTGAAGATGCGCGTCAAAGAAATGGGTATTTTCTTTTCCTGGATCTTGGAAACATTTTTTTTGAGATCTTTCAGAATTTAGCAACCTATACGACTGTCTACGCTGCAAAATGTGTAAATCTTGTTTTTCCAGACACTGAATTTCTTATAGGTGCCAATGGAGAAACCTTTGTAACAAAAAATTTAGCCACAAAATCTGAAACGCTTCACGATTTTGATGAGATTAGATTCAAAGCTCTTCTGTTATCCTTGCATTATTTTTTTTCAGCCCATGAAGTCGCAATTTTTAGTAAACGTAAACAGGAAAGTACAACAAAAATAAAAGACGTCCTTACCCATTTTGCCGACCCTTATGATAAGGCTTTTGATGGCGACAAAGCTCCCTCTAAATTTCAATTAAGAAAGATTCTCTCGCAGACGCAAAAAAGTGATGCCCTATATCAAAGTCTCTATTTCCTTAAAAGAGACATTGATCTCTTCCTTAAGGAATTAAGCGCACATCAAGAAAATCAAACACTTCTTCGTGCATCCTCAGACCCGAGTAAAAATTTCTCAAGCACAGAACTCGCGTCAATACAAGAAGTCTATCAAAACTGGGGGGAACTTCTTCCCGTAAGGCTCCAAAAACTTAATGATCTAGCGACATACTACAGTCGTCTATCATATGCCCCAGTGCGGGGAGGTTCCTATGTTGTCAGCATCCCCAAACAAGAATTACAGCACGTTGCCCGTCACATTTCTTTGTTGATCAAACTTCAAGACGATATTAATGATTTTAAAATGCGCTTTCGAGAAAAGCATACCGTTCTCACGCAACAACTCAGAGAGGATGACTCTAAACTTGCACGGGTACACCTCTATTTTGAAACAACAGCCACTCTCGTAAATAACTTTATTCAGTTTGTTAAGCGCCATCAAAAAATCGTGAGGACTATCTATAACGAAAGAGTTCATCGTTTACTATCAGATGTCGGCTTTATTGTTTCCCTCTCTTCTGAGATCCCTTCAGATGTCGATTTAAAGTCCATTGTAAGAACTTTTTTTGGATTTACCGAGGCGTCCTTTAACCATGAAATTGATGCGTTAAGTCATTTACTTGCAGATTTTAAAATTTCGAGCTTTGAATCTAAAGCGACGTTAGAAAGCTCACAAGCTTCTTCTTCAAGCTCTTCCGATGCGGAAAAAGATCCTAAGCCAGGCAGAAAATTTAAGTGGTCAAAACCAAGACCTCACCTTAAAAGCACGAGTGTTCCTGCTCTGTCAATTGAGGATCAAGCTGATAATTCTTAGACACACGTTCATTTGCGCCCATGGTAAATTACATTAATGAAGAGAAATTACTCCGATGAACACAAAGACTAAAATTTTTCTCAAGAATAGCTTCCCATTCTTTGCAAAAATGAAGAATCTTAAGAATTTTTTCCGTTGCGCCAACAACTAAGGATGTGATCGTTTACCATGCCTATCGCTTGCATATACGCATAAATAATTGTTGATCCTACAAAAGTCATGCCACGCTTTTTAAGATTCTTTGACAGAGCATCACTTTCAGCTGTTTTAGCGGGGACATCTGCCATTTTCTGCCAATGATTTACAATGGGTTTGTCATTCACAAACTTCCAAACGTAACGATTAAAAGATCCGAATTCTTTCTGAATTTTTAGGAAAGCCTGCGCATTCTGACGTGCCCCATAAATTTTTAAACGGTTACGAATAATGTCAGGGTTATGACGCAAAGACTCTAGGGTCTCATCATCCATCGCTGCAACTTTGACAGGATCGAAATTATGAAAAGCCTGACGATATCCTTCGCGTCTTTTTAAAATCGTTTCCCAGCTAAGCCCCGCTTGAGCTCCTTCAAGAATAAGCATCTCAAATAAATGCTGATCGTCGTGGGAAGGAACGCCCCACTCATGATCATGGTAGTCGCCATAGAATTCTTTTCCTGGCTTGCCCCCAAAACAGCGCCTTTTACCATCAACCCCTAGAATCATTATTTACACTCCTTGTTTCTCATGATTAATCAGCCATTTTTTACGAGCGATACCACCCCCATATCCCCCTAAATCTCCACTTGCGTTGATAACACGATGACATGGAATCACAATAGCAATTTGGTTCGCCCCATTGGCGTTGGCAACAGCGCGAAAAGCAGAGGGTTTTCCAAGGCTCTTCGAAATTTCAGCATACGAACGTGTCTCGCCATAGGGGATTTTCCTCAATTCTTCCCAGACGTCTTTTTGGAAAGGAGATCCGAGAAGATATAAAGGTGTTTTGAACGTGCGAAGAGTCCCCTCGAAATACTGGTCGAGTTCATGGTCAATGGACTGAATTGGGTGTGTTACGCCAGGAATAATGGCTGCTTTTGTTTTTTGTCGCAAACGTTCAACTTCGCGTTCCAACCCTCGACGATCAACGAACTCTAAAAGATAAAGCGCGTTCTCATCTGCAATGGCGATCATGGGGCCAAGCTTTGTGTCCAACCAAGAAGCCTTTAAAATGGGACGCTGTCCCAATAAGCTGGGGGCTGCCCCCATAATACGGGAAAATGCATCCCTAAAACCACTACTGGATTCATACCCTGCGTCAAGCTGTGCGTCGATGACTGCCTCCCCTGCACGTATTTGTTTCATAGCAATGCCCATACGTCGTGCTCTTGCATATTCAACAAAGGTCATACCGAAACGCTTTTTGAATTGACGCCGCGCCGTGGAGGCATCAACGAAGAGTGCTTGAAAATCTTTATCTTTCCATCTTTTCTCTGGATTTTCTTCCACAGCATTTACAAGCGTCTGGATAAGGTCCGAAACTTGATTAGGGTGCGATAAGGGGCGACAACGCTTGCACGGCCTAAAGGAAGCGAGAAGGGCTTGCTGTGCCGTCTCAAAAAATTCACAATGTTCAAATTTTGGTTTTCGCGCTGAACAGGTGGGACGACAAAAGACACCTGTCGTTTTAACTCCCACATAAAATACACCTTCGTAGTCGGTTTTTTTCTCTATGAGTGCTTGATAATACTCTCGTTTGCTGTCAGCAGAAATCATGGGTCTCCTCCCACCTCTAATCTTGGATATAGTTCATTATACCAAGATCAGTAAAGCGCGACGCCGAAATTCAGGCATGGATTTTTTCATAAGGTAAAAAGATCCTGCTTCATGGCGTCTTTTTGTCTGGCAAGAAACCGTCCACTTGCGTTTCCCAGAGCGTTTTGTAAATACCTCTTTTGGCAAGAAGATTTTGGTGCGATCCATCTTCAACGATCTTACCTCGATCAAAAACAAGAATGCGGTCCATGTGAAGGAGGGTGGAGAGGCGATGAGCAATGACGATGGTGGTTTTTCCTTGCATGAGTTCCCATAAGGAGTCTTGAATAAAGCGCTCTGTCACAGAATCGAGTTGTGACGTGGCTTCATCTAAAATCAAGATAGGGGCGTTTTTAAGGATTGCCCGAGCAATCGCAATCCGTTGCCGTTGTCCTCCAGAAAGCTTAACACCCCGTTCACCAACGAGAGAGTCGTAGCCCTGCGGTAATGCGCGAATAAACTCATGAGCGTGAGCGCGTTTGGCAGCTTCAATAACATCTTCATCGCTAGCATCTGTTCTACCGTACCGAATATTGTCCATCAAACTTCGATGAAAGAGGGAGGGATCTTGAGGGATCAGAGCAATTGATGCGCGCAAGCTATCTTGGGTAACATCCCGGATATCCTGGCCATCAATAAAAATATGTCCCTCTGTCACATCGTAAAGCCTTAGAATGAGGTTCACGAAGGTCGTTTTGCCCCCACCCGAATATCCGACAAGGCCCACCTTTTGTCCTGCCTCGATGGTGGCCGACTTATTTTGAAAGAGGGGTTCAGTTCCTTTATAGTGGAATTTGACCTTTTCAAAGCGAATCTGCCCTTGTCTTACCCGTAAATTATGGACATCTGATCGATCCGTAATCTCTGGTTGAATCAGGAGAGCTGAGAGGCTTTGCTTACACTTTCCAACAGCCTGGTTAAATTGATCCACGAATGACATCATATACCACATCATGTGCCCCAGTTGCATGGAAAGTCCTAAGATCAAAGCAAAATCTCCAATGCTGACGAAACCCTTTCCATAAAGGTAAATCAAAAAGTAAACAGAAAAGCCCATCATGATTGTGATCATTAAACCTTGAAGGCTCCACAAAAAAATGCCAAAGCGTTCTTTCGTTTGAAACGCTTTTTGAGTTGCTAATAAAAAAGGACGCATTCTTGAGATTTCATATTCTTTTTTAGAGAAAATCCTGACGTTGCTTTGATTAGAAATACAATCAACCAATTGGCCAGAAATGATAGACTCGCACTCCGCATATCTATCCTCTAAATCCACAAAACGCTTGGACATAAAAATACTAACGACTGCAAAAACAACAAACCATAAAAACAGTGTATAAAAGAAAAGGGCGTTTACAAAATAGGCCGTCACAAATGACGCCAAAAGCAATGAGGCTCCTCGAATAAATTCAACGACGATCCTCTGTAAAATAATCTCGATATTGTCAGCAAGAGTCGTGATTTGACTGGCAATGCGTCCGGATAAGTTGTCTTGAAAAAACTGATGAGAGCTCCCCAAAACAAAACGTAGCGTTTTTTTAATGATTTGATTTTTAATTAAAGGTTGAAATTTACAATTCATATAGTTTATGGAGCGCCACGTAAAGTTGTCAAAAACAATGAAGTTTAAAACAATCAATAGAGCTGGCCACATTAAAAGAGACAAATCTTCCGAGTGTACCTGAGGCAAAGTGTTAATAATGACTTTAATGAGGATGTTATTAAATGGTCCAAAAAAACCAGCTAATATAGCCGTGGATACAAAAATCGTAGCCGTTAACTTATAGGGCTTCAAGAAATACCAAATAAAAGAAGGTAAAGTTTTAGGAAGTTGGTGACTCATATCAACTCTCTCGAAATTCAGGGCTTTTAAAAAGGAGCTTCAAAACCATAGTTGGTTTTAAGCTTTTGCCCATCTTGCAGGGCTATCGAGAGATGTTCTTCATGATACGTTTAAACCTATTTTGTGTATTCACTAATAAACATAAGCGTGGTTTTGAGAAAAATCAAGGTTGTCATCAAAAAAGAAATGGCAAATTCTGAAGATACTTATAAAGAACGTTTGGCAGAAGGGGCTTCGGACTCTTTTAAATTCAAAAAAGTAATAAATAATTCTGGCATGAAAAAATTTAAAGGGATAGGGACGAGTATAAATAGCTGTTTTTTTCACCTGCTCAAGAGGCCATATCACCAATGCCGAACATTGACAAAGTTCATATTGATGTCTCTCTCGTGCGTCGGCTGATTGCTACACAATTTCTGCAATGGCAAGATTCAGGAAGCTCCATCATAAGCTGTTGGTATGTGGCAAAAGATAAAAGAACAACGTCTATCATCTTTGCTGCATCCGGGTTCTTTTCTAATTTTTCAATTCCCCAATCTGCGAGCTTGGCATACTGCTCCAGGAGTTTTTCTCCTGTCTTATGAACGAAAAGAGCGAGTTTCTTCTTTTCTAAAGCTATTTTTCTCGCACCTTCTTCCTGATCTCTCTCCCCTTCTTCAATCGTGGATTCTTCTTTGAGGGCTATTTATAATTATCTAAGAAAGAAAATCACAGATTCACTTATGCTTCAGTCAATATAAAGTTTATCGATAAGTTTTTCTAATATGTTTCCTTCTTTTGTAAGATGATAATTCTCATCAAAACCAACAATCATTAAATAATCACTGCAACACTCTCGTAGATCTACAAAATCATCTTCAGCACCACTTAGTAGAAATTTATTTGGGGAAGCAGGAGTAAGTCTTACTCTATCTTCCATTTTTCCTTTTGAAGCAGCTATTTTAAGTAGCTGCATTTCTTCTTCGTTTAGATATATTTTCATTTTTTACTTTTTTAATCTTTCTGCTAATTTTGTGCTAGTAGGGTATACAGATATTATCTTTCCTGTATCAGGATTAATTGCAACAGTCGCTTTTTCTCCAATAAATTTTTGACTCTTTCTTCCCAACTTATCAACTACGATATCATTTACTTTCAAAGGATTTTTCAAGGCTTGTAGTTCGTCAACTGATCTTACACCTCTCTCAACTTTACGACTCACGCCATGAGAAGTCACGCCAAAACCTGATGTGATTTTATCTGAAGTTTGCTGAAAAACCCGCTGTCCCAGGGATGAACGCATCACGCGGTGACCAGCTTCAGAAAGTTTGGTACTGAGTTTAATCATAAGAGGGCTGGAGCTCACATAAGCGTCCCACGCTGCTGTGGCCGTGAAATACTGAACACCTTTTATGACATATTTGCCGGTGCCATAGGTAACAACTCCAACAACGCCATAGACGACAAGCTTTTTGACGGCGGCTTCTGCACCTTCTTCCTGATACGTCGTGAAGACGTCATAGCCTGTCCAGAGAGTACTCCCTACGGCAGCTGCTCCCAATATCAAGGGAACAAAATTATTCTCTACCGCATTGGTGGCTGTTTTGGTGGCGATGTCGATGTCTTGTCCCGTAGCAAAAGCCGTCACTGCTCCTGCTAATCGAGCCAAGTCTACCTTGTGACGGAGCTCTTCTTTGAGGGCTTCCTTAAACTCTTCTTGTGTGAGGGTTTTTCCTGTGCGATGGGCGTCTGCCAAAATATCAAGGGCCAGCGCTTCCCGATCAGGAACCAAAAATTCAGCAGCGACTTCCGAAGAAACTCCCCCAACGATCTCAGCTTATAATACAATGATCCTACTTTTGCTGACGGTCTTTCTCTTCTTGCTCAATCAAATATTCAAAAAAGTCAGTGAAACTTGGGAAGATGGTAGGATTATCATAAAATTTCATATCAATAAGATTGTTAGCGTCAGATAAGCTACATTCTATAATAGAGGTGTTAAGTTTTGGATCATCTTTGGTTTCCATGACAACAAAACTCTCTGATTCTTCACGCAAAGCTAAAAAATTCCTAGGGAGAAAACATGAGCTCTTTCGATAAAAGAGAGTCTTTTCTACTACATTCCAGCCTTTTACGTCAGGATCAAATGAGAAAAATGATTGGCCTGCAATTTCTTCGTAACCATCAAAAACCTTAGAAATTTGCTTAAAGTCATCAGGCAAAACCAATTCTAACTTATCTTCTATAAGATGAAGCTTCTTACTATCAAGACCTTTTTTCTCAAATAAATTTCTATATCTTTTTATTAAGTGCTCAATTTTTTCATCATTCATTATTAACCCTTTGTTTCCAATAATTTGCGGTATCGGTGTCAAATTTTCTACGATCAACAGGATGAGTAGGGTGTGGTTTGTTTGTTCCCCACAAACTATGAAGCATGCTTTGCCCGGGCTTTCCTACACCATGGTACCTTGTGCTTGCTTCAACTAAATTTCCCATACCATTCTGATTAATATGATGTAAAGTAGCGAAAGAACCATCTCTTAACTGTGGAGCTTTACCTAATTTTGCAGCCTCCATATTAGTCATCCCCCTAAATTTCAGCGGACCTTCTGTCCTCACCATCGTCCAATCAATATCAGTTCTTTGGTAAACTTTATAGGTCTGTTGCGTTCCAGAAGGAGACGTCCATGCAATTTTCTTATCAAAGATCGAAGAGTTGAAAGCCCCTAATTCCAAACGTTCTTGAGAAGTTATAGGCATTCCCTGTTTAGCATGAACATGATGGCCGCCTGTAGGGCGATACTCTCCCATGGAAGCCTTCGTCTTCAACGCCCCATGGGCCTTTTTAAAATCCTTAAGGGATGTGAGCAGTTCTTTTGAAGGCGCTGTGCTGGTTCCTTTTTTCCCTTTAGCACCTGCTGCTTTGAGGAGCAGAAGAGGCCCTGCCACCGCATGGGCATAGACCACTTGTTCTTCCTTGCTATACCCTGCCCCCTTCAAGTGTTCCCTGATCGCTTCCGTTCCACTTTTAAGCGCCCGATCTAGTTCTTTTTGTGCCTTTTGCGTCCTCTCTGCCTCGCCGGTGGCCAAACGTTCAGGAAGCTCCATCATAAGCTGTTGGTATGTGGCAAAAGATAAAAGAACAACGTCTATCATCTTTGCTGCATCCGGGTTCTTTTCTAATTTTTCAATTCCCCAATCTGCGAGCTTGGCATACTGCTCCAGGAGTTTTTCCCCTGCCTTGTGAACGAAAAGAGCGAGTTTCTTCTTTTCTAAAGCTATTTTTCTCGCACCTTCTTCCTGATCTCTCTCCCCTTCTTCAATCGTGGATTCTTCAAAATGAAGGCTCTTCAGTTCTTCTTCTATCTCATCCAGGGATACGAGAACGTCTCTTGTCTTTTCACTCACGGCCAAAGCATTATACCGGGCAGCGTTGCCTGCTGTTAAGGCGGCAACATCTGGGTCTTGTCCGGTGAAGCAAGCCAACGTGGCCGCTGTAAAGCGAGCGATAGTGACGCCCCGATCAATCAAAGCCTGAGTGTCTTCAGATTCAGGATGACCGTTATTCTGACCTTCCAGCCCTTCCCGATAGAGATCTCCGACCATTTCCCCCACCACTGCACCGATGGCGCCGGTGATAGGCTCTCCTTCCATCAAGGCCGCAGAGACTGCTCCCAAGGCACCATGGGCGAGTTTTTGGGTGAGGGCATCAATTTTATCAAGCTTAAAGGCATCTCCTATATGGGAGGATCCATAGCTCCCTGCCAGATTGGCGGCCCCTAATCTCAAGCTTCCCTTTAAAATATCGCTGAATTCCCGTCGACTGAAAATCCCTTCCACAGGAATTTGGGCCGCTGTCTCGATGAGACTGCTCTGCAGATGGTCCATAAAATCCAGTGTTTTTGGATGGACAGGGATGTTGAAGGTTGTCCCAAGTTGACTCCCGAGACCCGCCGTTCCTACACTGATGACTGTGTTTCTTAGGGCATCCCCTGAGGCCATTTCCTCAAGGGTTTTTAAGGGGTCTCCCTGGTTGTTCACCATCCCAACAATCATTTGAGTGGTTAATGCTTTCGCACCCGCCGTCATCATGGCGCCTGAGACACCCGTGCCGATTCCAGGAATCACAAGGGAAACACCGATGGCAATCAAAGCACTGAGACCTGGGCCCATCGCTTCATGGGTTTCGTGCCAGGATTTGATATCTTCCTTGAGGGAATCAGGCGAAACCCCTTTGGCACGCAACACTTGTATCAAGGAAGGATTGGCCTCCAAGGTTTCTTTGAGATTTTTCCTTACCTGCTTTAATTAATCTCAAAAATCAACTGAAATTTCTATTTTTCTTCTCCATAATGTCTTTAATTTCAGCGCACTGATCCTTATGAAAAGATGAACGAGATACAGTCATCTCTATTAAGATTTTAAGAATATCCGATGGAATTTTAGGAATAAGAGATTTTAAAAGCTCATAATTCTCTTTGTTATTTAAAGTTCTTATAAAATATCTTTTTGCTTCTTCAGGACTTTCAGAGAATAGCTCAACAAGATAAGTTTCAGAAAATGACTTCTCTTGGTTTGTCTCCTCAATAAAATCATACCCTAGCATTTCTGCTGCGGTCGTGTATTCGCTAAATTCTTCAACAAAATTCCAATAATCACCGCAAAGACCATCACTAATACCTTTTAAACTAAAAGTTTCCTTGTTTTTGTAAGCAACAAGATCAAAATCATCGCTCTGTTCAATTAACCATAAAAAATTATTGAGAGCGCCATCAACTGCATCAACTACAAGATTTTTTAGCGTTTCTTTTTGGTCATCCGGAATTAATTTAAGCTTTTTATATAATTCAATGTTAACTGGAGCTTTTGTAATGCCTGCAATTATATTATATTCTTCCCTTATAGTAAGATCTCTTACATGTTTCATTAATATTTGTCCGAAGATATATAAAGCTCTTAATTCTGTGTCTTTTGCCATTTTAATGATCCCTTATTTAGTTTTAAACCAAGGTATATCAGTTGGAACTCTAACGCCTTTGTTTCTTAAATCATTTAAAGATGTTGCAACTAAGCTTCTCGCTTTCTCTTTTGTTGCGCCTCCTTTAATAAGCACTTCAACTGCTATGCGCGTATGTTCTTTCATAGTATTAGGTTTACCACTTTTACCTAATTCTCTAAACAGCTTTTGCTGAGCGATAGTCACAACTTTATGCTGTACACCAATTTTCGCCATGAGCTCATTACTAATCGAAAATCCCTTCTTAGGATCATAGTTAATGTGTCCCTCAAAAGCTTTTTTAGCATGAACATGATGGCCGCCTGTATGACGATACTCTCCCATGGAAGCCTTCGTCTTCAACGCCCCATGGGCCTTTTTAAAATCCTTAAGGGATGTGAGCAGTTCTTTTGAAGGCGCTGCGCTGGTTCCTTTTTTCCCTTTAGCGACTGCTGCTTTGAGAATTGGATATAAATCTTATCGGGTTTGAAATTCCGAGTCCTTATTACTTAATACTGGGTGGATATTTACTAAAGCGTTCTATCCAACCTTCTTCTGTATATAACTCTCCGCAAAGACCATCACTGGTATCACGAAGACTTATAGTTTCTGATTTATCTTTGTTGTATTTTACGAGATCATATTCTTCATTTTGCTCGATCATCCATAAAAAATGATGAATGGTAGAGTCAATTGCTTGTTTTGCGAACTGTCTTATAAACTCTTTTTCTTTCTCATCCAGATCTCTTATTTTTTCGTATATTTCTTGATTTTCTTTTCCACCCATTTGTCCAGAAGCTATCAAATCATTTTTTTCCAAAACTTCGTCTCTAACGTCTTTAATTAATATTCTTCCAAATTTTTCTAGTAATTCTTTTTTAGACATTATCTATCCTATTTTTAACTGTTCCATGGGATGGTAGTTGGGGTTTTTACGTTTGCTGCTTTCAAACTTTTAAGGGATTTAGAAACAATATTACGAGCTTGATTATAAGTCAATTTTCCTTCTCCGCCAGATACTAACGATTCTACTGCAATTCTAGTATGTTCTTTCAATGTATTTGGTTTGCCACTTTTAGCTAACTCACCAAACAACCTGCGTTGCGTTGATGTAACTTTTAGATGGTCTATCCCAAGACTCTTCATATACTCATTACTAATCGAAAATCCCTTCTTAGGATCATAGTTAATGTGTCCCTCAAAAGCTTTTTTAGCATGAACATGATGGCCGCCTGTATGACGATACTCTCCCATGGAAGCCTTCGTCTTCAACGCCCCATGGGCCTTTTTAAAATCCTTAAGGGATGTGAGCAGTTCTTTTGAAGGCGCTGTGCTGGTTCCTTTTTTCCCTTTAGCACCTGCTGCTTTGAGGAGCAGAAGAGGCCCTGCCACCGCATGGGCATAGACCACTTGTTCTTCCTTGCTATACCCTGCCCCCTTCAAGTGTTCCCTGATCGCTTCCGTTCCACTTTTAAGCGCCCGATCTAGTTCTTTTTGTGCCTTTTGCGTCCTCTCTGCCTCGCCGGTGGCCAAACGTTCAGGAAGCTCCATCATAAGCTGTTGGTATGTGGCAAAAGATAAAAGAACAACGTCTATCATCTTTGCTGCATCCGGGTTCTTTTCTAATTTTTCAATTCCCCAATCTGCGAGCTTGGCATACTGCTCCAGGAGTTTTTCCCCTGCCTTGTGAACGAAAAGAGCGAGTTTCTTCTTTTCTAAAGCTATTTTTCTCGCACCTTCTTCCTGATCTCTCTCCCCTTCTTCAATCGTGGATTCTTCAAAATGAAGGCTCTTCAGTTCTTCTTCTATCTCATCCAGGGATACGAGAACGTCTCTTGTCTTTTCACTCACGGCCAAAGCATTATACCGGGCAGCGTTGCCTGCTGTTAAGGCGGCAACATCTGGGTCTTGTCCGGTGAAGCAAGCCAACGTGGCCGCTGTAAAGCGAGCGATAGTGACGCCCCGATCAATCAAAGCCTGAGTGTCTTCAGATTCAGGATGACCGTTATTCTGACCTTCCAGCCCTTCCCGATAGAGATCTCCGACCATTTCCCCCACCACTGCACCGATGGCGCCGGTGATAGGCTCTCCTTCCATCAAGGCCGCAGAGACTGCTCCCAAGGCACCATGGGCGAGTTTTTGGGTGAGGGCATCAATTTTATCAAGCTTAAAGGCATCTCCTATATGGGAGGATCCATAGCTCCCTGCCAGATTGGCGGCCCCTAATCTCAAGCTTCCCTTTAAAATATCGCTGAATTCCCGTCGACTGAAAATCCCTTCCACAGGAATTTGGGCCGCTGTCTCGATGAGACTGCTCTGCAGATGGTCCATAAAATCCACTGTCTTTGGATGGACAGGGATTTTGAAGGTTGTCCCAAGTTGATTCCCGAGACCCGCCGTTCCTACACTGATGACTGTGTTTCTTAGGACATTCCCTGAGGCCATTTCCTCAAGGGTTTTTAAGGGGTCCCCCTGGTTGTTCACCATCCCAACAATCATTTGAGTGGTTAATGCTTTCGCACCCGCCGTCATCATGGCGCCTGAGACACCCGTGCCGATTCCAGGAATCACAAGGGAAACACCGATGGCAATCAAAGCACTGAGACCTGGGCCCATCGCTTCATGGGTTTCGTGCCAGGATTTGATATCTTCCTTGAGGGAATCAGGCGAAACCCCTTTGGCACGCAACACTTGTATCAAGGAAGGATTGGCCTGGAGCGTTTCTTCCCTGAATTCCGCGTCGATTCCTTTGCCAGCGTTTAAAACGATTTCTTCTGCGTCAATCTCTACATCTTTATAATGTGTGCTCTGACTTCCAGAATTTGTAAGGGACGTCCACACCAGGGAAGAATCAAATTCTTGCAAACTATGGAGGAAGGACTCTTCCACTCCTTTAAAAATAATAGCGCCCTCGGGGGTATCAATCTGGACCTTATGTTTTCCTTTGAGGTGCGCAGCGCCCAATCCCACAACGCCCTCATCGGAGGTAATCTCTATGGAGTCCCCCGCCCTTATTTCTGTCACCTGATGGGTTTTGCTCTCATGAACCTCATCGCGCTTTGAGGTCCCGTGCAACAGACCTTTTTCTGTTTCATGGGTTTCAGAATGATAAGAGTCAACGGCTGAAGGCATCAACACGTCCCTCTTGCCATGGATCGTCACTGTGGTTCCCGCATTAATTTTAGCAGCCCTTAAAACAACCGGGTCCCCCAGGTTCACATAAGGTCCTTCGGATGTGTGATGGGAAGGATGTGCCGTGCTTGAATAAATTGTTGTGCTCTTCGTGCGTGTCGACGTAAAGAGGCCTAAGAATCCTCCGTCTTCCTCTTCTTCATGAATCGTGGTGGTAGTCGTGCTGATGAAAGGCGTTGACGTGGAGGGGCCTTCAAGGCTTCCCACAAGAAGACCTTCTTGTCCTCCGTATAACTCTGAACTCGTGTCCCTAAATTCTTTTCTGCCCAGAACAGTTGCTTTTTTACGTCCTTTAATGCGCGGTGGTGCCTTAGGTAGATAAGAGGTAACCGTTGTATCGCCATAAACGCTCACCGTCGTATGCCCAAGGCGATCAAGCTCAACTCTTCCTTCAGAAAAAACATCGACATCATCGCCTTCAAGGGCGCCACTTTTTAGAGAAAAGTTCTCATCGGTATGAACCTTGAGCGTCTCTTTCGCTTCTAAAGAGCCTGATTCCAAGGCCCTTCTATCCGTATCCTTATCTTTCAAAAGGAGAACGGGGGACAGGGCTTTTTTAAGTTTTTCTCCTTCTAAAACTTCCTTAAATACTTCTCCAATAGAGACAAGTTCGTAGGCAATCATTGACGTGGCTTGGGATTGAAAATCGCTGAAGCTCATCACTTCTTTTCCTGATTGCGCGGCATTTCCATGGAATTCTTCCCACAGCGTTTTTGCAAAAACAGAACGCACTCCCCCCAGAGAGCTGAGAATATCTTTAAAGGCCAACTCTGCCAGACTCTCTGTCATGAGGTAAGGAATAGGCTCACTCTTGTTAGGACGACTGCCTAAAAGCAGAAGATTATTTCTGTTTCGCGGCCCTGTTGAAGAGAAAGGAATCCCTGTCTGACTATAGGCATCAGGACTTTCAGCTTGTTGAAGCAAACCACGCGTTCTTAAATTTGGCAGATAATCTTTTAAAGAAATTGTATAAGAAACATGGGGGATGATGGCCTCTTGTTGATCTTGATTTTCGATGACCACATTTTTCGCCTGGATAAAAATATTCCATGCTTTCGCGTTTCCTGACATTTGCACCAGATCTGAATTAAGTGAGAACTGTTCGCCCGCTCTCATCAGGGCTGGTAAGGGCGGTGTATTTGATCGGCTTTGAAGTTTCACCCACGTAGGAAGGCTTTGAGGATTCAGACGATTCGATTTATGAATCAAGCTGCCCGAGGTCATGATACGCGAACCAATAACATCCAATTGATCAACGTCGAGGTCTATAAAAGCTTTGTCATCTCTCTGTCCTCCCACATCAAATACGGGCCCTGTCGATTGTTCATGGGAAAGACTTTTGAGATCAAATAAATAATTTCTCTGTAAAATAAAAATATTTCCCATACAGCTTACTGTATCGTCTGGCTGGAGAATAAATCTTGGCGTTTTAACGGTTGCTCCCTGTTGGGCGTACGTATACGTGGATCCTTTTTGCTGAATACTTTTTGGAGATGTCAGTTGCAGTGTTCGACTCCACAAAATCCCATAAAGGTCTAAGATTTCTCCTTTTAAAGACGCAAGGGACAAAGACTCTTCTGCGCCAATGGTAGCGCCGGAAGAAGAGCGCAGAATATCCCGATAAGATACTTTATTATGACCAGCCCAATAGAACGCATCAGCGGGGTGAAAAGAAGTCCCGATATGAAGGTCATCATCACTGGTAATGCTGACATTTTTTCCAAAGATCTTTCCCCACGCATTGGTAAACTGCTGGGCGTGAATTTCAACTGGGCCTTTGGTTTGAAGAAGAGCCTTTTTTTCCTGTGTTCCATGGGTCATGGATCCCTGGGCGTGCAAATGAATTCCTTCATCCGCTTCAAGATCTTCTTCTAAAGCGACCTTCCCCGCCGTCAACGCAAACTGTCCCTTGAGACGTAAAGGTTCTTTTAAGTGAAAAGAAGACTCCCCCATATCAAGGGTCAAAGAATGAACGACACTTAAGGAAGAGTCTTCATGGGTAAAACCGCCTTGGGTCAGTTTCATCAAAAGATCAAAAGCCTCTAAGGAGTCGAGATAGAGTTGTTGAGGCATTACAAGGTGGACACGCCGTCCTTTAATTTTCCCTTCAACTGGATTGAAACGCTGGTCTTCGAATTTTAAAGACGACGACTCAAATTCTTCTTTCGAAATTTCTACAGGCGCTTCGAGGCCAAACCTCTTCCAATAGGTATAATTTTTAGACGCTGCCATACAGCGCACATTGCCAGAGGAATCGCCCAAACTATAACTATTAGAGTATTCGGGAATAGCGTCATTGATAAAACTATAGGAGAATCCTCCATATTCAGTTCCTCCATAAACAGACGTGGAAAGATATTGTCTCCATTTTTTAACCCTTTGAACATGAGTATGATCACTTTCCCTTTGAAGCTGTTCTGCCCGAAGACAAATTTCGTCTCCTGCTATCTCTCCAATTTTTTTAAGAATATCTGTCTCAATAGAAACCTTCGGAGCCTGCATGCGCCCGCTGTTTGAGAAAGTATGTGACTTGAGAATAAGAGGATAGTCGAGAAAAAGATCAGCAGGTTGTTCAAAGTTCTGAGCATAAAGATAAAGAGATGCTGCAGTGTAAGGGAGGGTAGAAAGTGCTTGAGACTGCATTTCTTGATCATCAGGTAAAACGATCAAGCAATCTCCTTGTGCTTCTACTTTTCCAAGTTTCGTAAACTTTGTGTGTCCCTCAAGAAACACACTCACCAAGAATTTAATAAGTCCTTCATTAAAGATATCTTTAAAATGATGATCTGCAGACCCTCCCAGAATCATCGATGCTTGAGGATGATTTTCCAACGTGTGAACCACATCCACTTTCCCCCCCAGCACTGAAAATTTTCCTGTGTTTGTGATGGTCTCAATGATCAGATCTAAAGGATTAATAAGCGTCATCGTGCCTTGATTATTCATATGAGGCAGCGCTGTATCAGAAGAAACTTCACCAAGCTTTACCCTACCCGTCTTTGTATTAGTAAAGGTTTGGAGTTGGAAAAAAGCTCTTTCAGCCATCTTTAAAAGGCCTGAATTTAAAAGTTCAGGAGAGATAAATTTTACTGTGGTGCCCGTGAGGCGTCCCTTTTGAAGGATAGGTTTTGGAGTTTCAACAAGGAATTGAAATCTTGGACTTTTATAAGTTTTGGCTCCGTCAATGCTGCCTTCGTTAACAAAGGTCTCTCCTCTGAAATGAAAGTTTTCGTCGAGAGTAATTGTGGCATAAGGACCATTTTTAAAGTAACCCCCCTCTACAAAGGAAGACTTATGCATCGAGCCAGCGACAATATCGCCTTCATTGACCAGATTCGAATAAATAAATTCATCGACGGTGATTGTGCCGCGATTGAGAATAAGAGCATTCTTGAGTAAATCGATAAAAAGACTTATCCCTTTAATCTCGGCCCCTTCGCCATTTTCAAAACGCCGAATGCCTTGATGCCAGTTCAAGAATTCTCCTTGCAGCAACGGTTTGGTAGAAAGGTCAGGATCTGTTTGATTTAAAAACTCTGCAATGGAGAGGGGATCCTCTCCTAGAATCATCAGGTGATGATGATTGTAAAAACGCCCCTCTCCCCCTAGGGTATCAAGCGTAAGGACACCTCGATTGGCGGCTTCTTGATTAATCATGAGATTCAAGTTTTTGTTACCGAAAACTCCGCGATTTTCAAGTGTATCAACAATCAGGGACCCCTGACCTTGCAAGAGGTGAGCGTTCATCAATTCTCTCATCTGAAGCTCCCAATTTGTTTTTATCACTCCAAAGTTTTGAAGAGAGCCAAGCCTTCCTTTGATTGCATGAGCCAAAAAATCTCCTCGATTAAGGACACGCGCTTCCTGGTCTTTAAAGGTAACTTCTTCCGCAACAAACGTTCCTCCATTCTCAAATGTATCTTCAATGTGGACTTTGACATTCTGATGTCCCAGGACGCCAGAATTCTGGCCTTGCGTTAGTGTGATGCGACCGGCCCCTTCAATGTGAGCGCCTGGGTTGTTCACAAGATTGTCTATATGGAGATTGAAGAGGGCTTTTGTTTTCAAAATCCCCTGGTTAATCATCTGATGACATTGTCCTAAAACGTCTCCAAAGAAGTCGATTAAGCCTGTATGAATAAAGGTGCCTTTAAAATTGCTAAAGTGCAGGCTCCCTGGCCCCTCTAATTTCTTGATAGCATTTTCAATGGTGCCTTCCCCCATAATCGTCAAAGACTGAGATTCAAGATTGAGGTCCGATCGAAGGTAAAGTTTTTTTGCAATCTCAAGATGCAATGGTCCTTGAGCGCAAAGGGTTCCATCAATTGATCCTGTCTCTGTTTTAAGAGTCAGGTTTTCTGAACAAATTTTACTCGTTGCAGACAACTCTATGTCTTTCGTATGCATCTGCATTTTAGGAGCGCCGATCACTCCCGTGTTTGTTGTTTTTCCTTGAGACAAAATGCTTTGAAGAACATCCCCTTGAATCGTGCCTTCATTGTAGATGCGTCCAAACGAAATAAGGTCTCCCCGATGGGCGCTTATGATCTCTCCTGTATTCACAAGATTATGATGAACAATGGTTCGTACGGTTTGACCAACAACACTTCCATGATTCTCAAGTGAATGCGCCGTGATCCTGACCAAGTCAGATTCTATATCTCCTTTATTGTGGATATACCCCCCTTGGTAGATCGTTGAGCAATGTTTGGATTTAATTTGCCCAAAATTAAAAAGGGGATTTCCATAGAGATTAAGGGTTGTCGATTCCTCATGGGTGATCGTTCCCAGGTTCAAAAGCGTGCCGTTCAACAGATGCAAATGATTAACCCTGAGGTGACCTTTTTCCGTAATCAACGCTGTTGTAGTGTTCTTTGGTTGCGCCTCTTTTTTTAACTTGATCCGCAGATCTTCCCCACAAACGTCTTGACCTATCAATAGGGACTTAGCCTTTACATTGAGCTTGCCAAAATTCATGTGATCAAGGGCGATGGTTTGGGAAGATTTAAGAGTCAGGGATTGGGTTCCTAAAGATCCTTTTTCTGCGAGAACGGATCCATCCCACAAGACAACAAGACTTAAAAGATGGGGCACTGAAAAATTCAGCCCTATGGAACGTTTTTGCGGATCATACACTTCTCTAAGATGCTGATGTTGTTTCTTTGTAAAGGCTTTATGATTTTTGGGGACAAAAGTTTCAAAAACAACGGTTGATTTTTCGTTATCGCTTTTCTTTTTAACTTGAAGCGATAATCCTTCTTTCTCAGGAGAAGAACGTCGAGCGCTGCTACGCTGATGTGTCCGCTTTACCGTAACGGTATAGTCTGATGTTTCCCAAAGATCAGTACCAGCATAAGCGACTGCCACCAGTTCATTAAAATAAGAAATGAGCACAAGGAGTGTAAAAAACCGACTGAATACGCTCTTCATTTATTACCTATTTGGAATACTTAATCTAAAAAAATATCTGTTTTTCTCTATTTATTATTGTTTTTATTGAGAATCATCGATTTGATGCTTATGTCATAATTGATGTCATAAAGGCATGTCAAACATTTTTCTATTTTATTTGCCTTTTATTGCTGAAGAATAAGAACGACTTACAAAAAGGTTTTGAAGAACAAAATCTAAAGAAGAAAAAGTAATGGATTAATGCACTGTCTTAAAAATTCACACTTCTCAATTTTTGATTTCTAGATGAAAGCATTATTAAATAAACATAACTTCATGCACTATCGCTTCTAATGAAAATTAGATGCGCTTTCACAACAGATCAGATAGATTACGTGAAAATAGGCAGTCATATTTGTGCTGGATAACAGGGGATATTGAAGGTGAAAAAGTTTTTATACATTTTAGGATTGATGATAACCTTTTCAGAAACGTCTTTTGCAAGCGAGGATTTTCAAGAAGACGTTTCTTCTACCCTTCGTTTCAAGACCTTTACCACACAATTGATCGTGGAATTTGATAGCGCACAGCAACAAACACCGACGGCTTGGATTAATGAACAACTGTATGGCATGGGTACAGAATTACTCCTTGAAATTAGAAACGGCTGCTATCAAAAGAAAAAAGAACTCGAAGAGTGCATTAACACTCTCAAGACTCACCATACGAAAGTCTCCTCTAAAAAGAGTGACTCTAAGAGAAAGAGCAGCTCTTCTGAGAAGAAAAAATTTCAGGAAAACCCAGACACAAACATGATCTCTGTGCAGGGTCTTTTGCCTATCCAAGGTCTTTTAGGGGCTTATGAGTATATCATTACACTCATCAACATTAAGCTTAGCACACCAACACTACAAGACCTCCTTCCTGTTGAGGAGTACAAAGATTTTGCAGCGTCACTCCAAGCTCAATCTACTCTTGCCACAGAAGAAGAGCTTAAGGGATGGATTCATCAGACTGTTCCTACTTTAAACAGAGAAAATCTTGTAAAAGCTCTGGAAGCTTGCGTCTCTAAAAGGATAGCCTTACGGGAGACACTTCAGAAATTACACTCTCATGAACTTAATACAGATAAAGTACAAAGCCTTTTTGAGGCTTACACCCTAGCAATCGACCTGATTAAAGAAAAATATAGATCCCTTTAATCTAGGAATAGAGATTTTTCAGACATCCTCTTTCTTAAGGAAAAGTCCTTTCATCCCTCTCTAAACTCTTTACCCTCGTGAAAATCACGGGGTTTTTCATATTATTTTGACAAAATGGTTAATAATGTTATCTAAATAACGCACACACGTAATTCCAATATAGAAGATCATATGTCATGTTATCATTATCCAAATTATTTTTAATACTTTCCTTTTTTTTCCTAAATATTTCATCAGAACTCCAAGCATCTCAGGAAACTATAAAAGAAGAGATAAGCAATGAGAATACTCCCCCTGCAAATCTCAGAAGAAAAGTAAGACGAGAGACAGAAGAAAATAAAAAATTACCTGAAATTTGTCGACAAATTCGTAAACAGGAAGAGTATGAAAATCCTTATACAGCCGCTGTAAAGTTAACCAATAGCTCAGACCAACAGGATAAGATTCGTGGATTCTCCCTCTTAAAGTCTATAGCTCTGCAAAATGGTCATGAATATCAATATGAGGCTGCTCAAGCTCTCATCATTATTGGTGATAAAGAAGTTGGGAGAAATGCCCTAATATTTATTGCTCAGAAAAATAATCATAAGCATCAATATGATGCTGCACTCTCTCTCTTTAAGATTAATTATCATACACCTGAAGTTCTACGTAAACGTTCTGATGTAATCTCTAGAAATATTGGTTTAACTGTAGTTCAATCGATTGCTCAACAAAAGGGTCATGTACATCAATATGAAGCAGCTCAAGCCCTCTTCAATTTTGGTGAAAAAAAAGAGAAGGAAGGTAGCAAAAGTATTTTAAGATCTATTGCTCGGCAAAAGGGTCATGGGCATCAATATGATGCAGCTAAAATCCTTCTCAATCTTGGTAATAGAAAAGATAATGAAATTGGCAAAAGCGCCTTAAGATCTATTGTTCAAAAAGAGGGGCATGCACATCAATATGATGCTGCAGATTATTTATTCGAGCATGGTCATGAAGAAGACAAAGCTTTTGTGAAACCTTATATTATTCAAGAAATCCGAGACACCCTTATCGATGGACATCACCGAGAATTCCTCATCCGTTTCTTTCTTAAACAATGGTGTAGTCCTGACGATCAAAGATTAGGTTTTCAATTAATGATTGAGACTTCTCCCACTAAAAAGAGCTATAATGAAGCGCTTCAGAAAGCTCTTTTATTGAAAAATGCAGAAGTTGTAAAAAGCTTACTACAGCAAGGGGCCAGTTTAACATATGTACGTGATGGCTACTATTCCAACCTTCAAGTGGCTCTAAACTATGGAAAAAATTTGACTTCGGCTTCGGCTTCAGTCCTCAAAAACATTCTTGATATTATTGCGGAAAGAAAACAAGTAGAAATAAATACGCCTCTCGATACAGAAAATAATACCGCTCTTCATTTAGCGACATTGTGGGGATTTAAAGATACTGTTCAAAAGCTCCATGTTGCAGGGGCTCTTTTATCTCTTAAAAACAGAGAAGGAAAAACAGCTCTTCAGATCGCTGAAGACACTATTTTAAAGAGAGATCGTTGGTTGGCAGGTTATAGAAAAAAATATTCAAGTAATCCTGCTGCTCTGAGCGGCTTAGAAAAAAAATGCGATGCTGCTTCTCAAGTAATCCAAGAAATCGAAAAATATTTGAAAGAAGCTAAGCAATGCGTTCCTTCTTTAAAAACAAAGCTCATGGGATTTATACAACAAGGACTTATAGTACAGACGATCTCTCAAAAAGATTTAGAGCGTCTGCCTTCCGACCTTAAAGAAGAAGTTCTTATGAGCACACTCAAAGGAAACGAGTTCCTCGGCGGCTAGTAAGAACTCGAGTTTTCTTTCTTAACATTGAAGCAATAAGGGCTCGAATAAAATAGCTCTATAAGTTGAGATTTCGCATGAGTCTTCGCTTTGATTTTAATATTATTGAGATGAAACTCTATCGTTCTTGGTGAAAGTTTTAGTCTGAGGGCTATTTCCTTGATGCTCTTTCCCGACGCTAGAAGCTGCAAACACTCCATTTCTCTTCTCGTTAACGAGATTTTCTCACCAGATGGCAGATTAAACCAAAAATTAATAATTTTTGTTTGATCAACAAAATTTTTATATTTTTCTCTAAACGCGCGATCTGGACTTTTTTGAACGTTATAATTCTCATATGAGAATGTTATTCTATCATAATCTATATCACACTCTTGAATTTTAGAAAAAAAATACAAGATAAAGCTATGAAGAATCTCTAAGTGATTCAGATAAATATTGATCACTTCAAAATTATCTTTATCTGTTCCAAAATGCCAGGATTCAAGAATATCTTTTTTTCTTCGATAGATACCATAGCAATGCCAAATCTCATTTTCATGAAGCGCTTTCAACATATCATTATTTTTCTCTTCACTGGGAGGCCAGTAAAATCGACGTTCACTAAATTCAGTCGCTTCTAGATCTACATATTCATAAATAAATCTGTTTTTAAAAGTAGAGGAAAAATAGCTATTAATCCAATTAACATTAGAACACAAAACCAACGATTTTTTTTCTTTCAAAAACTGCTTGTTATACGAAAAATAGGTGAAGTCAAAATTTTTAAAAAGAGGGTGAGCAATGGAAGCTACAAGATTGGAAATTTCTGGAGGATATTTCCTTTTGTCACTCTGTTTTGTCATTGTAAAGATCCTCTCCTCTATATTCGAGAGATAAATACCTCAAATAAAAACATCTATTATCTTATCATTGACATAGAAACATAGCATCTGAGAATTTTAGAGATAACTTTCTATGCAAACACCTTTCTTGGGATCTGAAAAGCTCATAGAAGGACGTACTGCACATTACTACGCCAGCCATGAGCTTTGTTATTAGTTCAGTATGTTCTATTCAAAAGAAGTATTTAAAGATTCTTCTTTCCACGCACTCATATCTTTTTCAAGAGCGCTTAGCTTTTGATGCAAGCGATCCAAAGCATTTTTTCCAAGAGGAAGATGAAGGGGAGGATGCTCTGCATGAGCCACTTTTACGATGACACGTGCTGCCTTTTTGGGATCTCCCTCTTGTTTCCCATTGTTTTCTCCCCATTGGTGTATCGCCATTCCACTGGTGATAGCGTACTCTTCTATTGTTTTCTGAGCTCTTTTAATAGAGCTGCCTAAGAAATTTGTTCGGAAGGGGCCAGGTTCTACGAGCGTCACGCTTATATTAAAAATTTTTATCTCTTGGGACAACGCTTCGCTGAATCCCTCGAGGGCAAATTTACTAGCATTATAAAGCCCAGCGCCAGCACCACCAACAAGACCTGCAATGGAAGACAATTGAATAATATGGCCTGATTTTTGTTGACGCATAATGGGGAGGACTTGCCGGGTTACTTCTAGAGCTCCAAAAAAATTAGTCTCCATCTGCGCACGCGCTTCTTGATCGCTAATCTCCTCTATTGCGCCTAATAGGCCATACCCCGCATTATTCACGAGAACATCTATCCTGCCAAAACGCTTAAGTACTTCATCCAAGGCTTTTTTTATTTCATCTGGATGAGTTACGTCCATTTGTACAGCAAAGGTGCGCCCTGGGACAAGATTTTCAAATTCTTGAAGTTGATGCGCATGGCGAACAGTCCCAATCACTGTGTCTTTTTGATGGGCCGCTTCTTGTGAAATCATTCTCCCCAATCCCCCAGAAACTCCTGTAATAAACCAGATTTTTTCGTTTGTAGACATACGCACCTCCTTTATGATTTGTTTTTATAATAATTGATCACGCTTACTTTTCACATCTTAATAAAAAACTATCTTTCAAATAAGCCGCTATACGGTGAGGAATTTCATCCTTTTTTTATAAGCATCTTTCACAGATTTATGAATGCTTTGAGGAAAACCTGGAGGGAGAAAGTATTCTATTTTTTTAAACACTGCGGGCGTTTGATCAATAATATCTTGGATGATTTTATCAATGACAGATTTAGAAAGGCCCGCTCGTTCTCCCGTCTGAAAGAAGTGACGCCGATGAATATCCTCTATTTTGTAATGACGCGCCTGACCGACGGACATGGCAAGCTTAACTTTTTTCATTTCGATGTGTCGTGCCGAGATGCTCGGTTGTACCGTTAAAACATCATAAAATGGCGTAAGTTTATACCCACTCCCTGGTGCTAAAAAGATACTAAAATTTTTTGCATGCCCGTCTGTGGCTCCCAACAACCAAAAAAGAATCTGACATTTAAAAAATTTTTGTTGGTCTTCGAGAGCTTCATCACTGCCTCGGAGTAAGCGCATAATGTCATGGATTCCTGGACCCCCTTGATTTTGATATTTACGGGTAGGAGGAACGGAAAGTGCCTGACAAAAGTCTTCTTGAGGCAAGCGGATTAATCGACCATCATCAGTCCACAACCGGTCAAAACGCTCTATAACAAGAGCTTTTGTTTTACCAAATGTCTGGATATGAGCTTGATTCACAGGAAGGTGAAACGCTTCTAAAATTTTTAAGCAATAAAATTCATTCTCAATACTATTGGAAAGATCAATCCCTCCTGGAAGGTGACCAATTTGGGTTTTTAAAATATGCGTTGTTGGTGTTGTACCTGTCGGTTTGATCCATTGATTATCTTTAAATAATAGCGCTGTTTTTTCCTGAACCCCTGCAAGGGAAATTCGAAAATCACTCTCCAGATCAAGCCCCAAAGGAAATCTCCCTAAGTTAAGAAGCATCTTCTCAATATCGTCTTCATCAACAACGGTGCCTTGGATTTCGTGTTTGGGTTTTATGGACACACCTTCAGGAATAAATTGCAACGCTCCTACGCAATCTCTGCCTATTTTTGCAAGTAAACTATAAGCATCAATGCCGTCCGCACCCAAACGTTCAGCCATGTGTCTTCGCATCGTGTCTGAGTCGGGCAGAAGATTTTCAAATACAGAAGAGACGGCTGCTCCTTTATAGGGATCTTCTCGCAAAGGAAGAGAGAGAGAAATCGGCATCGCATGTTCCCAGCGAAGCCAGAGAGAATCATACGAAAAAGTAATAGATCCATGCATCTCTTTGGTCAGATGGCCAACAAGACGATTATTCATCAAGACCGTCAAATGCACGTAAGCGCGACGACGTCCCATTAAAATATTGCTCCCATTTTGGAAATCTTATTTTTACGTCGCGGTTGTATCACAACTTCAAGATCAAGCGCCGCCAAAAGATCAAATAAGGTTTCGAGCTTCGTACCTGGAGAACCTTTTTCAACTCGAGAGATGGTTTCTTGCCATAACCCAGATTTTTCTCCTAACGCACTTTGGCTAATATGAAGCGCACGACGGGTTCGATGAAGAATCTCACCGACTTGTTTGGGCGTCCTTGCAGTCTGTTGCATTTTGTTATTCCTACATATGATCTTTAAATCATAAAATAAAAATATGATTTGTCAATCATAAAAATTATATATGATCTGTATATCATAAAATTTATGAGCTTTTTATTATCGCGGACATCCTGCAAAAACACTCTGCGCTTGCAAACAAGAATATCAGACTATAAATGTTAAGGATGGGCTATAAAAAATTCAAATTTCTCCTCACGCTAACGACCGTAACATCGATCGTACTTTCTCTCATTTTTTTTATTCTCTGCCTCGGAGGGGGTGGGGTTTTAAATGATCTTTATTTTGCCTTGGATGAAATGCGCGATTTAGAGGCAAAAAACCTTCTTCATTCTCCTCCTGCAGATATTTCCCCCATTACACGCCGGGAAATAGACCTTGTTCATAATTCCAAGGGGTTAGAGACTTATATACAAGAGAACCATCGCACCCTCTCACAATTTGAAAAAGTATTAAGTATTTTTATCGTTCTCTCGGTGCTGACACTCACTTTACAAGTTTTCCTCTATTTTTATAGGCGATTGCGTCGACACAGAAATCGTATGATTTAAAGTGTTTGGTAAATAACGAAGCAGCCATAGAGGGAATACTCTTATCGTATCCACATTCTTACAATCGGAAACTCTCCTGAGATCTTCAAATAATCCTCTAAATCCTTAAGGCTCCCAATTTTAGTTGGTATTATCAAAAGGCTGTTTTTTCTTGCATTTTTAAAGGAAAGAAGGCTAAAAAGTGTTTTGACTTAAAGGAAAAATAAATGAGACGTTTCTTTTTACTTTCATGCTTTATTTACAGCATTTCTTTATCAGCTTCTGACATCAAAATGCACCTTATCGAAGAAGACCAAAAAATAACACCGCAGACCTTTCATATAAGCAAAGGAGATGTTTCTTTTGATCTTATGGGGACGCAACATAATTTCCCTTATAAATGGTTACATCCAAAGGCATATCAGCTCATTGAAAGCTCAACCTTATTTGTAAGTGAGATTGAACCCCTTAGTGAAGAAGAAAAAATCATTTTATGTCAGCAGAACTTCCCAAGGAGGCCATCGGATCAAGCTTCATTTGATAAGTTATTTCAAACACAAGAATATAAACAGCTTCCCTCACCTCTAAAAATAGCTTTTCAAGAAATTGTGAACTATGAGCTCAATTTTGGTTTTACCCTCTCATTGTTTTCCCGATATGCTTATAAAGAAACCTTTATGGAAGGTATGGATTTTTGTATTGAAAAGTCCTTTCAAGCAGCTGGGAAACGTACATTAGGACTTATCTCCTTTAAAGAACAATTGTGCAGCGATGACAGTCATGGTTTGTCAAGACTCTCCTTCGATGAGATTTCATCAGAATTAGAAAAGCAGCAGCTCAATTTTTCTTGTTTTTTTTATCTCGAGGACCCTTCACCCAGAAGCTATCCCCGAAGCCTTGATGACATACGCCAGCAAGTCAAGGAAGAGCAATTTCTAAATGACCGCGACCCAGCTTTTATACAAAAAAGCATAAGGATCGCAACTAAAAATCCAGAAGATAAAGTGCTTGTAGGAGTTGGCATTTTTCATCTGCCATTTATGCTTGATGCTTACACCAGTGATGGCTGGACAGTCACAAAATTATTTGAAGATCAATAATTAAAAAATACGAGAGTACTTAAAACAAAGTTTCTGGAAAGGCTTCAAATTTATGGGAGTGTTAATTAAAAGATAGACGAGAATTTTTCTCTGATTATTTCAAAATGGGTGGGTTCCTGCAGAAACCGCGAAAGACGCAAGGAAAGATCAACCATATCTTTGCTTCTTGAGACAATTCTCGTTCTTCTTGCCATGCGCCCTAAGTGATGCCTGGTATTCGCGTTATCACTTTCAATACGAGTCGTTCCTGACTTTCCAATGATATGCCTCTCTTGAGGAAGAATCTGGGAGTAAACCTCCCAATCATCGGTGTAAAAGTTTCCTTTGACGTGCTTTACTTTTTCATAAAGTCTTTGGAAGGTTTTAGCATTACGATGGCCTGTAACCCAGGCAAGGGTTTTCCCTTCATGACGATCCAAGGCTTTCCAAATCCAGAGTTTGTTTTTTTTGAAGTGACATAATGCCACATCTCATCAAAGTCAATATCATAGGTCCCTTCTGGCACTTGAGGGGGCGGAAGGTCCTCACAAAAATTACGAATCCAGTGGTAAACAGCTGTTCTCGAAACCTTAAAAAGTTTTGCTATGAATCCATAACTTGATTTTCCCATTCCATACAACAGGACAGCTAAAGCCTGAGCTTCAACAGGCGTTTTCTGTCTCCGATCACCTTCGATAAACGACAGACCTCATTCTTTGCATTTATATCTTTGATGTTTTCTTGCCTTCCCATTTCTTACAAGTTTAAAGCTTCCACAATCCTTACATCTAACTTGCATTTCTGCCTCCTATCTTTGTTTGAAGGCTGTATATCATGTCTCTCTTTTAATTAACACTCCCGATTTTTATTAACTCAAACTCATACGTACTAAACCTATCAAGAATATTAGTTTGTCATGATCGTAGGGAAGGATAAGGGTTACCTCCCTCTATAAGAGAGAAGTAACCAAGCTTTTACTTTGTTTTCAGAACGAAGTTTGAAATTTTTCGATCTGTGAATTTATCACTGTAGGCGTTTTCTTTGGAGGAGAGCTTAACCTTAACGCGGTAAGTATCTTTTTCTATTTTATAGATGTCGAATTTATATAATGCATCTAGTATGGTATTATAAGTGCCTTTCGTCAGATAATGTCTAAGAGTATCTCTTGAATCTTGTACTTTTAAAGATTGATGAAAGTAATAAGGCATCTCATTCTGACTAAAGTGGAAGTCGTCTATGTGTATTCCACTTTCATCATCAGAGCATGGGAAAAATTTAAATTTTAATTCGTTATATGACTTATAATTTGATAAACTAATCTCAACGGGGTCTGTATTCTCTTTGTCCTCAAAATAATACATAAGAGAAAACAATACGGGATTATTTGAATAGCTGAAATCATCAAATGACGTTTTATTCCTAGTCTTAAATTTCTCGAATTTGGGAGTTAGTTTGTATGTGTCGTAAATATCTTTACCAAACAAAGTCTCAAGTACATATTTTGAAAAATATTTTAGATTTATGGTGTCCTCTTCTGTGATTTTGATTTCTCTCTGGGAATTTAACTTAATTCCAGGCTTATACTGGGCTACACATTGAGTTAAATAGTCAACAAAATCAGGTAAACCATAAATGCTATTCCCTAGAACTCTAGCAACACCCTCAACCTGTACATATTCACTTTCACTCACTTGCTGCGCTATTTTAATCTTTGATTGAGCCGCGCTAGTAAAGTTAGGCTCCTTACTAGGTTCGTTAGAATCATCTTTAGGCCTCTTAGTGTCATACAGCGCTAATGATTTTGGTTGAGTATCTTCATCATCCCCCTTTTTTGCGCGTGCATTAAGAGATTGTAAGGTTGATAATTCCAAAACGGAGGGGTCATAATTAACCACCTTGACTGAAGTTGATCCAGAGTTTTCATGCGTTCTAATGCCTTCTAAAAGATCCTCTGTTGCGTAAACGGACGAGCAAGAAAATAATGATGTAGTGATAAAATAGAGAAAAATTTTTTTCATAAGTATATATCCAAATATATTTGAGAGTTGACTATAGATTGTTTTCCTTTTTGTCATATATTATTTCTAAAGAGAGGTCAATTTTTTTAGTAACAAAAACAACCTCTCCCTCCTCTTAAAGATTTTTATGATTCGCAGAGCAATGTCAATAACACGTGAAGATGGCCGAAGTAATTAACACGTTAGTTGACCGATTTTTGCCCTTATGAGAGAAGTGAAGGCCGTAGGCCTGAACGAAGCTCATAAGGGCTAAGCGGCGATTTTATGACAGGGCACCTCCTGCTCGTCCTTAAGATTTCCGTATTCGTCGTATTTACCTAAACACAAGTGCCCGTAGAAGATTCCGAGCGTCTTATCTTCGTATATATGTACCGTTACAGTTGTCCTCACGTAATGGTACCTGAGATCATTTTTGGGAATCTGTAAGGTAAGGCCTTCATATCTTACTGTATTATCATTCTGGACAATCCGTTCCTCCTGAATACACAAAATATCCCGTAAATCAACTCTCACCCAGGGAATAAAGGCACTCTTTTCCTCTTTTGCAGACACAGAGAAACGCTCATTGTGACGAGGAATGTATATATTCCTCAAATAGGCATTAGCCTCTTCAACCGTTTTGATCCCTTTTAAAACAAACTCTTTTGGAAGACGATCCTGCAACGTCCCAAATAACCTTTCACTTCTCCCTCTTGCTTGTGGACTGTAGGCAGCTATATGACGAATACCCAACTGCTTTAAAGCTCGGCCAACCTGTGTCAGATGGGTCTTGTCTACTTTGCCTCCCGCTTGTGGTGTTAACCAATAATGGCTCCCTCGATCCGTATAAAGGGAACAAAATAAACCATAGAATTCTATTGTCTCTCGAATCCCTCTCAGAGAGCTTAAAGTATCTTCCTCTTCCACAAGAAAAGCCGATGTAATATTTGATGTGGCATCGTTAAGGGAGACAATCAGATCAAGGTTATAATCTAAATGAGGAAGCCAACGATGAGTCGACCCATCTTGGTGCAGCATCATCCCTGCCATTGGGCGACGTTCTCGCCTTAAACGATGATCCCCTCCTCGTTTACCCCGCTTAACCAAATGAGCCTCTTCAAGCTTATTTCTTGCCCAGTTATAGCTTCTCTTAAATCCATGTTCTCTCACTGCAAACTCGTGAAAGTGGCGGACACTGAAACCTCGATACATCTCAGCATAAAGCTTTGTTATAAAGTCAACTTCTCGATCGGCTGCACGGTGAGGACTCTGGCGACCAAGTCGTAAGTCAAAATGTCCATTAAATCCTTCTGAATCATAACGTTGCCGTTTGCGATAAAAGATCCTGACTGATATGCCCAGAATTTCTGAAGCTTCTTCACAACTCAACCTTCCTTTTTTATGCCCTTCATATATTTCTTCGAATCTCATCTGGTGAATGTCCTCTATGATTTGTGGTTTTCTCATATGGACCTCCTTTCAAGGTCCATCCTCTCATCGGACAACTCACTTGTTAACTAAATCGGACATATCACTTGTTTGCGACAATGGGCAGATTTTAGTTGAAATGATGACAATTGATCTGTTGTAGATGGAAACTCAGGATTCAAAAAGAAGTGATAATTTTTTCGTATTTGCTCCCCATTTGCTCCCCCGGCCCATTTAGATTATTTGTAGATTTCTTGGGAACCACCAATTTAAATGGTGGGCGCTACAGGAATCGAACCTGTGACCCCAAATATTATTCGAGATAGCTGTAAAAATGCTCTGAGCCAAAAATAGAAATAATAAAATTGACCAAAACTGATAAAAGCTACAGAATTAAAAAATAAAGCATTATTTGCAGAAAAGTTGATTTGCTGATGAACAAAAGAAAATTTCAAGACCAACAGATTTGTATCAGTACTTTTAATGTTATATTATTGCTCCTCCCAATCTTTGGTATTAGTTTTGTTATTTATACGTGGATTAGCTCTTCCTTTTCATCTTTAGAAAAAGAGATTACTAAAATCAGCGAACAAACAAAGGAAATAAATAATATAAAATCGGATGTCCATGCAATGCTTTACAACGAACGAAAAACTCAAGGAGAGGCGGTAAAAACCTCATCTCCTCAATTAGCAAGTACGCTCAATTCAGATGCTCTTGCGCGTTATAGTCTTGAACAGCATATGCCCTCTACAGAATTTAATCATGCTCTTGAAATTTTGAAAGCTAAGCCATTAACTGAGGCTAAAGCCGCATTAAAGGAGAAAAACCTATTTAACGCTTCACAGATCAAAGCGATTTTCAACTCAGAAAAAAAGTGATTAAGTCAATTTTTTTCATATCCGTTTAGCTGGAAACTGTACGAAGTTATTTTATAACTACACTCTTAGGGCTTTTTTATAAGTTTTTTGTTAAGCTGAGTTTCAATTTCTTCCAGCTTTAATAAAATTTCTTTCATAGAAGGTATGGCTTTAGCGTTAAAAAACATTTGTTCCATTTTCTTATAATCCTCTTCAATCTCTTTTAAACGATCACCGGGTAGAAGATGAATGCCTTCTTGGAAAATTTGGTCGTATTTAGCCCACGCAGAAGGAAAAAAGGTCTCTTTATTTTTAATAACTGTTTTTAAGAGATCCATTTCTTGCATTGCAGCGTTTAAGTAACCCCTCCTATTGGCTAATTGGTAAACATCGTAGAAATGACGCGATAGACGTTCAGGGGTGGGTTTATCTACTGGCCTATTATATTCCGCATGGAGAAGCGTAGCTTTCTCAAAGAATGTTCGTGTTGGTGATAGGACGCTCGCTGAAACATTCAATCTATCTAACTCTGGAATATGTTGATGGATATATGATGTGATCGTTATTCGCTCTGATGGAAAATTATCTCCTCTAATGCCAAACTCTATCAATATTCTTGGCTTGATGTAGCTATATTGGCCTTCAAAATAGCTTGGATAAAAAATTTCAATTGAAAATGGATCTTCATCGGTAGCACGTATTGTGACTTTTTCTCGTGATGATTCCTCGAGAGATCTTTTTAAGAACGGTAAAATATAACAGTTAATTTTATCTAAGACTTTGTTCTTTTAATATGCCGATATTTTTATCGACAACTTTACGCGAAAGGTGAGAAAAATCTTCCGTTGAAGCATGTTCTGAAAAATATTGCCTATCAATTGTTATATCTATATCTTCACTGAAACGCTCAATAATTTGATAAGCCTTAGAAAGGGATGTCCCTCCTTTAAATAAGAAAATATCAGGTAGATCCTTTGAAAATAGGACATCTAAGATTAAGACAACCCAAAGATCCTTTTCAATAATCGTCGTCTCAGTCTGCATTTTTGATGCAGCAGCTTGTATAATTTCTTTTTTCGTCTTTTGAGATTGGATAAAGAAGTCAGTCATTTAAAACATCTCTCACAAGAATACTCTGCATCCAGACGGGCAGGAGTCCTAACCAGCTTTTCAATTGCTTTTTATCTCTATTATCTAATATTGCTTTGATTTTTGAAGCTACAGCATCAGTGATGCCTTTATTGCCATAATAGTACAACGCTTGAATAACAAGCCCTGCCTTTATATCAAGGCCTAAAAGTTTCCTGGGGCAAACATGTTTGAAAGTCACTGGTACACTTCCTAATGTTAATGAACGATTAGGTCCATCAGTTAGATAAATGTGCTGAGCAGGGACTTGCAAACTTAACCCTAGCAGATTGGCAGCCTTCGCAGGGCTTACCTGCACTTTATACCCAAATTTATGTGCATAAGAGCGCACAATATCATCAATGTTGGGAGAGATGTTTCCTACAATAGGGTTTTTAAGAGGTTTACAATACAATCCGGTTGCAACTTTTAAGATGTGGTTTTTTCTTGAAAGCCTGGAAAGTGTTTGGTCAATTGTATTACGTTGCGCTAAATTTAAGAAATCAGCGGCACTAAAGACTTTCCCCAAAGGGGTTCGGTTTATACGATTCACTAAAACGCTATGCATATTATATACTCCTTATGTCATAAATATAGTATATTTTTATGACATTTTCAAGTTAAAACGTGCTTAAAAATGATAGGGTTAAGACACTTCTTCAGTGATAAGCGTCTCTTCTGTAGGAGATGTATAATGCTCAACTTGTTTAGGGTTTTCGGATTCGAAAGTATTGCTTATAAACGAAGAAGCAATAGAGGAGAGGCTCTTATATCGCATCCACGTTCTTACAATTGGAAACCATCCTGGAAGCTTCAAATAAGCCTCTAAATCTCGATGGAGGCTAATTTCAGTAAGGATAATTAATCATACATAGTCTACTTAAGAGAAAACAAATTTCTCCAAGAAATAAAAGAGTCAAATATAGTATACTACGTGCGTGATGATCCATACGCTGCTCTTTCTGAATCTCATCATTTTAACCATGCAGAGAGAATACGTGTCTTGTCATACCTTTTTGTCTAAAATTTTTTTGCCGTATGCACGCTTCTGTGGAGAAGAATTAGAAATTTAAGAATCATTCTAAAAGATTTTAAAGAACGGTTGGATTAGGGTCATGGTTGGTCTCAATTGGAATCAACCTGGCATTGGGTGTGAGGCCATATTCGATGAGCAATCTCTATGAAATAAGCATCAAAATCAAGGGTTCCAAAATAAAGGAAGAAAACTTATACAACCTTTGAATACTTAGATTTGTAGGCTTTTTCAAATTCTTGCCTCAGTATTGTAATGGACTTCATGATCTTCGGAGAATAATCTTCAAGGTTCAGTGCATCACAGTATAATACCTTTTTAACAGCATCATATTCCCCAAGACATGCATCTATAATCAGAAATTTAAGAGTTTCGTGTTCTGGAACATCTTCTTGGAATCCTGGAATGAACAAAACAACGATAATTCCTTCTTTTTCTTCTATAAGCTCAAATAAAATGTCTGAATAACTGACTTTCGTATCATTAATATTAATAAGGAGCTCATTTAAGTTCAATATAGGTTGTCTAAACTTATGAATTATTAAACCATCTAGTTCTGGCTTTTGTTTGTATATTTCTTCAACATCCGAAAACGCTTCTTCTATACCATCCGCACTAATGGTTATTTCATAACTATTCCCCTCTAAGCGACCTAGCTCTAGGGTTAGATTCTCATTAATTTTCTTAAGAGGCTTGTTGAATACATTAAAAAACGCATTTATTCTTTTGTTAGAATCCCATAGGATGGAAAGATCCTTAGAATGCTGGCTAACTATATTCCAGAATTGCTGAATTAATTGAGTTTTTACTTTGTCATTATTCATGTGTAAGCTTTCCTTAAAATTAAGGAATCAATCCTTCATCACCCTATAAATCGTCTGCTGGAACTCTTCCCCCTTCTGTCTAGACAAATTTTATAACAAATTAAATATAATTCCTTAATTTTTCTCTTTAGGAAATTCATTCAGTTCTGCTTCAATTTCATCTGTCGTTGGAAGAACTTTATTAAATCTTGAGAGGAGAAATACGGTTAAAAAGTGAAATTTATAGGATTCATTGATCATTTCTTGCGCTAAATGTGAGTTTAGAGAGGGTAGTTAATCTGTTTAAGACGGGGTATTATGATTCAAAAAGAAGTGATGATTTTTTCGTATTTGCTCCCCCAGTCCATTTAGATTATTTGTAGATTTCTTGGGAACCACCAATTTAAATGGTGGGCGCTACAGGAATCGAACCTGTGACCCCCTGATTAAAAGTCAGATGCTCTACCGGCTGAGCTAAGCGCCCGTCAAAAAGACATGGCTAACATAATTTTAGAACTAGCTAAGGTCAACACTTCTTTTCAGAAAGAATCTTGGCTATTTTATTCGAAACTTGCTAGAACCCATTTATGGCAGAGATTATTAAAATTCAACCAGAAGACAGTGGCCAACGGTTAGATCGTTGGCTGAAGCGGCATTTCAAGGGATCTATCCCCTATACTTTGTTGCAAAAACTGATCCGAACGGGTCAAATTCGCCTTAATGGGAAACGTATTAAAACAGATACGATTCTTGAGGAAGGTCAGGAATTACGTCTTCCTCCCTTAGCACCGTCGGAAAAACCCATAAAGACACCCCCTAAAATACGCGCAAGCGACTTGGAAGCCTTTCAGGAAAGCATTCTCTATGAGGACAATGATGTTTTGGTCTTGAATAAACCCATTGGTTGGGCGGTTCAAGGGGGAACGAACCTAAAATTCCATCTGGACCAAATTCTACAAAATCACCCCACCTATGGACGTTTGTTTTTAACCCATCGTTTGGACCGAGAGACAAGCGGTGTACTGATTTTGGCAAAATCTCGAGAAGCTGCTGCCTTTATAACCCAAGCTTTTAAAGAAAAAATTATCGAAAAGACCTATTGGGCCTTGATTGTTGGAGAACCTCCGCTCGATGAAGGAGAAATCCACGAACCCCTTGAAAAGAAAACACCCCGAGGAACGATGACCGTCGATGCCGAAACCCACTATAGGGTTTTGGGGGCTAAAAGGGGCATCACCTGGGTAGAACTTATGCCCTTAACCGGCCGTACGCATCAACTCCGTCAACATATGGCCATGATAGGATGTCCGATTCTAGGGGATGGTCTTTATGGAGGTCGGGAGGCTCACCCTTTTGGTAAGCGCAGTGCTCTCCATCTTCATGCCCGTCAAATTAGTTTTACGGGGCCAACAGCAAAACAAATTCAAGTCCAAGCTCCTTTACCCGAAGAATTACTCAAAACTTTTCGTGAATTAGGCTTAAAAATTCTCTAAAGAATAAATCCTTGAGCTTGTTTTCATAAACCTGTATTTTATTACAAACTAAAATAAATTTTAAGAAACAGGGATAACACTTATGAAGCGTGGCGTTTTTATTGCACCCTGGATAGTCTTATCCACGTCACCCCTTTATGGAATTGATACGGCCCACGAAATTGCCGTTCTTAAGGAACAAGTTCAAACTCTGATGCAACGCATCAATGAACTGGAAAAAAACCAATCGGCACCGAAACCCCAGGACATAAAAACAACAGCTGAAACTGCAAAACCTGCAGCAGCACCTGCGGCCCAACCAGAACCCAAAAACTCTGGCCTCGAAATTCCGAAAGCCATCACAACGTCCGGTAATGATAAAGTTCAATTGCGTATTAGCGGTCATGTAAACCGGGCAATCCTATATGGGAATAATGGTACCAACAGTCGCCTCACCCACGTGGACAATGCTAATTCAAACTCAAGAGTACGATTCGAAGGATTGGCTTCGCTCTCTAAAAAATTGAAGCTTGGCACAAACTTCGAAGCCGGCTTCTCTCCCAACTCTAGTGATTCTATTGATTTAGGCGTAGGGTCTCCAAACCCAACCACATTCAATGCTCGCAAAGCCGAAGCCTTTGTAGAACATGATAACTACGGAAAATTATCCGTGGGTCATGGCTATACTGCTTCCTATGAAATTGTGCAATCGGATCTTTCTGGCACCTATGTGATGACAGACGGCGCAACGGCAGAATTTTTTGCAGGCGGGATAACCTTCTTTAATGTAAATGGCTCCAAAGGCCCTAGCATCGGACAAGTTTTTCAAGGCATGGATGGCTTAAGACGGGACAACCGTTTACGTTATGACACACCACAAATGAGGGGCTTTAAGCTGAGCAGCTCTCACGTTCAAGGAGATATGGGAGACATAGCCCTACGCTATGCAGGTGAAATCGCTAAGACCCAAATCCAGGGGGGTATCGCTTTTGCCAACGATCGTAAGGGGTCAAAATCTAACCAAACCAGCGGGAGTATTTCCTTCCTCCATGCCTGTGGTCTTAGCCTAACTTTAGGAGCCGGCAACCGAAGTTACAAGAGCTTTGCTAATCGTAAACGTCAAGGTTTTATGGGCTACATAAAAGGCGGCTATCAAATGAAATACTTCACATGGGGGCCAACGTCTGTCGCCGTAGATTTTGCTAAAGGGGCCCACATTTTTGCGGACAATTATGTAACCCATATCTGGGGCGCCTACCTTGTACAAAATGTTGATCCTGCGGCTACTGAATTATTCATTGGCGCACGCAAGCATCAACTCTTTTCTCCTGGACAACGGTATAAAGATATTTTTGCTGTGATGTCAGGGGCACGGATCAAGTTTTAATCGTGCTGAAAAAGACTCTCTCTCTTTTTTGTCTTATGCTGGGCGCTTGTGAAGTGAAAGAACTGCCTATTACGGAAAAGGATGATGTTAAGCCAGGACCCGGCCTTTTTTCAGGTAAAAAGGGCGCTTTTGAAATCAACCTTCCAGAGGATGAAGAAGAACTTAAGGAAAAACAGGCTTAAGCCGATAACTTCTTAATCGTATTGGTGGTGCTGTACCCGTCCTTAAGTTCGGCTAAAAAGACTGTCCCTCCCCAACTCATGACTTCTTGCGCTCCCACAACTTTATCAAGGGTATAATCTTCTCCTTTGACCAATAAGTCAGGACGCATATGTTTGATGAGGTCAAGGGGTGTATCCTGATCGAACAAGACAACCGCATCGACATTGGTCAGGGATGCGAGAACAAAAGCGCGATCTTGCTCTTTATTGACAGGACGTGTAGGTCCTTTCAGACGAGAAACAGAAGCATCTGTGTTTAATCCCACCACTAAACGATCACAGCGCGTTTTTGCTTGACCTAAAAGCGATAGATGACCGGAATGGATTAGGTCATAACATCCATTGGTAAATCCGACCTTAAGCCCCCGACGATGCCAGTCAATCATTCGATCCGCTAACTCTTGCCAGCTTAAAACCTTCTCCTGGGGGAGCCCCCCTTCTTCTTGCTCAAGCTGACTCGTCAATTCATTGCGGGTAACAGTTGCAGTCCCTACCTTTGCGACGACGATTCCTGCGGCAATATTCGCCAATCTCACAGCCTCTTTGATATCAGCACCAGCAGCAAGAGAAGCGGATAGCACTGCTATCACCGTGTCTCCCGCTCCAGAAACGTCATAGACTTCGAGAGCATGGGCTTCTATAAAATAGGGTTCATCAGTCTTGGTTACTAAAGCCATTCCTTGTGCTCCACGCGTCACAAGTACATTTTCAAAATTAAATTGGCTCATGAGATATCGCGCTGCCTCGACCACTTCTTCTGGTGTGGATACAGGCATCCGAGTTGCTTGTGCCAGCTCTTTAACATTCGGCGTTAAAATCGTAACACCTTTATAAATGCTGTAATCATGTCCTTTTGGATCGACAATGATCGTTTTGCCTTTCTCCTTGGCTATTTTTATTAATTCTCTCAAAAGATCCGGCGCCAAAAATCCTTTGTGATAGTCGGACAAAATAACGCCATCGACGTCGTCCATGGATTTTTTAAAATAGTCTTTAATTTCTTGTTGGTGCTGAGACGAAAGAGTGATTGTGGTTTCTTGATCCGCACGCATTAACTGCTGTCCCCCAGCAATATAGCGCGTTTTAAGAGTGGTGGGTCGGTTTTGATCTTTATATAATTCGGCTTTAACTTTTCCTAGCTCTTGCAGCAATGACGCTACCTGTTCACCGGCATAGTCATTACCAACTAAAGCTGAAAAAGAAACATTGACACCAAGCATTGCAAGATTGCGCACGACGTTACCAGCGCCTCCTAAAACATAGGTTTTACGAGCAACACTAAACACCGGTACCGGTGCTTCGGGAGATATCCTTTGAACATTGCCATAAATAAAGCAATCCATCATTACATCTCCCAAGCACAAAAGCCTGGTCTTTTCAAATTTATGAATAATATCAGAAAAATGGTGGAGAAGTGTCATTTTTTAAGGCTTTCTTCATCAAGTCCTAAGGCGTATTCAAGGGCGGCACAAAGCATCTGCCCAAGAAATATATGCATCTCTTGTATTCGACTGGTGGTTTTTGAAGGCACGATCAAGAGGGGATCCGCATAATCTTTCATAAGCCCCCCATCACCCCCCGTAAAACCCGCCGCTTTAATCTTTAAAGTCTGAGCAGTCTTTAGGGCTTCAATAACATTTGGACTTTTACCCGATGTACTAATAGCAATAATCAGATCGTCTGGCTTGGCGATGGCTTCCAGTTGGCGAGAAAAAAGATGTTCAAACCCTAAGTCATTCCCAATAGCCGTCAAAGCTGATGTATCCGTTGTCAAAGCCATGGCAGCGATTGCTGGACGATTATGACGATAACGTACGGTCAGTTCGGTTGCTAAATGCTGAGCATCTGCTGCACTTCCCCCATTACCAAAGAATATCAGCTTTCCACCATTTCGAATGGACTCTGCGGCAGCGGTTACAAGGTGTGCAAAAGCATTCTGCACAGCTAATTGTGTTTTAGTAAAAACCTCTTGATGTTCAGCAAATTCGTTTGAGAAAAAAGTGTCTAGATCAAAAACATTAGTTATTGTCTTTAATGCCTGACCTTCAGATCTTTTCATCTTAAGTCCTTTCAAATTCTAAAAGCTATCTATAAACAAGGAATACTCTGATTGACTAGTACTTTTTTATCAAAAGTCAACGCGAATATTTTGCATCCCCTCAATTTGAGGGCGAGACTGGGTTTCAAAACTAAGTTTTTCACCAGCTGGTAGACGTGTTTCATGCCAATCATGCTGCCACTGATCCAAAGTGCACTCAGTGTCACCCTTCAATTTCGCTTCAATCTTTGAGGTCCATGATGCCGCATCGCATCGTCCCATCACTTTCACTTTTAAAGGTGGAATTTGACGAATGCCATCCGCAATATTTTTAATGTCCCCCACCAAAAAGAATTGGATGACACCTTTGTCAGTTTTCTGCAAAGTTGCAATATTATCCATCACGATACTTAAATTTGTCTTTTTTGACGAAAACCCCATATTCTCAAAAATAATTTTTGATTCAGGAATAAGGCGCGTAACCCATTCTCTCTTAAAAATGACAAAGGAAAAGCTCGCCACAATCAATCCTAAAAAAACAAAAACAAAAATCAACTTTTTCAAAATCGATCCTGTATTTTCCTCTTCGGGCTCTTCTAAGTCCAGATCAAGGACGTCCGTCTGTTCTGAAATACGGATATTTTCTTGGAACCACTGGTGTCCACAACCAACACAACGAACATCACGTCCGACGTCGCCTAAGGACTGGTTATCGGTCATATAACGTCGATCACATTCAGGACAGGTAATAATCATTTGTTCAACTCTCTTAAATCTCTATATCTTTATAGGATTTATCCTTGACCATGGCAAGAAATCTTCATTATTCAATAATTACCAATCTTGACAAAAATTTCTTGCGTCAAAAAATCCCTTCGTCATGATATGGTAGTTGAAAATGAAAAGGTATGTCTATTGTGACTGAAGAAATTATACACTTTAAACGAGTCAGCCTACGCTATGAAAATGGCTTTGAGGTGTTTAAGGATATTACGTTTCGCCTTTATCCTGGCTCATTTTATTTTTTAACCGGCCCCAGCGGCGCTGGCAAGTCTTCTCTTTTGAAGCTCATGTATTTGGGTTATCGAGGCTATAGAGGATCCATCCAAATTTTTGGCAAAGATTTTATCAATATCAAACATAAGGAAGTGCCTGATTATCGTAAAAACATTGGGGTTGTCTTCCAGGATTTCTATCTTTTAGATCACTTGAGCATCTTGGACAATGTCGCCCTTGCCAAGGTCATTCATGGCTCTAACTGGAGTGACAGTCGAAAAAAGGCAAAAGAGATTTTAGAGTGGATTGGTATTGGCGATCATTTAAACCATTTTCCAACCACTCTTTCCGGAGGTCAAAAACAACGCGTTGTGATTGCGCGTGCTGTGATTAATCGACCGAAATTACTGTTAGCTGACGAGCCTACGGGTAATGTTGATGATGAAAATGCTGTTCGTTTAATGCATCTCTTTGAAGAATTGAACCGTATGGGGACAACAGTGGTGATCGCAACCCATAATCGCGATATTGCGACTCTGTTCCCCCATCCTGAGATACGCCTTGAAAAGGGTGTTCTCAAAACCTACGTCCCTGAACCTGAAGAAAAGACAATTCGCTATGGCTGAACATCCAGAAATTATTCCTTTTAAACAGCATAACTCTTCACGCTTCCTTCCATGGATTATAGCGTTGATGATTTATATGGGCATTTTAGCCTTGGGCATAACTGTAGTGACTCAAAAAGTTCTTGAGAACTGGAGCCTCGGCTTAAAAAATGGCTTTATTGTAGAAATTCTCCATCAAACCAATCATGAATCATTACCGTCTTCTACGGAACAACAAAAGGTTGTCTTAGATATTCTCCAGCAAATTCCCGATGTGGAAAAAGCGCAAGTTATCGCCACGTCAGAGCCTGGCGCAAACACACCAACGCTCATCGATGTAAAGATGAAGTCTAATAAAACAGTGGATCTCTCTCAGCTTGAGCGTGAATTAAAACATGTCCTTCCGAATATCGTTGTCCGTGATCAAGCAGAATTACGTCAAAATCTACTCGTGATCGGGCGTACAATCTTTGCAACTGCTCTTATTTTTTCATGCGTGATTGCCGCCACAACGATGATCACGATCGCTTTTGCGACTTATTCTGGACTCATTACACATCAGCCCGTGATTGATGTTTTGAGACTATTGGGAGCAAACGATCGTTATATTGCCCAACACTTTCAAAAACATGCCTTGCACCTCTCATTTCGAGGCAGTCTCTTAGCAATCCTTTTATCCGGCATGAGCGTGTTTTTTTTAAGTAAATTTATTGAATCCACCTCTATGTCACTTTTTCAACAGCACACTGAATTTTTTGAGATCTGGTTTATTATTTTTCTGACCCCTCTTTTCATGATGCTCATGACTTTAATTGCTTCGCGCATGACTGTTCTGTTTGCATTGGCTAAAAGAGTCTAGAAATGAAGTGGTTTTTTAGTGCTCTTACCCTCCTGGCTTTACTGTGGATCGCAGGGGGGGTGTGGTTTGTGCAAACGCTTCCTCAACATCAGGATTGGCACACAAAAACCGACGTCATTGTTGTATTAACCGGAGGAAAAAATCGCATTGAAGTCTCCGTTGATCTTCTCGATAAAAATCTGGGAGGAAAGTTATTTATTTCAGGCGTAGACCCTTCGGTTAAAGACAAAAACGACTTGAGCGCCCGTAATCTGCCCCAAGGCCTTTTGGAGGCTATTGACTTAGGATACGAGTCAAAAAACACCTACGAAAATGCCTTAGAAGTGGCGGATTGGGTTCAAAAACACAATTATCAAAGCATTCGTTTGGTGACTTCTGATTACCACTTAAGGCGCAGTTATATGGAACTTCGTTCCTATCTGCCCCAAGTACAAATCCTTCCCCATGCAGTAATCAGTTTTAAAACTCATAAAGATTGGTGGACCTTTGATAACATCGCGTTTATGGTCGGGGAATATAATAAGTACATTGAAGCTTTTGTACGATTTGAATTGAACAATATTTTTAGGAGCCTGATCAACTAAGATGCTTTTTCTCAGATCCTTACTCTTTAATATACTGTTTTATATTTGGACAACTTTTGTTGTTTGCCTTTCACTTCCTGGTTTTATTCTGGGACGCCGATACACAATCACTTGCTCTATTCTTTGGGGGCATGGCACTCAATTTCTCTTAAAGTACATTAATGGAATTACGTATGAAATTCGTGGACGTCACCACATAAAAAAAGGTCCTTATATTTTTGCGTGTAAACATCAGTCTGCTTGGGATACAACGATGATAGAAGTGATTGCCCCCTACTCGGCAATTATTTTAAAAAAGGAACTTACCTGGATTCCCTTTTTTGGATGGCTCTTGATACGCTGTGGTTTTATAAAAATTGATCGCTCTAAAGGAAAAAGTACAATTCCTCTCATGGTTGGAGAAGGACAAAAGAACATCGATAAAGGAATCTCTATCTTTGTTTTTCCTGAAGGCACACGCAGAGCTGTTGATGCGCCTCCTAACTATCGTTATGGCATCGTTGCCATGTATGAGCGTTTGAACACCCCCGTTATTCCAATTGCTTTAAACGCTGGATATTTCTGGCCACGACGCCGCTTCATAAAAAATCCAGGACATATTATTGTGGATATTCTTCCGCCTATTAATCCTGGTCTCACGAAAACAAAATTTCTTAAAGCTTTGGAATTAAGTATTGAAACTGCCTGTAAAAACATAAAGCCAAAGGAGACACCTCTTTGAGATTTTCAAAAAAAACTGTCTTTATTTTTGTCGTTTGCTTGAGTGTCTTTGGGGGAGGTTACGGCTTTATTTGGAAGCGCGCTTCCAATGAATTACATCAAATCGTCACGCGATTTACGGAAGACGCACAAAAGAATGGTTTCACTATTCACTACGATACGATTTATTATACGGGCTTTCCTTTTGAAATCATGGCAGTTCTTCAAAACCCGCATCTAAAATCAAACAAAGTTGAACAGAGTGACGCGTTTGTAGAAGGTAATTTAATTTTAAAAACTCAGATTTGGAGACCGCAAACCTTGGCCATTCAAACCCAAGGAAAAGTCACTTACAAATTGAAAATATTTCCTAGCCAGTCTCCTCTTGATTTAAATATTACGGCTGCCAATGTAAAAGGTACAAAAAGCCTTTGGGGGAAAGATATCGTCGAATTTTCTAGCCAAAACCTCTCCCTTAAAACGTCTAACGAAGAAGTAAAGTTAAGAGAGTTGGGATTTGCCCTAAACACCAATCTTGAACAAAGCGAAAACGAAGATCCTTATACTTTTAATCTTTTTATCGATGATTTGATATGGACGGTTTCCCAACAATTTCCCTTACCCAATAAAATTGACCACGTGTATTTAGAAGGCAGTTTCAATCGTATGATTAGCCTCAATGAACCAACAGCAGCTTTGATAGCCAAAGATTGGTATAAAAACGGGGGGAACCTTGATTGTGGTAAAATTCTTCTAAAATGGGGAAGCTTGAATCTCGAAGGCAACGGCGCTGTCTCTCTTGATTCAAATTTACAACCTCTGATAGCTTTTTCTGCAAAAATTGGCGGACTTGAAAATTTACTGACCGCGCTTGTAAAAGGAAAATTTATCTCTCCCAAGACAGAATCGATCGCCAAAATTGCTCTCAATCTTTTGAAAGAATCCGATCCTGAAGATCATACGCGCACTTATCATTCTGCATCGATTAGCCTACAGGAAGGTGTGCTGTCTTTAGGTCCCGTCGATTTGCTTAAGTTCGCTCCCATACGTTGGTAAGTTTTGGCGGCGCTCTTTGTTTTTAAATCATGAGCAGAGAGAACTCTTTAGGGAAAAACGATCTTAGCTTAATGGCTTGGGAACAAAGACATGGGGACCCCATTTAGGGATTGGTTTTTTTCTTAAAGAAATGACCTGTTTTTGAGCTTCCAAAACGACAAGTCCCCCAAATTTCTTTGACCAATTCTGTCCTAGGCTTTCCAAAGCTTCATAAAATTGAAGACTAACAAAAGAGTTGAAGGGGGGCATATGCAAGCAATATTGAGGGTTTGACGGTGTAAAAAAAGCATTTTCAAGCAAATCATACAGCTGTCTTCCTGTATAAGGATGTCCATGACCAAAAGGCGTCGAAACGTTCCGAGACCATAGACCGCGTCTATTGGGAACAATCATAAGTAGTCGACCGCCATCACTGAGAACACGCCAAGACTCTCTTAAAAAATCATGGGCATTGGCCGTATGTTCAAAACTATGAACCACAAGCAGTAAATCAATCGTCTTGTCTTCTAAAGGCCATTGATTTTCTTCAATCAAAGCTGCGAGGTTCTTGGCATCTTTTGGCCAAGACATAACGCCCATGGGGCCAGGCATAAAAGAGAAAGTTGCGCGGGCGTCTTCTTTAAAAAGGGAGAGATAGGGGTTTGAGTATCCAACCCCTGCTACAATTTGACCTTTAACATGGGGCCAAATTTCATGAATTTTACGCATAACAACACGACGGCAGGCCTCTCCAAGGTCGCTTTTGTAAAAATTATAATACTGGATAACGTCAAGCCACATACCCTTAGTTTATCATTTTTAAGAAAAAGAAACAGTCTCCTCATAAAAGGACCAGATATCCTTTTCTTTAAGCTTTTTCTTATCTTTTTCCCCAATATCTTCGATAATTTTTCCGTCCTTCATAACGATAAGTCGATTGCCTAAACTCAAGGCTTGCTCAATTTTATGGGTGGTCATCAAGGCCGTAATTTTATTTCCCTGAATTACATTCATCGTTTTCTCAAGAACTAATGCTGACGCGCGTGGATCAAGAGCACTCGTGTGTTCATCCAACAGTAAAATTTTAGGAGGGTTCAATAAACATAAACCCAGGCTCAACAATTGACGCTCTCCTCCCGATAAATGACCCGTTGGGGTATCCAAATGTCCTGGCAATGAACGATGAAAATCTTTCAAATAGTCCTTAAAAAAAGCTCTTTCGGTTTTTTGACTAATTTTCAGATTCGCCCTTTGATGACGCAAGGTTGCCATTAAACAATTTTCAAGAACCGTTAATCCTTCAAAGGTTGTCATGACCATATCTTGCGTTAACGTAATAATATCACGCGCAATAGAGTCGAGGGAGCGCTCCGCAAGGTCTTCATTTTCAAATAAAAGCTTCCCTTGAGAGGGACGATAAAGACCTTGAATAAGACGTATTAAGCTCGTCTTTCCCGATCCGTTACTGCCCAGCAATATGACAAAATCGCCTTTTTCAATAACAAGAGAAAGATTATCCAAAATCTTGCGATTCCGGTTTTTATCTTTAAAGGTGACGTGTTGGAGTTCTAAATAAGACATCAGAGATTTCCTCCACGCAACGCTTCAGGAGCGCGATTCCAAAGAATGGCAATAAGAAACACGCCCACCAGCAACTTTAAATAAAGAGGCTCCACACCAATCATTAAAAACAAATTAAACACGAGGAAATAGAGCGTCACACCCAACACACAAAACAGTAAGCCTAAAACTTCAGACGTTTTTTTGAGAAAATGATGTTGAAGTTGATGACCAAGAATTACTGTACCAATGCCTATTAACGCTAGGCCAATTCCCATATTCACATCTGCATACCCATTGGCATAGGCCGTTAAGATACCCGAAAGAGCCGCAAGCATATTGCCGATAATCAATCCTGTGCGTCGATAAATTTCTGGATTTTTACCATAGAGAGCAAGCAAGACACGGTTCTGTCCATAGGCCCTTAAAACGAGTCCAAACCTGGAATGAAGAACCCACGCAAGAACGCTCCCCACCAACACAGTGATCAGAACTAAAGCCGTAAAACGACTTAAGGGCAGAAACGTTCCCTCAAAAAGAAACAGCTTTGTTGATAGAGAAATCAACGGTGTTTGCATAATAATCAGGGATAAGGCATTCAAAATAAAGACCATCAAGATCCCAGCAATAAGGGGAGAAATTCGATTTTTGCTTTGGATTAAACTTACCGTCAAACCGCTGAGACCGCCCCCCGCTAAAGCAGAGACGGTGGCCAGTATTGGTCCACCTCCCCTCTCAAGAACTGCCGCAAAAAGAGAGGCTCCTAAGATAAAACTCCCCTCAACGGTCAAATCTGGAATCTTGAGAATGCTGTAACTGAAATAGATTCCAAGAGCCAACGGTAAAAATAAAAATGCCTGATCGATGAGATCAACAATCATTTTTTTGCCCCATCTTGTGTCACCATCACGAGCTGATATCCTTTTAAAGCAGCCACAGATTTAACCGTGTCTTCATCGAGACCCTGTTTTTGAGCTGCGGTACTATTTAAAAATAGCACAAAAGTATCGGCGGGCTTCAACGGTATTTGATGAGGTGCCTTCCCTTTCAGCAATTCTTGAACCTGATCTGCTCCTTCTTTACCAATGTCATACTCACGATTTCCCAAGGCCATCGCTCCTCCGGAAATTACCGATCCTTCATCACAAGAAATAAAGGGGATTTTAAGGTCTTCAGCCGCTTTCGCAAGGGTAGTTGCACCACTGGCTACAGCAATATCCTTCAGAATAAAGAGGGCTTGGGACGACGGATCCACATGCTTACTGATGGTATAAATCTCGCTTATATTTTGCACCATCAAGGTCTGCAAGGTAACCCCCTCTTGGTCAGCCAATTTTTTCAAATCCATAATTTGTTGGCTTATTTTTTCCGAGTTACTGTAAATGACCGTGAGTTTCTTTAAGTCTTTAATAACATCTTTGATAATCTCAAAAGACGGAATCACCGACCCTTCCTGAATGCCAGTAATGTTCTTTTGCTCTTGCGTTACGTGACTCGTCACATCCAATCCTACAATCGGAATTTCATCGACTTTAGAGGCCGCTAAAAGCGTCGCTTCGGTTCCAATAGTTGCAATCGCTTTGACATTTTGACGCTTAAATTGCTCAATGATAGAACGCATAATCGCGCGATCTCCTTGAGCATTTTTGACGGAAACAACAACTTTATCTCCCTCAAGGGTTTTCAATTGTTCAACAAAACCTTGGCTCATGTCCCGTAAGGCTCTGTTTTCTAAAGGAATGACGAGACCTACTTGCGCCACATTTTTTGATTTCTGGGTATTAAAATAGAAGAGAGCCGCTCCCAACAGCACCACCCCCAACACGATAAAAACTTTTTTCATTTCTTCCTCACATAAAAAATTCAAATGGTTTGGTTAAAACCACACGCAACACTTACAAATAAAAAGATACAAAATTAATGTGGCCGCACAGGCCAGAGGTGTGAAGAAGAAAGCCAAGCAAATACTGTCCCTCCTTGATGGGAGACTGTTGCGCCTTGTAAAAGAGAACCGTGCACTATCAAATTCATGGCTTTGCTTAATACTATTCAACTCTGGTAATATAAAGGTCAGGACACTGGAAATCAACCCCCCTGAAATGGATTCCTCAAAATTGACTTGGAAAGTGTTGACGGTATCGTAGAGCGTCGCAAAAAAGTAATACAAAGAAAAAAAAGAGAATAATAAGAACAAAAATCATTGATCCAATATTCAAAGTATGGTCCTCTGTTGAAAAATAAAGAAAAAAAATAAACAGGGACAATAACAATGGGAACACTTCCTTCATTTCTGCATGTTCGTGCGCCACGTTTTTTAAACCAGATTTCTTTTAAAGAAAAAATCACCCTTAAGGTTCTGGGGATAGGGTTAACGGCGATAAGTTTTAATACGGAAGTCCATGCTGGTAACTGGCCTAGCACAACATTGAATACTCCCAATAATACGACAGGTGACGCGGGAAACAATGACGTCGTACCAAGTCCCAATAGATTGATTGTTGGTGATAGTTTCTCTAATTCAAACGCCTCTATCAAGAAAACCAACGAGCTTATTCAAGGATTCTTAACAGTTAATGGGGGAGCCACTTTAGGAGGTTTTGGTAAATTTAATTACGATTTGATAACATTTCAAGATCTAAGCACTTTTGAGTTGGGGGTTGCAGCAGATTCTGTTTTTTCCGTCACTCCCAGAACGAGTACTGGTGCGTTCGCTTTATTTGGTAATGTGCGATTAATTGTGAACGCAGAACCTGGTACTTATGGAACAGGAACGACTTTTTTTATTGGAAATATAGATGCGAATAGTCCAGGCACGTTTTCTCCGACTTCAACCAATGGTTTGGTTGAGATTGTAGGATTTTCAAATCTCGCAACAACAGGTCTTACGGTTACCGTCCGTGACGCGTCCACAACCATCCCCGTCAATATTCCGACCGCCGACGTAGGCTCCCTTGCAACCAATATCGGACAACATGGCTTGGACAGAGCAGCCATTGGCGACGTGGATGATTTTATGCCGCAGTTAACGTTTAGGCCTGCGTCCACACGCAATCCTTTGAAATCAAGAACATCTTTTTCAAAGGCCATGGCTATTATGTCCCAACAACAAAAGCCTTTTATTATCGAGAAAAATCATCAACGCTTTTGGGTGACACCTTATTATATTCAAGGAAAAACGAATCTCCAAGTCAACGGAGATTCCAAGGATTATAATGAAGGAATCATGTCTGGCTATCAGAGAAGCTTTTGGAAAGATACTGCCACCTTTGGCGGTACTGTCGGTTTAGGGATGGGACAACAATACACACCCACAGCTTTTGGAATGGACAATCGTGTCAATTCGAAGTTCTTGTTTTTAGGCGCCTATCATTCTTTAAAATTTCTTGAAAGTGGCCGATATGATTTTAATATAACGGGAGGCTTGGGTCGTCATGATGCTCTTCGCAATGGTAACCCTGCCCCCAATATATTTTATCAAGCCAATGGGGATTTTTCATCGAAAAGTCTATCGGCCAATCTTTTGGGATCTTGGCTGTTTAAGCTTCCCTATAATTATTCTTTCCGTCCAAGCGTTGGATTTACCATGGGATATAATGCCTTAGCTGGCTATACGGAAAACAATGCGGGCACATTCAATCAAGTCTATGGTCGCAAAGTAACCCGTTCCAGAGAACCTTATGTAGGGGTTGGCTTACGTAAAAGATGGGATACAAAAGACTATGTCTTTAAACTCACGGGGATTCTTGAACATGGGTATGAATTTGGAGATGACAGAACGAATTCGCGTGTCAGCCTTCAAACGAACACAACGAGTGGGTTTGAAGTAAACAACCGGGGGTACGGCCGTCACGCCAACTATTTGACTGTCTACGGATCTGCCTTGGATACCAAGATCAACTTGAAATTCTATTTAACCTATGCAGGAACGTTGAAGCGTTTTCGCACAGTCCACGCGATCTCTTTGAAAACAGAATATCGCTGGTAGATGATCGCTATGTATAGAAGAACTGCTTATCAAAAAGCAGTTCTTCTTATCCCTAAAGGATAAACTTCGATAGATCTGTGTTCTTTGCTAAATCACTTACATGCTCTTTCACAAATTTAGCATCAATATTAATGCTCTCTCCGTGACGATCGCTGGCTGTAAAACTAATTTCATCCAGTAATTTTTCCATCACGGTCTGTAAACGACGGGCCCCAATATTTTCAACGTTTTGATTGACCATGGCTGCTGTCTTAGCGATTTCAAGGATCGCTTCTTCTTTAAATTTTAAATTCACCCCTTCGGTTTCAATCAAGGCTTGATATTGACGAATTAAACTGGCTTCAGGCTCTTTTAAAATACGTACAAAGTCTTGTTCTGAAAGCGCTTTAAGTTCAACCCGGATGGGAAGCCTTCCTTGTAATTCAGGCAAAAGATCAGATGGTTTTGATAAATGAAACGCCCCGGAAGCGATAAACAAAATATGATCGGTTTTAACGGTTCCATATTTCGTGGCAACGGAGGTTCCTTCGATCAACGGCAACAGATCCCGTTGCACGCCTTCACGGCTCACGTCAGCCCCTGATCTTTCTGATCTTCCGGCGATTTTATCGATCTCATCAAGGAACACAATCCCGTTTTGCTCAACCGCTTCAATGGCTTCTTTGATCGTTTTTTCTTGATCGATCAGCTTATCGCTTTCTTCATCAACGATAATTTTAAAAGCTTCTGATATTTTCATTTTCTTAGGTTTTAAGCGGCTTCCAAATGTTTTGCCAAAAATATCACCTAAATTAAGCATTCCCATTTGAGCCCCAGGCATGCCTGGAATATCAAGAGTAGGCATTTGTAAACTGTTGCTTTCATTGATCGGAATTTCGATTTCGCGGTCGTCAAGTTTTCCTTCACGCAGCATCTTACGAAACTTTTGTACGGTCTCTTCGCTGGCTTTATCACCAACCAGCACTTGCAAAATGCGCTCTTCAGCATTGAGTTCGGCCTTGGCTGTCACTTCTTGGCGGTGATTCTGCTTTGCCGTAGAGATCCCAATTTCAACCAAATCACGAATAATCTGTTCCACATCTCGGCCCACATATCCAACTTCTGTGAACTTGGTAGCCTCAACTTTCAGGAAAGGCGCATCCGCAAGCTTTGCCAAGCGCCTTGAAATTTCAGTTTTCCCTACTCCCGTCGGGCCTATCATAAGGATATTTTTAGGAAGAATTTCTTCCCGCAATTCTTGAGGAAGCTGTTGGCGACGCCAGCGATTCCTGAGGGCAATAGCGACAGCCCGTTTGGCTTCATGCTGGCCAATAATAAAACGATCAAGTTCAGAAACAATTTCACGGGGGGTAAACGCTCTCATTTATAGGCTCTCAACAGTAACGTTATGGTTAGTATAAATACAAAGGTCTCCAGCAATTTTCATGGAACGGCGGGCGACCTCTTCGGCATTCAGATCTTTTACATCGATCAAGGCACGGGCTGCAGCTAAAGCATAGGATCCGCCTGAACCAATTCCGATCAAACCATCTTCGGGTTCTAACACATCTCCAGTTCCGGTTAAAATCAAGGATACATTCTTATCAGCAACAGCCATCATCGCTTCGAGACGGCGCAAATATTTATCCGTACGCCAGTCTTTTGCAAGCTCAACACAGGCGCGCGTTAGTTGGTCGGGGTACTGTTCTAATTTTGTTTCTAATCTCTCAAAAAGCGTCATGGCATCCGCCGTTGCCCCCGCAAAACCAGCAATAACTTTACCTGGTATTAACTGACGAACTTTACGTGCATTGGACTTCAATGTAATGGAACCGAGGGTCACTTGCCCATCGCCTGCAACAATGACCTGACCATTTTTACGCACAGATAAAATCGTTGTCCCGTGAAGATTTTGTTTGTCTTTATCCATATGGACTCCTTTCTTGACGGAGAATACTATACATTAAGACAATAACCATGTTTTTTTAAACTGTCAGTCCGTATTTTAAAAAGGATTGAAAAGAGGAAGATTAAATAATGACGCTGTATGATGAAAACAACGTTTTTGCTAAAATTATTCGCGGGGAAATTCCTTCAAAAAAAGTTTACGAGGATGCGTTTTCTTTGGCCTTTCATGATATTAATCCGAAAGCCCCTATACACGTTCTTATTATTCCTAAGATAAAAGTTAAAACGTTTCAAGACTTTGCTCGGGACGCTTCTCCTGAAGAAATGAAGGGGTTTTTTAATGGTATGGATCATGTTTTGAGAATTCTCAATATCCAAGGTGGGTACCGCATTATGGCGAATACGGGGATTCACTCCGGTCAAGAGGTAGATCATTTTCATTTACATATTCTTGGGGGAAAACATCTAGGCCCTATGGTCTGCGCTTGATTGCAGAATTCCTTCGATGACGGCAGTCCAAGCTTTGCCGATATTCTCAAGATTATACCCTCCCCCTCCCAGGGCTAAAAGTCTCTTGTGTCCAAGGTCGTGAACCAATGTCGTTAAAGATTTTGCCGCATGAAAATGCGCTTTGGGAGAGTAGGCAAGAGAAGCTAAAGGATCATCTTTCAAGCTATCAGCCCCACATTGTAAAATAACGAACTCTGGTTCGTGTTTACTGACGAAGTCAAAGATTGTTTGAAAGGCTTGCATAAATGCGTCATCTCCAGACCCTGGGAACAAAGAGATATTAAGTTTCAGACCATGACCAGGTCCTTTTCCCCGTTCGTAATACTCACCACTTCCCGGATAAAGGGGGGATTGATGGATATCCCCATAGATCAAACAAGGATCTTCTTCAAAAGCGTAATAAACACCATCTCCATGATGAACATCGATATCAACATAGGCTATTTTTTTAAGATTATACTTGTTTTCGAGAACTTTAATCGCAACGCCACAATCATTGAATACACAAAATCCTGCAACTGAATTTGGATATCCATGATGAAGACCAGCGATAGGGATGAACGCTTGATCTATTTCTCCGTTCATAATTTTGTCTACTGCATCAAGCGCAGATCCAACAACTAAACAGGAAGCTTCATATACTCCCTTAAAAGCAGGGGTGTCTCCGTAATCTAAGTATCCTTCTCCTGTTTGAGATTTTTTGATAACAAAATCGATAAAATCAGAAGAGTGAAATGATTCAAGTTCTTCTCGCAAACAGCTTTTCCCTTTTAAAAGATGAACTTTGCTTTCCAATTTTTTCTTTAAAAAAGCCTGTTTGAAAGCATCAAAGCGATGATTATTAAATGGATGATCATCGCCAAATCCATAGGCAGCTAAACGCTCATCTAAATAAACCCCGAGTCTTTTCATGCTTTTTCTCCCTTGAAAAATACTAGCATGATTAAAATGATTGGGAAGAAAAATAACCTTGGGTTTTTAAAAAGATCGCTTCCGCTAAATGCTCATACCCAAGGGTAGAGTCAGCGTTAAGATCAGCAATGGTACGCGCAACTCTCAAAAGACGATGATAAGATCGTGCAGACAATTTAAGTTCGTGGCTTGCCTTTTGCAATAGAGCTGTACCCTCTGTGGAAAGAGGTGTTATTTCTTCCAGAAATTTCAGTGGGACATCGGCATTGGTTTGAGACATTTTTGGAAAGTGTTGATAGCGATTTTTTTGCAGGAGCCGTGCTTGCAGAATGCGTGCTTTTATTTCAAGAAGATCAGAAGGGGAAGAAGGGGCGGCTTGTAGATCTTGAAACTTTACTTCTGGAACGCTGACGCACAAATCAATTCGATCCATAAATGGCCCTGAAATCTTTAAAAGATAATCATTGATACACTGCGGTATGCGACGGCACGCTCGACTGGCATCGTAGGCAAAACCACAGCGACAGGGATTCATGGCCGCCACTAATTGAAATTTGGCAGGATACGTTACGTGATGATTTGCCCGTGCAACGGTGATTATTTTATCTTCTAAAGGTTGACGGAGAGATTCTAAAGAGTTTCTTGAAAACTCAGGCATTTCATCCAGAAAAAGAACCCCGTGATGGGCGAGCGTAATTTCTCCGGGTATTGCTCGATGCCCTCCTCCCACAAGAGAAACATGAGAGGCGGAATGATGAGGTGCCCGAAAAGGTCGTCTATGAACAATAGATCCTTGGGTGAGTTGGCCACAAAGACTATGCACCATCGAAACTTCAAGGGCTTCTTCAGCTTCTAGAGGTGGAAGTAAAGAAGGCAACCTTTGCGCCAGCATTGTTTTTCCCGCCCCTGGAGGTCCAATCATCAGCAAGTGATGACTTCCCGCTGCAGCAATCTCTAAGGCTCTTTTTGCTAAAGATTGTCCTCTGATATCGCTCAAAATTTTTTCCGTTTCTTGATAGTCCGTGAGTTTCGGTTGCGGTGACGCGAGAACTTGTGTTCCTTTAAAATGATTCACAAGGTCGAGTAAAGTTCTGGCGGCTATGATCGACATGTCCCCTGCCCAGGCCGCTTCTGGGCCAGAGGCCTCAGAACAAATAATTCCCCGATTCAAACTATTCGCATGAACAGCGGCAATAAGAGCCCCAGAAACAGCTGTTATCCGGCCGTCTAGTCCTAATTCACCGAAGGCTATAAACTCAGAAACTTCTTCCTGACTCAGGACTTTAAGTCCGACAAGCAACCCGAGCGCAATAGGAAGATCATAATGACTGCCTTCTTTTTGCAAATCTGCTGGCGATAAATTAATGGTAATACGCTTTGGAGGTAACGACAGCCCCATCGAATAGAGTGATGAACGGACGCGTTCCTTGGATTCGGCCACCGCTTTATCGGGAAGACCTACAATTGAAAAAGCTGGCAAACCATTGGTGATCATTGATTGAACATCAACATCAATGGCATTCAACCCTTGAAAGGCGATCGTCGAAACGTGAGAAACCATTTATTTACCCTGTTATATTATTCTATTGATAGGTGTGATTTAGACAGTGTGTCAAGAATAATAATAGAAACGTTTAGAGGTAAGGTTTCTCTACCTCATGACTTAGGACGTTTGCTTAGAAAAAGGAATAACAATCGTGCGTTCTTTTAGAATAGTCTCTCTTTTCTCTTGCCTGCTTTTCAATTGTTCTGTGTGGGCAAGCGATGGCAGCTTTGAACGCGCCTACACTTATTTAAGGAATGACACAAAGCAAGTTGTGGAAACCCATGAAGGCACAAAAGTGCGTCCTGATCATGTTGGTATTCTAACAAGTCACACTATTGAAAATCTCTATGAAGAATTTGACGAAACCATGAATACTTATGTTCTGGATACACGTCGTCGTTTTAAGGAAATCGAGGTCGACGCATTGATCAAGACAGCCACTCCAAGCAATATAAAACCTTGTACTGTTTCCTTTAAAACCTATTCTATGTTCAAATGGGGAAAGGTGACGCTCGCGACTTTTGTCTTAGTAAGTCAGGAAGGGAATGAGTTGGTTTGTAAACCTTTGGCGATGGAAATTCACGGCAATGCCTCTCTTAAGCCCGGGGGAGAAGTATACCCAATAAAAGATGCCATGGCCAAACAGGACGACTATAATAAAAGTAACCCCGTACGTTATGTCCCTATCATTATTGAACCAGGCATCCATATTCATATCGAACCAAGGCATCAAAAATGATGATTATTCGTCGAGCCGATGAACGCGGCCTCACAAAAACATCTTGGCTAACAAGCCATCATACTTTTTCATTTGGAGATTATATCGATCCTCTTCATCGCGGCTTTGAAGTGCTAAGAGTGATTAATGAAGATTTTGTAGCTCCCAGCGAAGGCTTTCCTTTGCATTATCATGAAAATATGGAGATTATTACCTATATGATTTCAGGCGTACTTCAACACAAAGATACGCTTGGCAATAGTGTAAAAATCTCTGCGAATGAAATTCAAAGAATGACAGCCGGTCATGGCATTCGTCACAGTGAATTTAACGCCTCGGATAAAGATCCTGTCCATCTCTTACAAATATGGGTTTTGCCAAACGAGCGCGGGCTTGAACCAAATTATGAACAAATGTCCGTTCCAGTTTTGACGTCAGGCTCTGGATGGGTACCGCTCATCAGTCCGGAAAAAACTGAAAACTCTCTCTCGATTCATCAGGATTTGGCTTTATATAAAGCCACTCTATCCCCTGAAGAAAAGATTTCTTATACGCTGCAAGAAAACAGAGCGGGATGGATCCAGGTCATTAGAGGGGATCTCAGTCTCGAGACTGAGACACTTTCATCGGGCGACGGTGTCTCATTTTATGGTCCAATGACGATCGATCTTCAGTCTCATAAAGACTCTGAGATTCTGTTATTCGATATGGCTCTCCGCGTTTAAGATTCTTTCCTATTGAAATGAAGAACCTGTATTCGGTGCATCGAGACTTTGCATTTCAATTCCTCCAGAGGATCCCATAGGCGCTGAAGGAGCATTTGTCATGGGAGATGGGGTCGATGGTTGCCTCATTGTTGAGGGTTGTTGCGATTGACCACCCTGGGACATCATATCCCCTTGCGTGGGTTGGGAAGAAGAATAAGGAGCTGTCAGATATTGTGGCTTAATACGCACATAGCTCACCACGTTTTTCACCCGACTTGTTCGTCTTGCAATATCAATAACCTTATCTAATTCTTTTTGATCTTGGGCAACACCCATCAAGTATACCGTCCCTTTGATCGTTTGGATGTTGTAGTTAATTGAGCTTATATCGCCGTCAAAGAGGAGCTTTGATTTTAATTGAGTTGTAATCCAGGAATCACTTGAATATCCTCCGAATCCCCCTCCTTCACCGACCGTTGTTTCATCAATAACTTCTTGAACCCCATCAACCTTCCAAGCAAGACGCACTGCATCAATTTGTACTTGAGGGGTCGGAACGACACCTGTCAACAGAACGCGTCCTTGACGTACAACGATATCAACGTGTTTGAGCAATGCAGCACTATGTTCCATATACAACATATTAATACGCGTCTTGATGCTAGAATCACTGAAAACTCCGCCAATTCCACGCTCCTCAGCGACAGAAGTTGTCACTGCTGCACCAGTCCCCACAAACAAAACAGGCTCACAGCCAGAAAGAACGAGAGATCCGAGGGCAGTTGAGGATAAAAGGGCTAAGGACTTTAAAATAGTTTTCATGAAATTCTCCTATTCATCATTGAACCAAGCATTTTCAATATGCTGTAATCGCCAAGGTGTTACCAATATAATATCGAAGCGTATAGCATATTCTTGAAACTTTGGAAATCGGGCTATGAAAAATTGCCCCGCTCGAATTAATCTGTTTTTTTGTTTAGAGGTCAGCGCTTCAGCGGCTCGCTCATAGGAATTTCTTGATTTTACTTCAATAAAAACTAAGCACTTTCCTTTCACCATGATTAGGTCAATCTCTCCCACTTTCGTTTTAAAGCGGCGGAATAAAGATCTATACCCTTTACATCTCATCCAGAATTGAGAGACATATTCCGCCAATAAACCTCTTTGATAATTTGACGGCATAATCATCGGAGCGTGTCCTTTAATCTCAACATAATTTTATATATTTTCTGTCGCGGCTGTTGTGTTTTCGCTTGAACTTCACTCACAGCTTCTTTCCCAGATTTTCCTTGGGCTAAAAGTTCTTTCAGCAAATCCTCCAAATCTTGCTCACTAAGTGGATTGATAGATTGACCCTCCACCAAAAGAACGATCTCTCCCTTAAGAGGCGCTTGATTTTGAAGAGCCTCTTGAAGAAACGAGACAGAACCTCTCAATACTTCCTCAAATTTTTTTGTCAGCTCTCGTGCAACAGCCACACGACGCTCTCCCATAACTTCTTGGATCGCATCCAAAGTATCAACAAGTCGTTGAGGTGTATCAAAAAAAATTAATGTATGGGTCAGGTCTTTAAAAGATTCTAAAAAGCTTTTTCTTTGCTGTTCTTTTGCAGGGATAAACCCGCAAAAAGTAAAGGGCAGAGGATTAAGTCCTGATAAGCAAAGTGCCGCTAAAACAGAGGAGGGACCAGGAACGACAGTGACGTAGAGCCCTTCTTCAACAACAGCGCGCACCAGTTTATATCCTGGATCAGAAATTAAGGGCATCCCTGCATCGGAGATCAGAGCGATGGTCTTGTTGTCTTTTAACCCTTCGATGATTTTTGGACGTACTTTCTCTGCATTGTGATCATGGTAAGCTTGGAGTTTCGCCTTAATACCATAATGTGTTAAAAGTTTTTGGCTCACGCGCGTATCTTCACAGACGATAAAATCTGCCGACTTTAACGTTGTAAGCGCTCTCAGTGTAATATCCTCTAAATTGCCAATGGGGGTTGCAACCAGATAAAGCCCTGGAGGATATTTACAAAATCCTTTGAGATCGCTAGGCTCATCTAAAGTTTTGACGAATGAATTTTTAGGATGGGGCTTCAATGTTACTCTCGATGAAAAGAAAACCTTTTCTGTTGTGTCTGGTGTTAATGATCCTTTCTGGATGCAGCAGTAGTGTACAAGAGTCCATTGACGAAACACAACCCCCCCCTATTCTCACCAGTACCATTGAAGGGGAAGAACTTATAACGCCTACGCTGCCTGATGACCAAAGCGCTGAAAAAAAAGCGACGCATCTTCCTGTCAAAAAACACAAAGTAGGAATTTTATTACCTTTAACTGGCGTACGGAGCCATATCGGACAATCCTTATGGAAAGCGATCGAACTTAGCTTTTTCGAAAGTGGAGAAAACATTTTAGAGTTAATCGTAAAAGATACAAAAAGTAGTCCTGAAGTTGCCAAAGAATCAGCACAAGCTCTGGTACAGTCAGGATGTGAAGTGATTGTAGGTCCTATCTTTGCCGATGAAGTGAGTGCGCTTACTCCTGTTGTGTCTGGACAAAATGTTTCTGTTTTGTCTTTTTCAAATGATCCTAAAGTAGCGCGTGATAATATTTTTATTCTAGGTTTTTCCCCAAAAGAACAATTGCATCGTTTATTGGCCTATGTTGATTCCCTAGGGGTAAAGAAAATTTCCGCATTGTTGCCTCGAAACGCCTACGGAGATCTCGTGTCGCAAAATCTTCTTTCTCTTCAAGAGGAATTAGGGTTTCAGATCATCGCCTTAGAACGTTATGAAACAGGACAACAAAACTTTGCAAGCTACCGTGAAAAATTGAAACTTCCTGAAACCCAAGCTCTTTTATTAATCGACGGAGAAAAGACAGCGAATAAAATTCTCAGCGATTTAGATATGGATGATTCCACCCTTGATAATCTCCGCATTCTCGGTCTCTCCCAATGGGATCACCTCCCAAAACCAAGCTCCGATGAACTACAAGGGGCTATGTTTGTGGCACCAGATCCAAGCTTACGTGCTCCCTTTATGAGTAATTTTGAGAATACGTATCATCAAGCTCCCGAACGCATTTCATCTCTTGCCTATGATGCGCTCTCACTGTTAACCGCTTTGGGACGGCAAAATGAGATTCACCCTTTTAAAGTGGACACTCTCTTACAGCCAAGCGGTTTTGAAGGCATTGAAGGGCTATTCCGTTTAAAATCCGATGGAACCTCTGAACGCCGCTATGCGGTGCTTCAGTTTTCCCATGGCGTTTTAAAGGTTCTTTCCCCTTCAAACACCAAATTCTAGACTTCAATGTTTGTTGAGGGAGACGCCGCTCCTCCTTTAGCGATTCCCACCAAAGCAGGTCGCAAAAGGCGATCATGAAGTATAAATCCATCTTGCATCACTTCAACGATGCTTCCTGCAGGATGCGTATTGTTTTCGACCTCGAACATAGCTTGATGTTGATGATGATCAAATGGATCGCCCGCTTTTGGAGCTATTCTTACAATGTGATGACGCTCAAAGGTTTTTAGGAGTTCCTTTTCTGTCATTTTGACACCGTCAACAAAACCCTGAACTTCCTTATCTTCAAAAGTTTTTGAATCCACCGTTTTCAAGGCACGCGAAAGATTATCAGCGATATGAAGTAAATCACGGGCAAAGGATGTGATTCCAAAACGTACACTTTCTTCTTTTTCCTTGTGTGCACGTTTTCGCGTATTCTCTGCGTCTGCAAGAGCACGCAATAAATTATCCTTCATTTCACCAAGCTTATTTTCCAGCTGCTGAACCTTTTCTTCTACAGACTCTTCCTTCTCAGACGCAAGTGACCCCTCGACAGTGTCGGTTGCGTTTTCATTGTTTTCTTGAGTATCTTGAAATTCTTTGTTTTCCATCATGACTCCTTTCAGAAATCAATCATACGACTGATCATTTTTGCAGTATAGTCCACAAGGGGAATGATGCGCCCATAATTTAAATGTCGCGGACCAATAATACCTAAAGCTCCTATAATCGTTTTATTATTATTGCGATAGGGGGAAACGATCAAGGATGTTCCCGACAAACCCGCTATAGGATTATTAGAACCTATAAAAATTTGCACACCTTCACCCGCAATAGCGGCATCTAACAATCGGATGACATTCTCCTTTGTCTCTAGCTCAGAGAACAACAGACGAAGTCTTTCTAAATCCTCTAAATGGGTGACATCTTCTAACAAGTGAGATTGACCAGTCACAATCAATCTTCCTGTTTTAGGTTCTCCAGACCAAGTGCCTAATCCTGCCTCCACAACCATTTTTACCAAATCATCGAGGGAATTCTGTTGTTCCTTCAATTCTTTTAACAAGGCTTTGCGCGATTCATTGAGGTTTTTTCCTATTAAACGCGCGTTTAGAAAATTACTCGCTTCTTGCAATGTTGAGATTAAAAACCCTTGAGGAAGAGTAACAATTCTATTTTCAACAGAACCATCTTGGTTCACCAATATAACAAGCGCTTGATTATTATTTAAAGCCACAAATTCAATATGCTTGAGAGGACTTTCTTGTTTTGGAGCAAAAACAAGACTCACACACCGTGAAAGTCCTGAAAGAGTTGAGACAGCATTTCCCAAAAGTTCTTCAATATCTGGATGATCAGGTGTGTAGTGCTTTTCAAAATTTAATTTCTCTTCTTCGGACAGGGCTCCAATTTCAATAAGGCTATTAATAAAAAAGCTAAGCCCCGCTTCCGTTGGTACACGACCGGCTGAGGTGTGAGGAGAATAAAGTAATCCCAATCTTTCTAACTGGGCCATTACATTACGAATCGTTGCTGAAGATATATCAGCTTTCATGCGTTCACAAAGAGTGTGAGAACCCACAGGCTCACCAGTTTCACAATAGGCGTCCACTAAGCTTCGAAAAATCTCTTTTGATCTCTCGTTTAGTTCATAAATCATCAAAATTTCTTCCCTTTTCTTCTAGAAATGTAGTAAGTCAAAGAAAAGACGTCAATGTTAAAGAAAAGGAGCCTTCATGCGTCCATCCCAACGTCAGGCAGATCAGTTAAGAGATATTAAGATTGAACTCGGCTATGCAAAGCATGCTGAAGGCTCATGTTTGATCCATTTTGGTGAAACGAAAGTACTGTGTACAGCCACTGTGGAAGAAAAAGTACCCCCTTTTATTAAAGATTCAGGTGCTGGCTGGGTAACAGCAGAATATGGTATGTTACCGCGTTCAACCCATACACGTATGTCCCGTGAAGCAGCACAAGGAAAACAAACTGGTCGCACGCAAGAAATTCAAAGACTCATTGGACGTGCTCTACGATCAGTGACAGATTTTAGCGCCATGGGTGAACGTCAAATAAAGGTCGATTGCGATGTCATACAAGCGGATGGTGGTACTAGGACGGCGGCTATTACTGGCGGCTATTTAGCACTTCATATGGCCTTTCAAAAACTAAAAAGAGACGGTATTATTTCTAAAAATCCCCTTACTGATTTTCTAGCAGCTATATCGTGTGGCATCATTAATGGTGAAGCTGTTTTAGATCTCGATTATATGGAGGATAGCAACGCCATCGCCGATGCAAACTTTGTTATTACTGGTTCAGGAAAAATTGTTGAAATTCAAGCGACCGCCGAGCAAACTCCTTTTGAGCGCTGGGAATTCGAGGCATTATTAAAACTGGCCGAAGATGGCATTAAAACTTTGATTGAATTGCAACGACAAGTTCTTAAAGAAGCTGAGGAAAGTTCAAGTGCCGCGTAAGCTTGCCCATGGCTCCAAAATCATTCTTGCAACAAGCAACATTGTTAAAAAGCGAGAAATATTAAATCTGCTAGAACCCTACGGTTTAGACATTATTTTTTCCGATAATCTAAAACCAAAGGACCATGAAGAAAATGGGCGTACTTTTTGCGAAAATGCTCTCATTAAAGCGCAGGCCTATCTTAGCGGTGATTCCCCAGTTTTATCTGATGATTCTGGTTTAGTGATTCCAGCGTTAAATGGTCGACCTGGTATTTTCTCAGCACGTTTTGCTGAAGAAGTTGGCGGATATCCCCGTGTATTCGAAGTTCTTGAACAAGAGCTTTCTTCTTCCAAAGATTATCGCGCCTATTTTGAATGTTGTTTGGTTCTTTTATGGCCAGAAGGCCATGGGGAATCATTCTCTGGTCGCGTTGAAGGGACCCTTGTTTTTCCACCCCGCGGATATCAAGGACAAAAAAATTATGACTCTATTTTCATTCCAGAAGGATCCACAAAAACCTTTGCTGAAATGAAGTTAGAAGAAAAGCAAAAAATTAGCCATCGCGCTCAAGCCGTCAGAAAACTGATTCAATACTGTCTAGAGCCATGAACCAAAACCTTTTTGGTCTTTACATCCATTGGCCATTTTGCCTTTCGAAATGCCCCTATTGCGACTTTAATAGTCATGTCCGTGACTCCATTGATGAAGAAAAATGGCGTGACGCTTTACTAAAAGAGCTTGATTATACGGCACAACGCATTCCAGGACGCACTTTATCAACGGTTTTTTTCGGCGGTGGCACGCCTTCCTTAATGAGTCCTAAAACTGTCGGTGCGCTTTTAGACCGTCTTGGGCATTATTGGCAAATAGATCCTAAGCTTGAGGTCACCCTCGAAGCCAATCCCAATTCTGTTGAAGCGGATAAATTTCAGAATTTTAAAGCAGCCGGTATCAATCGTCTTTCTTTGGGCATTCAGTCCTTAAGACAAAAAGACTTAAAATTTTTGGGACGTTCTCATAGTCTTGAGGAGGCTCTCAAGGCTATTCATACTGCGCAGAAAATCTTTCCAAGATTCTCTTTTGATCTTATTTATGCCCGTCCAGAACAAAGCCTCGATGAATGGCAAAGAGAACTGACAGAAGCGCTTGAATATGCGCAAGGTCATTTGTCTTTGTATCAACTTACTATTGAAGCCGGTACAGCCTTTCACACTTTACACGAACGAAAAGCTTTTCGTTTACCTCAACCAGAACTCGCAAGTGATTTTTATGCCCTCACCCAAGAAATGACTGAAAAGCATGGGGTAAACAACTATGAGGTATCTAACTATGCGCGCCCTGGAGAAGAATGTCGCCATAACTTGATTTATTGGAAGTATGGAGACTTTGCCGCCATTGGGCCTGGCGCTCATGGAAGGCTTACACTTGATCACAAAAAAATCTCTTTAAAAAATCTAAAGGCTCCCGAAACATGGATCAATGCTGTTGAAAAACAAGGACATGGATCTGACGCTGAAGAAATTCTCTCTCCAAAGGAGTGTGTTGTAGAGGCTCTTATTATGGGGATGCGTCTAAAAGATGGTATAGAGTTTTCAGTGCTGGAGCGCGAATACCCAGGATCTTCTTCGATTCTCAAAAATCATTCTAACACCCAACGATTAAGAGAAGCAGGATATTTAGAACTTGATGAACACACGCTGCGTACAACCTTTGAAGGTCGTCTGCGCCTCAATAGTGTGATTGATTATTTAACGGATAGCTTAGAGTAAAGAGAGTGTTTTTTCTTAAAAGACTATGGTATAGGTCTTCAGAAAATACACTTATGGGAGAAAGTATCATGAAAAAACTTATTTCTTTATCCGCTGTTTTGATGATGACAGCCACCTTAAATGCCTCCACAACAACTGATAACCTGGAAAATGAGGCAGCTATTTTAACCCCCCATCAAGCCATCGAAGGCACAGGATGCCCTTTTGTTGACACAAAAGAAATTTTAACGCTCGATGCACAAGGTCGCATGGAATCCCAAGGTCAAATTTGGATCGTGGCTCCTGATTCAACAAAAACGATTAAAACATTAGCAACGCTCGAGGGAGACAAATCCCTCATGCGTTACGACGTATTACAACATGGTAAAATGGCTTCTATGGAAACACAAGGAAAAGACAAGCGTTGCACTTATACCTTGTACCTTCACCCAGACCATCCCGCATTTTCTGATTTTGATCTCAGCTTTACGTTGATTCATACAGAAAAATAATGATGTGAGAGGGTGCTGCAAAGCATCCTCACTTCATCAAGAGCGGTTTAAGATCAAGATAAAAAGCGCCACTCCCGCCATCTTTAGGGCTTGCTTGGCTATAATGATTAACAAGAGCCAAAAAGTCTTTTTCTTTCATCCATTTTGAAAAATTTTCTTTAAGCGTTCCGAGCCCGCTGATGCTCCCTCTTAATCCTTTGCCTGTGATAACAATAACCTGCAACTGATGAGACTGTTGTTTGCGCATTAGAAAATTCATGAGAACAGTCCGCGCCTCTTCAACCTTATAACCATGCAAGTCGATTTTCTTCCTGATCGGATCACGAGTCTTGACTATTGCTTTTGCAGAAATAGACGAGGGTTTCATTTTCTGCGTCTTAGAAGATGATTTTGAAGATTTAGGTTTTTTTTGGATTTTATTAGGAAGAGCAATGACCCCCTTTTGGTACGCTTGCCAAATTTCTAAATCCTCTTCAGTAAGGGGGGGGTTATGTTTTTTAGTCATTTCGCTTTTGGAAGAAAGATATAAAAGCAACTATCCAGCTGCATGGGGCCTGCAAGTTCACCAGCGGACGCCCCTGTTCCACAAAAAACATCCCCTCTCAATGGTCCTTTGATAGCGCCTCCCGTATCATGGGCTAACATCAATCTTGTTAAATCGGGTGTTTTACCGTTACGTGATTTTCCTTCGATCCATAAGGGAACGCCTAAGGGTATATAGCGTGGATCCACTGCTAAACTTCTCAAAGTCGTTAAAGGTTGTCCAAGCGCCCCCACAGGTCCCCTACCCTCTAATTTTTTAAAAAAAACATATGATTTATTGAGAGTAAAAAGTTCTTCACGCTTTTGAATATTGGCATCTAACCAACTGCGCACTGTTTGCATAGAAATTTCTTCTTGGGCTATTTCTCTACGTCGTACCAACTCCTTCCCCACAGATGTATAAGGATATCCATTGGTGCCATGGTAACTCACACGCATTTCACCTCCGTCTGGAAGTTTTATAACTCCTGATCCTTGAACAGCTAAAAAATAGGCGTCTTTTGGATCCTTAAGCCATGCGATTTCTAGGCCTCTGTTCTTTAAAGCCCCTTGATGAATTTCAGCGCGTGTAAAATAAGGTTTGAGGGTTCCTTGTTCAACGCGTCCTGCGATACGACGCCCTTTTAAATCATCACTAAAAACCCCCATATCCTCAACAACAACCAACTCTTCCGGACGACGATAGAGAGGGGTCGTATACGGTCCCTCTTGCCTCAGCGATCCCTCATAAATTGGTTCATAATACCCTGTTAATAACGCTTCGTTATCGTCTTGCGGAAGAAGACGATGGGGAACAAAATAAGTTGTGAGAAAATGTTGAAAGTCAGTAAAGTCAGAGGCTAATAAGTCTTGCCATTGCGCTTTGTCTCCCAACCAGCCAAAATTAAACCTACCCTTTGTTTTTAAATATTCTAAAGAACTATGCCAAGCGTCACCCACCCCCTCAAACGTCTCTTGCCGCCATCCCGGCAACTGCTCAAACTCTACCCTTTCGAGCTGATAGGGGCACGTTGTAAAATTACTTGAAAGGTGTGCAGCCAGCGTTTGCATCCAGAATCCTTAACTGTTAATTTTTACAAGCATCCAATTTGGATCCGAGGATTTTAAGTCCTTCTGAAACGTCCATGTATCATGGATTTCTTCTGACTGTTTTGGATCGCCTTCAAGAATGTTGCCACTCTTGTCGCGCAAAATGTGCGTTTGTTCCGTAACAAAAAGCAGTGTAATCCGAGCCATAGTTCCCGATACAGTAATATACTCAGGCGTCACAGATTCTACGCGCAACAGCGTTGTCTCAAGCACTTCCCCTGCCTTTTTTCGCGCTTCGCATTCTGTGCTAAAATCCTTATAAATATCTTTACTGAGTAAAGATTCAATGTCCTGTATAGTGCCTTTTGCAAAGTGACTGATGATAATTTCAAAAGCTTGGCTTGCTCCTTTGATAAAATTTTTCCATAAAAAAGTTGGATCTATGGACTTAAGGGTCGCAATTTCAGAGCTAAATTTTTCAGGAATAACTTCAGGAGGCGTTGCAGCTTTAATCTTATCATCAATAACTTCGCCTTTTAACCAAATCGATATTTTTTCGGCGCGCTCTTTATCTTCATGCCCCCGTTTTTCGCCAAGGACAAGATATAATCTGTATAAAATTACACCAGCAATAAGAGCGAAGATGATAATCTGAAGGACTTCTGTGTCTAAACTCATTCTATCTTTTTCTCCTTTGAGAAAACACTATGCGGCGTGTGTGTTTTTAGTTAATATACCCCAAAATAAAATTTTTCTAAGGAGCAAATTATGCCAGACAAAAAAAAGTCTGTCCCTCATACGTCAAACGTTCAAAACTCTCAGAATCAAATTCCGATGGCCCCTCTTCTTGTGAATGGTCAATACATTAAAGATCTTTCTTTTGAGAACCCCAATCCATTAAAAAGTTTAACGCAACAAGAAAAAGCTCCAGAAATAAGCGTTAACGTTGACCTTCAGGCTAACCCTGTTCAGGATAAAACCTTTGAGATCGTTCTACACATTAAAGCAGACGCCACTAGCGATAAAGAAAGAATGTTTTTGGTTGAGCTGGAATATGCTGGCATTTTTACGGTTGGTGACATTCCTGAACAAAACGTACACCCAATCTTAATGATAGAGTGCCCAAGAATTCTTTTCCCTATGGCACGGGCTATTATTGCTAATATTACACGTGAAGCTGGGTTCCCTTCCTTGTCATTGAACCCCATTGATTTTGCGGAACTCTATCGTCAACAGTTTATGTCAGAAGCAAAATCAGATCCTTCGGACCCGAAAGCAAAAGAGTCTAAAAAGAGTTCCAAAGAGCATTAGAAATTTTTCCTAAAATTTCCTTATGATTCTTTAGTTCCTCTTCACTGGCAGGAAAAGAACGAATTGGACGCACATTCTGAGTGTGTCCATCAACTCTTGAGAGTATATGTTGAGCTTCTTCTTCAAGATGGAAGGTAGACTGACGGCCCCCTATTAATTCTAAATAAACCTCTGCGAGTAATTCCGCATCCAAAAGAGCACCGTGCTTAACACGTGTTGAGTTATCCACATTAAAACGACGACAGAGCGCATCAAGATTAGCAGGAGATCCTGGAAATTTCTCACGGGCAATTTGTAATGTATCAATGACGCGCTCAAAACTTAACGGAGCAATCTCAAGAGAACCAAGTTCATGATTTAGAAATTTCATATCAAAACGCGCGTTATGGATCACAAGAATATCGTCTTGAATAAATTCTAAGAATTTTTCTGCCACATCTTTAAAAACTGGATGATCCCTTAAAAACTCTTCGGACAACCCATGAACATTAAAAGCTTCTTGCGGCATGTCTCTTTCAGGGTTGATATAACAATGAAATACATTTCCGGTGGGAACATGATTCATCAGCTCAAGACATCCTATTTCCACCAAGCGGTGACCAGATTTGGGGTCAAGTCCTGTGGACTCGGTGTCGAGGACGATTTCACGCATTGTATTTCCTTAATTGTAAACAAATTGGGTTCAGCAGATTTCTAAGATCTCTGAAGGTTTTACTCTTTCCTCTTGAAGTTTCAAGAACAAAATCTGCGCGTTTTTTACGTTCTTCTTCAGGTAAAAAACGCTTTAAAATTTCTTGCAACCTTTTTTCATTCATATGAAGACGGGCAAGAACTCTCGTTCGTCTTACTTCTTCTGGTGCCCACACCATTAACACGTAATGACACAGGGTATTGATTCCTTTTTCAAATAAGAGAGGTATATCAAGAACAACAAGCGGTATTCCACGCTTTTGATGGTAAAGAATAAAAGCGTCTCTTGCTTGAGCAACACGCGGATGAAGAATAGCTTCCAAGGCATTAATCTTTTCAGGATCAGAAAACACGTTTTCTCTGAGCCAGTGTTTTACGACTTTGCCCTCGAGGACAGATTGGGGGAAGGCCTGCTGAATATCATCCAAAACCTCAGGGTCTTGATAAAGGTCGTGGACACAAGCATCAGCATCAAAGATGGGAACCTTTATTTTTTTAAACAGCCTGGCTGTGGTCGATTTCCCCATCCCGATAGAGCCTGTCATCCCCAGTATAATCGTTGCAGGGGTTTTATCCATAAGTTATCACCAGCCCTCTCTTATTCGTATGTGGGTAACTTTTTATTCCCAGAGTTACATGTCTTATCCCTACTTTATCCGAAAATTATACATCTGTGGATAAGAAGATAGAAAAATATTGGCTGAGAGGGCTACCTTAAGAAAATCCAATGTGTTAGAAGAACAAGAAACGGTATATAACTTTTTCCCCTGGTTCCGGAAAAGAGTTTTCCACAGGACTACTACATCTACTACCTTATTACTTAGTAATAATATATAAAGAAGAAGAGTAAAAAGCCCGTTCATGAAACCCTTAATTGACCTTATTCGAACCAAAAGTTCTCAACGTGTACCCATCTGGTTTATGAGACAAGCCGGCCGATACCTTCCTGAATATCGCGCTCTACGCGCGCAACAACCAGATTTTTTAAAATTCTGCTACACCCCAAAATTGGCTGTGGAAGCAACTCTACAACCTCTGAAGCGTTATGATTTGGATGCCGCCATACTTTTTTCAGATATCCTCGTCATTCCCCATGCTTTAGGTCAGCATGTGGGTTTTGAAGAAGGCGTCGGACCAATTCTCGGGGACTTTCATTTAAAGAATCTGAAGATCGATCGCCTTGAACAAACGCTTTCACCCGTTTTTGAGATTTTGACAACCCTTCGAGCTTGCTTGCCCCCCCATATAAGTTTAATAGGCTTTTCTGGCGCTCCCTGGACCCTGTATTGTTATATGATCGAAGGACGGGGGAAGCGAGGGTTTTCAAAAGCTATTGCATGGGGGCAAGAAAATCCTCAGCAATTTCGGGAAGTTATGGAGTTGCTGACAGACGCTGTTGTTGCGTATCTTAAGCATCAAGTAAGAGCGGGGGCTGAGGTGGTGCAACTTTTTGATACTTGGGCAGGAGAAGCCCCCCAAGACTTATATGAGATAGGGGTAGTGAAGCCGGTAACAAAGATCGTCAAGGAATTGAAGGCTTTTTCTGCCCAAGTGCCTCTCATGGGGTTCCCTAAAAATATCGGAGAAAGAATCGTACCGTATGTGAAAGAGACGGGCATAGATGTTTTAAGTCTGGATCCAACTTTTAATCCAGAGGCTCTTGCGCAGATTCTTCCACAAACAGTTTATCAAGGCGGCCTTGATCCGGAATTGGTGGTGCTTGGAGGAGAGGCTATGATCAAAAAAGCCGATACGTATTTGAAAGCTTTCAAAAATCGCCCTTATATTTTTAATTTAGGTCACGGACTTTTGCCCAAGACACCGCCTGAAAATGTGCAGAAGCTGATTGACCATGTGCGAAAGATGAATGTTGATGGCTAGTCAAAGAGTTGCTGTTGTTTTGTTTAACTTAGGCGGCCCTGATTCCTTACAATCTGTTGAGCCCTTTCTGTATAATTTATTCAAGGATCCTGCGATTTTGAGACTTCCTTGGGGGATTCGCCATGGGCTGGCGAAAATCATTTCAAAGCGACGTGCTCCGCAAGCGCAGGAGATTTATAAACACCTAGGAGGGGCGTCTCCTCTTTTAGAAAACACTGAAACGCAAGCCCGCGCTTTAGAAAAGATTTTGGGAGAGAATTATAAAGTTTTTATAGGGATGCGCTATTGGCGGCCAAGACTAGAGGAAACGGTTGAGCAGATAAAAGAATGGAATCCAGATAAAGTCGTTCTTTTGCCCCTGTATCCTCAATTTTCAACGACCACGACCCAATCGTCCTTGGATGAATGGAAAGAGTATAGTCGACAACAAGAGAGGGTGATCCCAACAGAGGTGATTTGTTGTTACCCAGAGGAGGGGGGGTTTGTAAGAGCAATCGCTCAACGTCTTGCAGATCAATTAAAGTCCTTGAAACCATCAAAGTCCTATAGGGTCTTGTTTACGGCCCATGGATTACCCCAAAAAATTGTTGACGGGGGAGATCCCTATCCCAAACATGTAGAGATGACGATCTCTGCGGTGTTAAAAGAACTGACGCGACTGGAAATCCCAATTGAAGATTGGGTAACATGTTATCAGAGTAGGGTGGGGCCTTTGTCTTGGATTCGTCCCTATACGGATGATGAAATACACCGAGCTGGCAGAGAGGGGCTGGGAGTGGTGATTGTGCCTGTAGCTTTTGTTTCCGAGCACTCTGAAACGCTTGTTGAGTTGGATATTGAGTATCGCGCTTTAGCGAAAAGAGTCGGGGTTCCTTTTTATCATCGTATTCCGACTGTTTCAGATCATCCTGATTTCATTCAGTCTCTTGCCCGTTTAGTTAAAGATGAAAAAGAAACAGTGTGTATAGCAGGTGATAAACAATGTACATGTGGGGGGTATCGTGGCTGATTATTTGACCGGCTATTATTTATGGATAAAGGCGCTTCATATTATTTTTGTGATGTCATGGATGGCGGGGATGTTGTATTTGCCAAGGTTGTATGTCTATCACGCTCAATCCAAACCTGGCTCCGAGCTTTCTGAAACCCTGAAGATTATGGAAAGACGTCTTTTAAGGGGCATTATTAATCCGGCGATGATCGCTAGTTTTATTTTTGGGGGGCTTTTGTTGATGGTACCAGGGGTGCTTGTGAGTCCTTTGGGGTGGTTGCACGTGAAACTCCTGTTTGTTTTGTTGCTTTCCGCCTACCATGGTTTCCTCGCCCGATGGCGCAAGGATTTTGAGCGAGATCAAAACCAGCGTTCACACACCTTCTACCGAATGATCAATGAGATTCCGGCTGTTTTTATGATTATTATCGTAATTATGGTTGTCATTAAACCTTTTTAGGGGTATAGTAAAAAAATCCAAGTGGTCATAGGGCCATCAAAACTAAATTTTTCCAACATAAATATGAAATTTAAGCAATGAATATCAATGAATTAAAAGCTAAAGCGCCTGCTGAGTTACTGGAGCTCGCGGAACAACACGAAATTGAGAATGCTTCCACCCTGAAAAAACAAGATCTTGTTTTTGCTATTTTAAAGAAACTCGCAGAAAAGGACGTCCCTATTTTTGGCGAAGGAACGGTGGAAATTCTTCAAGATGGATTTGGTTTTTTAAGGTCTGCGCAAGCCAATTACTTGCCAGGACCCGATGATATTTATGTCTCCCCCAGTCAAGCAAGACGATTTGGTCTCAGAACAGGGGATATTGTTGAAGGACAAATTCGCGCCCCCAAAGATTCAGAGCGTTATTTTGCGCTTCTCAAAGTTAACCTCATTAACTTTGAACCCCCAGAAAACGTAAGGCATCGTATTAATTTTGATAACTTAACGCCCCTTTATCCCGATGAACGCTTTAAATTGGAATATGACAACGGGGGAAAAGATAATTCTACGGGACGGGTGATTGACTTAACAAGTCCTTTGGGGAAGGGACAGCGTGCTTTAATTACGGCACCTCCCCGAACCGGTAAAACGATGATGTTGCAGCAAATCGCCCACTCTATTTCAAAAAACAATCCAGAGGCTTATCTGATTGTTCTTTTGATTGACGAGCGCCCGGAAGAGGTGACTGATATGGCCCGTTCCGTCAAAGGAGAGGTGGTGAGCTCGACTTTTGATGAGCCTGCCTCCCGTCACGTACAGGTTGCTGAAATGGTTATTGAAAAAGCGAAACGCCTTGTGGAATATAAAAAAGATGTCGTTATTCTTCTGGACTCTATTACTCGTTTGGCGCGCGCCTATAACACAGTCGTGCCGTCCTCGGGGAAAGTGCTAACGGGGGGTGTTGATGCCAATGCTCTGCAAAAACCAAAGCGCTTTTTTGGCGCTGCTCGTAATATTGAAGAGGGAGGATCCCTCACCATTATTGCAACAGCCTTGATTGACACGGGATCGCGTATGGACGAAGTTATTTTCGAAGAGTTCAAGGGCACCGGAAACAGTGAAATTATTTTGGATCGTAAGTTGTCAGATAAGCGCGTCTTCCCCGCGATAGACATTACGCGCTCTGGAACGCGTAAAGAAGAGTTGTTGGTTGATAAGGGGGAATTAGCGAAAATGTGGATTTTGCGCCGTATCTTAAATCCCATGGGACCCCAAGAAGCCATGGAGTTCCTCCTTGAAAAGTTGCGTCAGACGAAGAACAACGCTGATTTTTATGAGTCTATGAACACTTAGACCCGATGGAGCACGATCGTTTTTGTGGCTTGTTGGGAGCGTGTGTTTCACGTGAAACATTTTTTCAACTTGTTGGCTTTGTTCAAATACTGTTGAAGTGGCAAGAAAAACTTAATCTTATCTCCAAAGAGTCTATTCCTACGCTCTGGGAGCGTCATGTGGTTGACTCCGCACAATTACTTCATTTTCTTCCTCAAGAAGGGAAAATTGTTGATCTGGGAAGTGGGGGTGGATTCCCGGGAATTGTTCTTTCTATTCTCAGAAACGATGACGTTATTCTCCTTGAAAAAGATGAACGTAAGGCGACATTTTTGCGCCATGTCAGTCGTGTTCTTTCTTTGAAGACAAAAGTGATTTGCCAGCGCATAGAAACAGTTGACTCCTTACACGCTCCTCTTATTACGAGTCGCGCCCTGACGTCCTTGAATCACCTCATGGCCTATATGCAGCATCTCGGCACTGATAGTGTGCAGGGGTATTTCTTGAAGGGAAAAACGACCGATGAAGAGGTTTCCGAAGCCGCCCAAACTTGGATTTTTAATGTTGAAAAATTCCCTAGCCGAACAGATCAAAGTGGGGTAATTATAAAAATAAGCAGCTTAAAACAACGCAAGGGGGAAGAGGATGACCATCATAGCCGTGGCCAATCAAAAAGGGGGGGTTGGTAAAACGACGACTGCTGTTAACCTTGCAACTTCTTTAGCCTCTGTCGAACAAAAAGTCCTTCTCATTGATTTAGATCCTCAAGGAAACGCCTCAACGGGGATGGGGCATTTTGATCGACAGACGAAATCCGGCTCCTACGATATTCTTATTGGACGAACATCCTTCGAAAAAGGTATTGGCCGTACAAAAATACCGAATCTTTATATATCAACAGCCTCAAGCGATTTGGCTGGGGCTGAAATTGAATTGGTTTCTCTGAAGGGGCGGGAGTATAAATTGAGAGATGCGCTCGCTCAAGCGCGCTTAGAGTATCAGTATATTATTATCGATTGTCCACCGGCCTTAGGATTACTGACGGTGAATGCCCTAGTGGCCGCCGACGAAGTACTCGTCCCCCTTCAGTGTGAATTTTATGCGCTGGATGGTTTAGCACGATTGGTTGAAACTATTAAACGTGTCAGGAATACTTTTAACCCCACCCTTAAACTGTCAGGCATCGTTTTAACAATGTTTGATAAACGAAGTGCTCTTTCGGCACAGGTGGCCGAAGATGCCCGCTATCACTTTAAAGATAAAGTCTTTAAAACAGTTATTCCGAGGAGTGTGCGGGTTTCTGAAGCGCCTTCCCACGGAAAACCCGTCGTTATTTATGATGTGCAAAACACGGGTTCTATTGCTTATATGCACTTGGCCAGCGAAATATTATTGAAACAAGCCGGAGGATCACAATGGTAAATCCATCTCGTTCACTTGGTCGCGGATTATCTGCAATTCTTGGCCCTGATTTGTCAGAAGACACGGCCAATACAATTCGTATGATTAATATTAATGATTTGGTGGCAGGCCGTTATCAACCACGTAGTCTTTTTGATGACGAGAACATGGACTCCCTGGTGGCTTCCGTTAAAGAAAAGGGGATTTTGCAACCCATTATTGTGAGACCTCTGATCGGTCATTCAGGTCCTTTTGAAATTGTCGCCGGTGAACGGCGTTGGCGTTCGGCTCAAAAGGCTGGATTAGATCAAGTCCCCGTCATTGTGCGCCCCTTAAGCGACGTAGAGGCCCTCGAAACAGCGCTGATTGAAAACGTGCAACGTCAAGATTTGAACCCCCTTGAAGAAGCGGAAGGGTATCAAAAGTTGATGGTTGAGTTTCACCATACGCAAGAAGAGCTTGGAAAAATCATTGGAAAAAGTCGCAGTCATATCGCCAATATTTTGCGCTTATTAACGTTGCCTGAAGATATTCAAAGCTATGTTCGTCAAGGAAAACTAACGGCGGGTCACGCGCGCAGTTTGGTGGGGCAGCCCAATGCGCGGGAGTTGGCAGAAAAAATTCTTAATCAGAATCTCACCGTTCGACAAACTGAAAAACTCGTTCAAGAGACGCACAATAAGGTCTCTCCCAAAAAACTGTCCCCCCAAAAAACGGCTGAACCGGAAGAGATAGGAGACAATCAACAGCTTACAGAGATGATTAGTAATTTGTTAGGGGTAAAAGCCGAGGTGTCGCTCAAAAATAAGCCCTATCAATTGACTCTTTATTTTAAAGATCTAGAGCAGTTAGATCAACTTTTGGATAGATTTACCAAAAACAACGAAAAGCTCTAGGCGATCATTTTTTCTAGAGTTTCGCCTTGGCCAACCACAGGTGTTTCTGAAACAGGCGTTGGGCGATTAAAGAAACGATTTCTCAAGGCGAGAGAAATCGTAGCCAATGTGGAAACAGACGCCCCGAAAACGAACGACCACGCTAAAGCGCCGTCAGCAAACCAACCGCAAACAGCTCCTGCTAATAATGACATAACCCCTATGACGATATAAAATAAACCAATGGCTGTTCCCAAGATGCGTTTGGGGGATTCATCGGCAACAATGGCTGTAAATAAAATTTGTGAACTTCCCCGTTGCGCTCCCCAAAGCAAGACGCCCACCAGGCCCAACCACAAATCTGTCGCAAAAATAAAGCAAACGTTTGACAACAACAGGGTAATGTAAGAAAAATAGAGCAGTTTTGAACGATCGATTTTATCCGAGAGACGACCAATGGGATAGCAACATAACGCTGAAATGGCATTAAAAATGCCAATCGTCGCCATACATAACCACGTTGGAGCTCCCAGTTCCTTAAGACGAAGCGCTAAAAAACCATCACTAAAGCGCGCAAACATGAATAAAGATGAGGTGATAAGCAACGACCAATAATTAAGGGGCAACTTCGCGATATCTTTCAACGATAAGCGACTTTCTTGAGTTTTTAAGGGGAGATTAATTTGTGTGCCCGAAACTTCTTCGTTCATTCCTTTCCACAGCAATATAACGGCAACCAAACACGGAATGAGGCCAATCCACAAAAGAACGCGATAATTTTCTGTAAACAAAGTTAAAAAGCTTACGAGAAAAGGTCCAATAATGCATCCCACTGTTTTGCCCGTCATCATGATGCCATAACACGCTCCCCGCGTATCACGGGTTGAGATGTCGGCCACATAAGCATCTCTGGGGGTCGCGATAACACCATTACTCATACGTTCAAGAATTTTTGAAGTCATGACGCCGCCCACACCCGCCGCCAAAATAAAAAATGGCTTTGAGAGCGCTGTCATGAGAACCCCAAAAATCAACGTTGGTTTCTTTTTGCGAGAATAGTCGCTCGATATCCCAGAGAAAAGTTTACTAATCTGAGAGAGGCCTTCCGTAAAGCCTTCCATGGCGCCCATGGAAAACATACTGATCCCGAGAACAGCGGTAATATAAAAAGGGGAAATGCTAAACGCCATGGTTGTCGAGATGGCCACAAGCATATTCGCTATCGTAACTGGCCAAATTTCAGCCGGAAGCCATCCAATTCTTTCCTTCAGAGAGAACATTTCTTTTCCCTTATAATTTATATCTTAAGAATCCTTAAGATAGGCTATCCTTAATAGAATTTCCAGAAAATGTTCACGCATGTCTGTAAGTCCTGATTTTAAAGAGCGATCAAGGATCTCTAGTTGTCCCAAAACACTTTTAAGCCCCCCAACAGACCAAAGAGGGAGAACTGACTTCAGAATCTTAGCTTGATTACTATAAACCGGTTGAGACAGTGTCGTCAGCGCTTTATCAAGCGGCGTATGGTCGTTCAGAGAATGGCGTAGCTCAAAAAGATTTAAAAAGTACCGGAGCATGAGACGGTGAAGAGCAATGCTGTCTTGAACGTCCAGATTGTGGGGCATACGCTCGATGATACTTTTCGATTGACGGGTTAAGACCCCTTGGCATAACAGCTCAAAATTAGGTTTGAGGTCTGATATCAAAAGGCTTTCGATGTCTTCAAGCGTTAACGTTGAGGTGTTATGAGCATAAAGAGAAAGCTTCTCAAGGTTTTGATGAAATTGCTCCAGGTTCGTTTTCAAAAGGTCGATCAACACGGTAAAAACAGAGGGATCAAGAGTGATCGAATGTTTTGTTAAGAACAGACGCGCATATTGAGTGATTTCATCCTGGGCGGGAAGGTAACAGCCAAGGGCATAACAATGAGGCTGAGTTTCCAAAAATTGGGTTACTTTTGATTTAAAATTCAGACTTTGGCTGATCAACAAGAGAGACGTGTTTAATGTTTTCACTGTCTCTTGTAGGGTCCCTAAAGATTTTTCCGTCAGTTGATCAAATCGATACAGCTTTATATCGTTGGGCTCTCCGAAGAGGGACGGGCTCTCCAAAAAATTCAGGTCTTCGAAACTTTCAAGAACATCAACTTTCAGAGAACGATGAGTTTCTTTAAGAATTTTAAGAAGGGTTTGTTCGCGAAATGAAAGAAGACCTTGGTTAGAGCCATAAAGATAAAAAACAGCTGGAAGAGAGGGCGCTTTTTGTAACAGAGGTAAGAAGGTTTGAATCTTCACTACATCTTATCCTTGCTTCTCAATGAAATATCCTGCCAACTGAAGGGTGATCTCTTGAGCCAGCGCTTCAATAAGGCGTTCACGGGTGTTTTTCTCGGACACAACAGCGGGCAGAGACGCAAAATCAGCTTGGGACCCAATGGAGAACCCTGAAATCTCTTCAACAGTTCCCGCCGTGACGATTTTTTGAGTGTCCAGGCTCTTTAAACTATAATGAGCCACCATCGTAATTTGAGCGCGCCGAGAGGTGGCATCTTTACGAAAACTGATATCCGAACGAGTTTCAGTCACTCTGACATCAAGGGCATAAAGAGGATGCGCCGATGTATGACCATGGGGTGTAAAGTTTTGAGAGAGCTTGTTGCGGAGCATCTGCCCTGTTCGATCTGCGATAACGTTGATCTTAATCTTCGTCAGTTCTTCTGACGTCCCATGATGGGGGGCATACATAGGTTGGAAGCCACACCCGCTCAAAAGACCGATAAGGAAAAAGAATCTAACCAGAGACAACAATGTTTAAAACCTTTTTGGGAACCAGAATCATTTTCTTCACCTGCTTGCCGTCAAGTTGAGCTTTGACTCGGGGATCGTCGAGAGCCAACGCTTCAATCTCACTTTGGGGGTGATCTTCGGTGATCTCGAGGGTTGCTCGAAGTTTACCATTCACTTGGACAGCCAACGTAAAGCTATCCTCGTGGGCCAGAGCTTCATCGAAAACAGGCCAGGCTGTTTCTGTCAACATCACAGAATGACCCAACCGTTGCCATAGTTCTTCTGTAATATGAGGCGCTACGGGATTTAAAAGCTGGAGAAGACTTTCAAAGGCTTCTTTTAACACGGGCTTTTGAACACTCTCAAGGTTGAGGTCAAAGAGAATATTGCTTAACTCCCGCAAGCGAGCCACATAACGATTTAAGTGAAAAACGCGCAGATCCTTTGTCGCTGTTTTCAGGGTTTGGTGAACGGTTTTTCTCAAGGACAGTTCAGTATCGTTGAGGGTTGTGGGCATGGGGGCCTTTGTCTTGAGGTCGTCAAGAATAGACACGCCATAACGCCAAAGACGATTCAAATATTTCCACGCCCCTTGGGCTCCCGCATCGGTCCATTCAAAATCCCTCTCTGGAGGACTGTCAGAGATCATAAACAAACGTGCTGTATCGGCGCCAAAAGCGTCGATAAAGATTTGGGAATCAACAACGTTTTTCTTGGACTTACTCATTTTTTCAGAGCGTCCAGGACGGACAGGGCTGTGATCGCTGAGACGATAGGGTTTCCCCGCATCATCAAAACCGACTTCTTCTGGCAATAACCAATCGCCATTGTGCGCCCGATAGGTCATATGACAGACCATGCCTTGGGAAAGCAGGCGTTGGAAAGGCTCTTCAATATTCAGATACCCACACGCTTTTAAAGCGCGGGTGAAAAAACGTGCATAGAGAAGGTGGAGGACAGCATGTTCAATACCGCCAATGTATTGATCCACGGGCAGCCATGTATCGGCAACTTCCTTAACAAAGGGCGTTGGGGCCTGGGGGGAACAAAAGCGCGCGAAATACCATGAGGACTCAAAGAAAGTATCCAGCGTATCAGTTTCCCGTTGCGCCGCCTGACCACACGTCGGGCAGGAAACATTTTTCCATGTGGGATGGTGGGCGAGGGGATTGCCTGGCTTATCAAAGGTTACATCCGTTGGCAAAAGCACGGGCAGATCTTTTTCTGGCACAGGAACGACGCCACATACCCCGCAATGAATGATCGGGATGGGACATCCCCAATACCGTTGGCGGGAAACACCCCAATCCCTTAAGCGATAGGTGAGGGTGGCCACGCCTTTTTTAAGGTCTTCCAGCTTTTGAATAGCAAGGGGCAGAGCGTCAGCATTGGAAATCCCATTCATAAAATCCGAATGAAAGAGAATCCCGTCCCCTTCATAGGCTTGATCCTGTACCGCGAAGGTTTCATCAGCATCTTTGGGATGGAGAATCGCCTTGATAGGCAGATTGTATTTCTTCGCAAACTCAAAATCGCGCGCATCGTGGGCAGGACAGGCAAATACCGCTCCGGTTCCATACTCCATCAGCACAAAGTTGGCCACATAAAGGGGCAATGTCCACGTTGGATCAAAGGGATGGACGACCTTAAGGCCCGTATCAAGACCGCGCTTTTCCATCTTTTCGATGGCTTCTAAACTGGTTCCCGCCCTATTGCAGTCTATAATAAAGTCTGCGAGGGCTTGATTGGTCTTGGACAATTCTTCGGCTAAGGGATGGTTGGGGGACAGGGCACAAAAGCTTGCGCCAAAAAGTGTTTCAGGGCGCGTGGTGAAAATCTTAAGCGCGTCTGAGCGGCCCTCGATGACAAACTCAACGGTTGCCCCATAGGACTTTCCGATCCAATTGCGCTGCATGGTGATTACTTTTTCAGGCCACTGTGTGAGCGTATCCAAGCCTTTTAAGAGGTCTTCCGCAAAGTCCGTAATTTTCAGATACCATTGTTGAAGCTTGCGCTTTTCAATGGGGGCGCCGGAACGCCATCCTTTCCCATCGATGACTTGTTCATTGGCCAACACAGTGTGCTCGACAGGGTCCCAGTTCACAAAGCTTTCTTTGCGGTACACAAAATTATGTGTGTAGAAATCTAAAAAGATCTTTTGTTCATGGGCATAGTAATTGGCATCACAGCTACAGATTTCCCGGCTCCAGTCATAGGAAAGCCCCATGGCTTGGAGTTGTTGCTTCATAATGGCGATGTTTTCATGGGTCCATTCAGCGGGAGGACGCTTGTTTTGGATCGCTGCATTTTCAGCGGGCAATCCAAAGGCGTCCCATCCCATGGGATGCAGGACGTGAAAGCCCTCGGCTTTTTTAAACCGAGCAATGACATCCCCAATCGTGTAATTGCGGGCATGGCCCATGTGAATACGCCCAGAAGGATAAGGGAACATTTCCAAGACATAATACTTCGGCTTTGTGGGGTGGTCGTCGGCCTTAAACGATTGTTGATCGTGCCATACGGTTTGCCATTTTTGCTCGTTTTCCTTGGGATTATACCGATCGTCGAGGGCCATCACCAATCCTTACATATTCATCTTAATTTGACGGGCCCGGGTCAAGATAGCGTCTTCAATATCCGTTGCCCGTTGCGTATCGATCGTCATATCGATCCATTGGTTCCCTTGGAGATCTTGTTTAAAGATGGAGACTTTTACGCCATCGGCTCTCAATTGGCGGTCCAAAATGCGAATATCAATTTTGAAGCGTTCATTGGGGGTGGCGGGCGGTGAATACCACTCCGTTAAAATAACTCCGCCAAAAGGATCGGCGGATTTCAAGGGCATAAAGCTGATGGTATCAAGGGCCGCGCGCCAGAGATAGCTGTTAACGCCTATGCCACTGGTGGGCTCTTCTTCGTGGGCTTTAGGACCAATGGCAAACGTATCATCTCCGAACAACTTCCCTATGTCTTTATAGCGTTGCTCGCGGCGACCGGGAATGTCCTCGTCGTTTTTAATAGCGTCACTGGCACACCCGCCTAAAAGGGCGATGGCGATGAAGGATGATCCGAGAATATACGTAACTTTAGCCATAATCCTTGTCCTCTTTATCGTGAAGTGAATGAACAAGGTATGGAGCCTTTCCGCTTTAAGGTCAAGGGGGTAGCGTTTAACATCTGCTATAATTTTGTATTTTTTGTGAGGGGGAAAAGTAAAACGTTGGACTGCCGCGGCCAGAGGTCTCGCAGTAACTCCCTCTCAATCGTCATCACGAGCGCAGCGATGTGATCCATCACAATAAATAAGGTGGATCGCCACGACTCTCAAGAGGAGTCTCGCGATGACCAAGCAGGAATGTCATTATAGACAATAAAAAAGGGGAGGCCGAAGCCTCCCCCAAGTTCATGATCAGTATTGTTATTGATTAGAACTTTACGCGCATACCGAGTACACCAACATGGCCACGGTTGTTGTCAACGAAGTTAGGCTCGCTGGCACTTCCAGAGCTGCTTACAGCCCACCATTCACGGGCACCAGCATAGTTTGCGTTATTCATTTGATTGTTTGTATCATACTTGAAGTATGTACCTTCAGCAAAGAAGACCAAACCAGGCGCGAGCTTACGTTCAGCAGCCAAGGAGAAGACGTTGGCTTTTGCACGGCCGAGGTTAACAGACGCTGGTACCGCAGCATTTTTACCGAGTCGACGGGTTGTATGGCTATAAGAGGCAGAAATCTTATCTGGGCCGATGTTATAGGCCAATCCAAAGTTATAGATGCGACCGGCATCGTTATCACTGAGACCAATCAACTCTTGGCTCTTCATGTTATCGATGAATTCAAAGCCACCTTCGAAATTGCCATACCCCAAAACGAACCCCAAAAGGTATGCTTTTGTTTTTTGACGGTTTGCAGTTCCTGAAGCTCCAACAACTTGCGGTGCTAAAAAGTTGTTACCAATTGGAGCGAGTCTTCCACGGTTTTGTTGAGTGCTTCCTGCCCAGAGGCCGATAGCGCTAGCGGCGAGATCTATACCACAATTGAATTTATGTTTAAAATTTAACCCAGCCGCAATGTGATTTTTGTCGAAAGGAATCGCATTAGCGCCGTCATGAGTATTTGTGAGGGTAAATAAGCGCCTTTCACCAAAATGACGGGAGTTTGGGGTAAAGCTGAATCCAGCTTGAAACCCATAGATTCTGGGTGTGTAGTAGTTGATTTTTGTAGAATCAAGGGAACGACCCAAAGGTTGCGCCTTCACAACAACGCCCGTGGTTCTGTTTACAACGTGGGTATAGTTACCATCGGTTCCGCCGGTTCCGCCCATCACATCTTGAAGAGGACCAACAGACATGGTGTATTCAATACCCCGGGTATTACCGGCTGTCATGGTTCCCCATTCGCCCTTTAAGTGAACGCGGGCTTCATCAATGGTTTGAGTTTCATTTTTATCCCCATTGAGACCAATGAGCATTCCATAATCCATTTCCCCATAGCCTTGGGTCTTGCCGTCCACAGCGATATTGAAGCGGGTGTCGGCAAATTCAAAGTGTGTGCCTTGACCTTTACCAGGAGCCTGAAGAGCTCCAACTGCTGGGTCAATGTCCCTTTGTTTTTGCTTGAAGAACATCATATGGAAGTTACCTTCCCCTGAGAACGTCAAACTTGGGGTTGTATCTCTGCGATTTGCCCCAAATTTCTCTTGGGCTACCGCCATAACAGGGCTTGCTAATGTCACCATTCCCAAAGCCACTGCTGTTGTACCGAGTAAAAACTTTTTCATCCTTTTTTCTCCTAAAAATCTTGACGGTGCCTTATCTGTTTTCGGTAAATCCATTAATAAGACGCACACGTCCAAAACATCTATTACCACGTGCCCATGAAACGCGTTTTAAGGAGTGAAAGCAATCTTGAGGGGGGATTTTTAGTTTTTTTGAAAACGTGTGTGTCGTAATCGCAACATTTTTTCCTAAACTTTAATCAATTTTAACGCAATGACCCATTGCAATCAAGCCTTGCATAGCGTAAGAAAACGATTATGACGACGAAAATTCAGAAGCCTTTGATCGGCATCACTCTCGATTATCGCCAAAGTGGCGATTATTCCGCGTATCCCTGGTTTGCCCTTTCCCATCGTTATGTCTGTGCCGTAGAAGAAGCGGGAGGCATTCCCCTCTTGTTAGCGCCGACGCCCGCGACTTTAGAAGCGGTCGATCACCTTCACGGGATTATTTTTACGGGCGGGGATTTTGACATTGATCCGGCCCGGTACGGTGTGTCCATGTGTCATCCCAAGGTTAAAATCAACGCCCACCGCACGAACTCGGAGATGGCTCTCTTTGAAAAGGTCTTTGCCAAAAAAATCCCAATCCTCGGGATTTGTGGTGGCCATCAACTTATGAATGTGGCGTTGGGGGGAAGCCTCAATCAGCATATTGAAGACGATATCGCCAATTCCCTCGTTCATGAGAGCAATACGGCCCATCCAAAGGGGGCCCAGCGTCATGAGCCGTCCCATACAATAAAAATCGCACCGGACTCAACACTGTTTAATATTCTCCAAGTCACAGAAACAGCGGTCAATAGTTCCCACCATCAATGTATTAAAGAATTGGGAAAGGGAATTATCGCAACGGCTTGGGCCGAGGATGGTATTATTGAGGCCATCGAAGTTGTGGATCATCCTTTTTGTTTAGGGGTTCAGTGGCATCCTGAATATCATGTCAGCCCTCAAGACCCTCAAATTTTTAAAGCCTTTTTAAAGGCGACACAGGGTATACACGGGGCATGAGCGACCCACACCGTCATCGCCTAGCCAAAGTTATTGCCCAGCGGGGCGTTTGTTCAAGGCGTGAAGCAGAACGATGGATTGTTGAGGGACGCGTTCATGTGAACGGGGTGCGTGTTGAAACGCCCGCCACCCTCGTTTCTGAAACAGATATAATTCTCATTGATCAAAAACCCTTACGATCAAAGCCGGTGATTCGACTCTGGCTTTATCACAAACCATGCGGCTTGATTACGACCCACCGGGATCCCCAAGGACGGCCCACGGTTTTTGATCAACTGAAATCTTTAGGCCCTCATATTCTCTCTGTTGGGCGTCTGGACTTGAATTCCGAAGGGTTGCTGCTGTTAACCAACCATGGTCCCTTAGCCCGTCTTTTGGAACATCCGTCGACGGGCCTTAAAAGAACCTATCGCGTCCGGGTTCAAGGGACTCTCAATGAGCAAAAACTGAACAGACTGAGGAAAGGGATGGTCGTTGAGGGCATTCACTATGCTCCTGCCGAGGTAGTGCTGGATTCAACGCCAGGATCTTCGAACGTCTGGGTAAAGATGACGTTGACGGAAGGTAAAAATCGAGAAATTCGGCGTCTGATGGAAGCCATTGATTGTCAAGTGAATCGACTCATTCGTTTGTCCTATGGTCCTTTTAATCTAGGAGCTCTCCCCTTGAACGGCGTTAAAGAGGTCGCGGAAAAGGATTTCCAAAAATTCCTCTCAAAACGAGAAGACGACGCATGAGAATCATTTCAGGCTTATACAAAGGGCGCCGTCTTAAAGTACCGCCCGCCTCAAAAACGCGGCCGACCCAAGATCGGGTGCGGGAAGCGTTGTTTAGTATTTTAAGTTCCCATTATCAAAGTCAGGGGGATTGCTTTGACGATAAAGTCGTGTTGGATGCTTTTGCGGGGTCAGGGGCTTTGGGGTTAGAGGCTTTATCCAGGGGCGCGGCCCAGAGCTTTTTCTTTGAAAAAAACAAGCCTGTTTACACAATACTGCTTGAAAACATCCACCACCTGAAGGTGGAAAAACAGTGTCAGACTTACCTGTGTGATGCTTTGCGTCTGCCTAAGGCCCCTCAAAAAATGGATCTGGTTTTTCTTGATCCTCCCTATGGTCACGGATTGGTTTTAAAAACCATCGAGGCCCTCATCGCGAAAAAGTGGATGGATAAAGGATCTTTAATAGTCATCGAAGTTTCAGCCCATGAAGATCTAGCGCTACCCCCTTCTTTTGAAGTTTTTGCCGATAGGGCTTATGGAAGTACTCGGATAATCCTCGCTTGTTTAAAAGAATTTTGCCTAAAGGTTCAAGAATAAGGAAAGAAATGAGAAATTACGTCTAAATACTCCTTTGGTGCATTTCATCAACACAAGACAAGCAAAAGAACAAAAATAAAACTCTCTACTTGACAGCGGGTAAGTTTTTGTATTATCTACTTCTATCTCTCTGGTATAACTAATAAACGGATTTAAAGCGATGGCCAAGGAATATGACTTCTCAAGTGGCGATCTTGTAGTTTACCCCGCCCATGGTGTGGGACGTGTACTCGCCATTGAAACCCAAAAGGTTGCTGGATGTGAACTCAAGGTTTTTGTGATTTCTTTCGAACGGGATCGCATGACATTACGTTTGCCCATGGCAAAAGCGACAGCGTCAGGTTTACGAGCCTTGAGCACAAAGAAAGAAATTTCCACAGCTTTTAGCACGTTGAAAAAGACGGCCCGCTCTAAAAAAGGGCTTTGGTCCCGTCGCGCTCAAGAATACGAATTGAAAATCAATTCAGGCAAGTTGACCTCCATCGCAGAAGTGATTCGCGATTTGTATCGTGGGGTGAACCAGGCCGAGCAATCCTTTAGCGAACGCCAAATCTATCAAGCCGCTATTGAACGCCTCACCGCCGAAGTGGCCGCTGTTGAAGCGGTTGATAAGGAAAAGGTGATCGAGCGTATCCACGATAGCTTAGGCTCTGTGGTTGCGGCTTAACGATTTAGTGAATTTTCCACTCGGAAGCAAAATACGCGCATTCCGCTGGGCTTAAAAGCGGTTTTGAGCTTATCATCACGGAATGCATTTTGCCTTCTAAACTGCTCTCCCAAAAATGCAGAAACTTTTTTAGCACGGGATATTTCGGCGCCAAGTCATAATCTTGCCATATATAGCTTTGCAAAAGTTCTGGATAATCGGGAAGATGATAAACAATTTCTGCGGTTGTTAACTGATAACCCTGCAACATAAGGGAGATATCGCCCATGGCCTTTCTCCTTCTTTCATGCCCTTGTCACTTTTTCAGTTTAGGAAAGAAAGTTAAAAAAAGTACTAAGAGGACAGGTGTTTAAGAAAAAAATGCGAAGGAAGTCTCCGTTCTTGTTGGCCACGCCTATAAGTGATGAACCTCTTGTGCGTGGGCGGCCCCGTGTCTCTTAGCTCGGCTGAAGAAGAATCTCGACGGACTGGGTCATAATTTGTCCAAAGCGGGGATTGTGAAAGGTGTAGTTCACAGTGATTTGCAAATGCCCGTTGTCCAAAAGGGTGATGGCATCGGGCGGGATATCCCACGTCCCCGTGTCGTCTATTTTTGTAAAACAATCGGGACATTTAAAGGTTCGAAAGAAGCGATAGCGAATTCCGTCATGGATGATATAAGAAATTTGTTGTTTGACGAGGGCGCTTAAAGACTCAGCCGTAAGCGGCTTTATTATTTTCGCCGATTCTTCCAGGGTATCCGTGTCTTCTGTGGCGCTTCCACTTGAGCGGCTCTTGTGGGGTTTGGCATCGCCGTCATCTTTAGAACAGAATCCCCAACAGCACGAAGCAGAGGCCATATGGGGGATCAAAACAAAAACAACAAACAGTAAAACTTTCGCCATGGACAGCCTCCTTTAAGTTTGATTTCCCTAGAGTAATCCTTTAACGCTTCGAAATCATTCAAAAATATGTGAAAATTTTGAGAATACTCAAAAATAATGATATACTCCTCAAAATGACACAAGGTGGAATTCATGGCTAAAGCTTCAAAAAAGATCATACGGCCCGCGCCGAAGAATGAGGAGAAAATGTGGGCAACGTTTTGTCACTTAAGTGGCCTGGCGGGTTATCTCATCCCTTTTGGTCACCTTATTGCCCCTTTGATTATTTGGCTGATGAAGCGCCAGGACTCAGACCTTATCGATCGCAATGGTAAAGAGGCCCTGAATTTTCAGCTGTCCGTCACCCTGTATGGCGTGGTGGCCTCTATTCTTATTTTTGTGCTGGTAGGATTGGCGTTGCTCTTTGCCTTGGCGATTTTCCAAGCCGTGTGTGTTATTATCGCGTCTATCAAGACCAACGATGGGATCGCGTATCGCTATCCCCTCACCATTCGTTTTATTCAATAAATCCTCTCACGAGAGATTGATTTAGACCAGATCCTATGGTATGGACTACGGGATCTTATGGCCGGATTAGCTCAGCTGGTAGAGCAACTGATTTGTAATCAGTGGGTCGGCGGTTCGAATCCGTCATCCGGCACCAGTAAATAAGACCTTCTAGCAAACTTCTCAAAATTTCTAAAAATTAATTGTCATCAAATTGTCATCAAAGAACCGCTAACATGGGGAAAGAAAGTATCTCATTTTAGCTAGCAATTTAGAGATAACACATATATCTTTTTACTGTGGGGCACATATGAAAATGCCTCGGGCGCATGCTAAGCAGAGGCACTACCGAGGCTTATATATTAAATATAGTACCAAATTGGGTAATATGCAAGAGCAACGCAAAGACGATCATCAAACTCTAGAAAAGTTGTTTGAGGGCCTCTCTTATGAGCGTATGTCAACATATCTTCAGTTCAGCAATAATGACAAAGAAAAAGCCTTAAAATTATATATACATAACACCCGGATAAGTGAAAGCTTTTATACCTCGTTGCAAGGCTTGGAAGTTCTTTTAAGAAACTCGGTTCATAAAGCTGTTTCAAGAAAATATGGGGAGAGATGGCTTTTTAACACGAGATTTCCTTTTGAATACATCCAAAAGAAAACACTAGAAGATGCTTTGGCAAAAGCAAAAGTTGAATTGACCACATCAAAGCTCATTGCAGAATTAAATCTAGGCTTTTGGGTCTCTCTTTTCGGTAGGAAATATGAAGAAGTATGGCGACACAGCTTAAGGTCAATCTTCCGCCAGGAAGTTCTTACAAGGAAAGAGCTACACATAGAGCTTAGTAGAATAAGAGAGTTGAGAAACAGAATTGCGCATCATGAGCCCATTTTCAAAAGACAACTCGAAGAAGATCATACAGCCATCTTGAAAGTAATCCATATGATCTGCCCAATCACAGGAAAATAGGTGGAGGATAACTCTAGAGTTAAAGACACATTTGAAAACTTTAGGCTCTTTTGTTGAGGGGGATTTGAGAGGGGTTTGTCGGCGAAGAAGGTCGTCGCGCTGGAGGGTACTAAATGCTACTTTTTAAAACTTTTAGTTGCAAATAGTTAATATTAGTATTATAGTGTAACTATAAGGAGAATACCATGTCGACGCCCATAAAATTATCTGATGATCTTATAAAAGACGCTAAAGCTTATGCCGGTCCTTATCACCGTTCTGTCCCAAAGCAGATAGAATATTGGGCAATGATTGGTAAAATCGCTGAGCAAAACCCCGATTTAAATTATGAAATGATCAGTAAGATCCTTATAAGCTTAATGGAAGAAAAAGAAGGCCATGTTGAAGCCTATAAGTTTGATTAATGCAAATCTTTCAAACGCCCTCTTTTAAAAAAATAATCAAAAAACTTCATAAGAATCAGAAAAAGAGTCTTGATGAAGAGATCAAGAAATTAATGCAAACGCCCCTTATGGGTGAATTGAAAAAAGGAGACCTCGCAGGGGTCAGAGTTCATAAATTTTACCTCATCAGTACGTTAAGCTTACTTGCGTATACATATAACGACGAACACCAAACCCTCACGCTGCATTATCTCGGCAGCCATGAAAATTTCTACAGAGACTTAAAATCTAAGAGGTAAGGGGTGCTTTTTAAGAGTTAGGACCCTTTTGCCGAGGGGGGGTTGAGAGGCGCTTATTGGTGATGGGGGGAGACGGGAGAGAGTAAATCACGAAGTGATTATTTAAGCATCCCGCTTCCGATTTTTATGCTCAAAAAGCTTTTTCTACTGGATGGAGAGAAGGGCAAAAGTAAAAGATGAATAATTAAAGCGAAGCAGGCCATAAAATTTAAAAGCATTCAGTCGTTGTCAACTTTATTGTACGTTAAGCCATCTGCACAAAAGGTTTTATGTATGAAATATAAAGAATTTCCTGAAGATAACTTATTAAATGACACACATAAAACGTCTGATCTAAAAATATTTGAAGATTTGCTGGAAGAGCGCAAGAACGAAGCTTATCTTTTGACTAAACAATTTGCTGATCAAGCAATTAGTTATTTAAAGTATGGGAACTCTGGAGGTATAGCTGTAATATTAAGTTTTCTTGGAGCTTCTAACTGGGATTCGCATTAATACTCTCTGTTTTTAATGGTAAGCTTGAATGTTATTATTTCTCAATTTTGTATGTAATGTAATTGCAATGTATAACAATTTTTGTTATATTTTAAAATTATAATACATTTTGAGGTTGCAGTGACAGCAGAAGTTGTACAATCGATCGCTAAATCTGGGCTTAGAGTTTTTAATAGAGAGGATCTAACGAGAATTACAGAGCCTATGGGTCTTTCAAAGACGTATATGCTGCGAATGTTAAGTCTCATGACTCAAAATGGAAGCTTTATCTCTTATGGCAAAGGACTATATTCTTTGCCTACAGAGCTTCTCTCCGGAGGACCAATCCATACCTTTGAAATTGCTCTCAAGCTTGCTAAGAAAGGGTCTATCAGCCATAGATCTGCATTCTCATACCACGAATTAAGCGATCAGATATTCTCAACGGTTTACATTACAGTTCCTAAAGAAGCAGGCGCGAATCTCTCAGGCGTAAAAGAATATGTTCTTAGGGGAGATAAATATAATTTAATAAGGGTTTCTCCTCAAAATTATTGGGGAAATAAACAGGCCTTCTTAGGAGAAGCAAAAATTTCTGTGACGGATTTAGAAAAAACGTTAATTGATGGTCTGGCAAACCCGGCATATTGTGGTGGTTTCAGAGAAGTTCTCTTTGCCTTTGAGAAAGGATTAGAGAAAGCGTCTCCTCAGCTGCTTTTAGAATATGCCCAAAAAACATCCTTGGTCACGTGCAAACGTTTAGGATTTGTTTTAGACAAGATGAGAAAACATCTAGATGTACAGAAAAAAATTGAAGAACTCTCTATGCCTTACTATCAAAAACTTGATCAGACAGGTCTTCGAAAGGGTAAGATCAATAAGCGTTGGCATCTTATAGAGAATATATAATGAATTTGAAGTCCCGACTCCAAGCGCAAACTCAAAAACAGAATGTAAAATGGGAAATAATAGAACAAGATTATATCCTGTCGGGGGTTTTGGAAGGAATTTCAAGAGTTCCAGAGTTGAAAAACAATCTTGTTTTTAAAGGAGGAACGGCACTTAAGAAAGTCTATTTTGGGGATTATCGTTTTTCACAGGATTTAGATTTTAGTGGAAGAAATAATCTTAAAATCTTTACTGGACTTGATGGTTTGATCCAAAGCGCCTGTACTCAAGCTTCAGAAACAATACGATCTTCTGGTGAAAATGTTGAGCTGAAGAGTGAGCCATATCTTGAAAAGCGTCCTCATCCAGAGGGTCAGAAAGCTTATGTTATTCAAGCACGACTCCCCTGGCATAGAGACTTTCATACTAAAATATATGTTGAAATATCTTTTGAAGAAATCATTCTAATGCAACCTGAAGAACGACAGATTATCTATCCTTATGGTGAGTTAGATCAAGGCTCTATTTACGTTTACCCTCTTGAAGAGATCGTAGCAGAAAAGATCAGAGCACTCCTTCAGTTTGCTAAAAAACTTCATGAAAGAAGCTGGGGACGTTCAAGAGTAAGAGATTATTATGACATATGGAGAATTCTGAAATCTTATTCTGATAAACTTCACTTGAATATTCTTCCGGACCTTGTTCAAAAAAAGTGTGCTCATAAAGCAGTTTCTTTTGAAAAAATAGAAGATATTTTTCAAGAAAAACTCTTGTTGAATTTAGAACAGGAATGGCAACCATGGTTGGCAGATATTGTTAAGAATCTACCAAATAAAGGCATTGTTCTAAGTGATCTAAGAGAGATTCTGATTCCTATATTTAATAGCCAACAAAAATAGTTGATAAATCGAGAATAAAAGATATGAAACCCTCCTCATTTTATTCTTTATCTGACGCGCAGTATCCTTACCTCCCGCAATCTCCGCACGCAGAACCCCCTAAAAAAATGTTACGATCACTCAAAAGTCTCCCTAACCTTTAATGCCCTTTTGCAAAAGACGGATCAAGGCTAAATTCGCGTCCGTCGTGGGATAGGTGTGCAGATCGTTGGGGGCCACCCATTCAATGCTGGCTTGTCCTTCCAGCGCTTGGGGAGAGCCTTCCCAGTGCACACATTTATAAACCAAGAGGATGATTCGAAACTGAGGATAGGAATGGGATATGAACGTGAACGGCGTCAGATTTTCAGGGGTCACACGCACCCCAATTTCCTCTTTCAGTTCACGAACGAGGGCGTCTTCAGGGCTTTCGTCCTTTTCCAGTTTGCCGCCGGGAATTTCCCAGAGAAAGGGCATGGGTTTATTGGCCGGTCGTTGGGCCAAAAGAATGCGCCCTTGGTCATCGTGAAGAAGGGCTCCAGAAACAGTAATGATCGGCAACGCCATTGAAAAACCTTCTCTTTCGTTTCAGATATCTTGAGATATAAAGTATTGATGTCGTAAGTCAATGACGCAAGGAAAGCACCCAATAAATTTCTTATCCTTAAAACCCTCTCTCTTCTTTTCTGTTCTTCCGGTATCCTTTATCCTTACATCCTGACCCTATTGAGGACCAACGGTATGAAAAAAATAACCCTTTTGCTTTTCTTCTGTCTCTCTTGCTTAAGCCCGCATGCTTGGGCGCAAGAGACGCAACTGGACCTGACCATCGCCCACTGTGAGGCAGCTAAAAAAGCCGACCGCGACCTGAACGCCGTGTATCATCGCATTCTGGCGCTGTATGCCAAGAATAAACCTTTTCTCATCCATCTAAAAAAGGCGCAGCGGGCCTGGGTTCAGTTTAGGGACGCCCATCTTCTCTCAATTTACATCCCTGAAGCCGGGGGGTGGGGGTCCAGTGAAGGGATGTGCCGGTGTATAGAACTTCAAAAACTCACCGAACACCGAACGAAACAGCTGAAAGAATGGCTGACGTCTGAAGAAGGAGATATGTGCGGGGGTAGCAAAGGGCTGACGGACTTGACTCCGTAAGCGCGCCCCTCTGACATCCTAGACTTATTGAAAAGTATGTCCGTGCTGGGCCACAAAGGTTCTTTGAAAAACGCGCCCCCCAAAGAGTAAGACCAGGGGGCTTGTCTCAGGCGTGGGATTTTCCTGAAAGTTCACTTTCTGGGCGACTCTCATCATCGCTTCATTGGAGGTGTTTGTGAGAAAAGAAAAATAACGGGCCTGGGGAATAAGAGAGCTTCTTTCTTGATACAGGGCCATCACCATTAGGATGGCCTGGGTGCAATAGCCTTTGCATCGCATATCTTGATTAATCCAGACGGCCCCAATGCGGATGTCGCCTGAAGAGAGGGCGCGGGGCACGATAAACCCGATTTCGTCTTGCTCTTGTTCTCTAAAAATCTTAAACCCAAAGTCTTTGCGCGGGATTTCAAGGACGGGTTCAACGTCAATGCCTCCGACATAGTGAAAGAAAATACCCGGGTAAGAGGCATGTCGATAACAGGTGCCCTCGGTAAAAAGAGTTTCAGGCGTGGCTCCTTCGCTGGGGAAATTTTCAATCTCCTGCAAGGCGGTTCTCAAGGCTGATAAATTCATGAGGGGAGGATCTCTTTGCTCTGCCGTGGGAATTTCTGCGACCAAATGAATTTGCGAACGACTGGGGAGGAACTGTTGGCTTTCTGTAAACCCCGCGCGTTTAATCAGCTCGATTGTGGATTGATTCTCAGGCGTATCCGCATGGAATAAATACTGAATCTCAGGGAAGAGGTGTCTTTTCAACGCTTTAAAAGCGCCCAGCACGGTCCGAAACGCTTCGGTTATATGCTCGGGAGTGTGCATGGATACCCAAGACAAATCGATATAGCCTCGGACGACATTCGTTTCAGCGGTGATATACCCGAGCTGGCTTTTGTCCTGGAACGCGTGCACTTTAAAGCCTGGTTTCTTGCCTTCCCAGGGTGTTTGTATCGTACGAGACCACTGCAAAAAAATGGGGCTGTGGGCTTTCGTTCTTCTAAAAATTTGTCCTTCTTCAATCAGCGTCGTTAAATCTTGTGTTGCCATGGCAACAGGTGAAGAGACAAAAAACAGCCCTAAAATAATAAGCCATGAACGTAAGATCATCTTCCCTGACACTCCCCATAAATTTTTTATATCGAATGTGATAGCAAGGTCAGAAATGGCCTGTCAATTGACCCATTGCTTGTTACTCACCCTTATTTTTTTCTGTCTCTTGTTCCGGAATCACAGAAGAGGTTTCTTGAGGCTTCTCAATCTTGGGCAGCATTTCCCGAATCTTTTTGAGGTATCCTTGAAACTCCGTGAGTTTTTCAACGACCTCACTGGGGAGTGTTTCCAGAGGAGGGAGAGACTCTTCCTCTTCTGTCACGCAAGCGTTTACATCCTGTAAATGCGCTTGGGGGATGAGCGAGAAAAGGGTTGGGAATCGCCCCAAAGCCCGGATTAGAAAACCGCTCTCCGCCATAATATTTTCTTTGAAGTGCTCTTCTTTTTTACTGTCCATGAGGCGCTTGAAAGACAAGGTATAGAGCTCTTCTTCTGCACCTTGAGAATTGTCAACCGTTTCTCGCGAAAGGTAACGCTTAAAAAGCGGGCGAAGCGTTGGATCAAGCTGAAGATCGGGGGAAGGTAAAAATTCTTCCTGGGTCTGTTCCTGGAAAATGCGAGGATAGTAAATATCGACACGATCTCCATAGAGGCGTCCTATTTTTGCGTCGCACTTAAACACGAGGCATTTGAGCGACCCTTTGTTCGTTAAATGGATAAGGCCATGAACTCCGAGAAAGGCGGTGGTGTCTTTATCCTCTTCTCCTGTTGGGATCAATTTTAGAGTAGAAAAATGATGAAATAATGCCTGATACACTTCAGAAGCATAGCCTTTGCCTTGCGCCGTCTTATGAAATTTTACGTCTGTTCCTAAATAATGCGTTTTCATGTCTTCTTGGGCAGGATAAAACCCGATAAATTTTAATAATCCGACCAGCTCTTTTTCCAGGAAGGCTCCAAAATAGAGAATCCCCAGGGGTGTGTTTGTTCTAAAAGGATTGAGGTCAGACACGTCTATTTTTTGAAGCAGCTGAGAACCCTCCTTGATAATGGTAAGAGAATTATCAAGGGCATCCGGCTCTTCTGTGATGATATTGACAAAAGAAGCGTCCGATTGGTCTACGGCTTTTGCACTGTCATAATCTTCTGGGGTTAGAGGACGCACAGACAGATTTTTTGTTTTAAAACTGAGGGCGTCCATGAGGCAGGGGTGAGATGACTTCGCTTTTTGTTTCTTTAAAGGCCCCCCTTTCTCACTCACGGGAGTCTCATGTTTTTCCTCTTCCGCACGAGGCATCTCTGACGATTCTTTAGGGGCCTTACGTTTGAGACTTTTTTCCTCCTCTTTATGTTCAAAGGAGCCGTAAACGTTCACAGGTGTGCTTAAGGACAAGCATAAAAAAAGGAAGACGGATAAGAATTTATTCATGGGGTAAGTTTCTCTCTTTTGATCATGTGTTTATAATTTAGCTATACAGAGAAGACTCTCCAAAAAGCAATAAGATTATCGGGACAGAAGGAATGGCCCTTTGCTGCGGGGTACTTCTCAAGGACACCTCTTTTCCCTTTTCAAGAAAATCGCTATACTTGTGACTTGAAAATCGCGCAACAAAATAAGCCCCTATACCATGAAACGCGTATGGTTTTACAGGAGGACATCTTGAAACACACTTTAATACCTTTTGCCGTCTTGCTCTTAATGGTTGTTATGACTTTCCCCTGTTATGGATCAGATGACGGAGAGGTTGAGGAAGCCAAACGTTCTCAAGCGCTGGTTGTGAAGGATCCTCTACAGCGTGATCTTGCGGTGTCTTCCACGCCCTCCCGAGAGGGTCCACCAAAGTCTTTAAATTTAAAAGTCATCGAAACAATTGAAGAGAACTCACCGCTCTCTCAGCGCAATTATCTAAGAGGTCTTCTGATCAAATCTGCAGGTGTGGGCGCCGCCTTTTATACCCTGAAGCATGAGCCCGTTTTGGGTTTTTTAGGCGTGGCAGGCTATGTCTATAAAGGAGGTGTGTCTGCTTTTATTAAGATAGCGGGAGGCATGCTAGGGGGCGCCATCGGGAAAGATATAGGTATAGTGCTTTATGGGGACGAAGCTTTAGGAAATGCCCTCTCTGCCGTTGGCGCTGCGTGTGGGTACGGTTTGGCAACATTGTTTGTGGATATGACCACTTATGGATTTAAGCGTCTTCTGGGGACCCATAAGACGAAGACCGTCAAACGCCAAACGATCACGCTTGACGAGGGCGTGTCTTAACGCACGACGCTCTGCAAGCGGCAGAGAAGAAGAGCGTCACCAAGACCTTCTGACATATTCATATAATGTTAACGACTTCGCGATACCTTAAAGACGTAGGGCAAGCGTTACTAGGATGAAAGTCCTTCTCTCAAAAGGATCATTTGATGCGCATTGGTGTTCCAAAGGAAATCAAAAATCATGAATATCGTGTCGGATTAGTTCCCTCAAGTGTGCGTGAACTGCGTCATCATGGTCATGACATATTCATTGAAAAGGATACAGGTCTTGGCATCGGGGTGAGCAATGAAGACTATGAACGATCAGGCGCCATAATTCTGCCAGACGCTGCCTCCATTTTCGAGACGGCAGAAATGATTGTAAAGGTTAAAGAGCCACAACCCCAAGAATGTGCGCTTCTTCGAGAAGATCATATTCTTTTCGCTTATCTTCATCTCGCCCCTGATCCAGAACAAGCCAAGAATTTAATGCACGCGAAGTGCGTAGCGATAGCCTATGAAACCGTCACAGATAATACAGGCGGTCTTCCTCTTCTCTCTCCTATGAGCGAAGTTGCGGGCCGTATGTCAATTCATGTCGGAGCGACCGCCTTAGAGAAATTTAATGGTGGTTCAGGGGTTCTTTTGGGAGGTGTTCCAGGCGTAAAACCAAGTCATGTTCTCGTTCTAGGAGGAGGCGTTGTTGGCACTAATGCTGCACGCATGGCCATGGGTCTTGAAGCCCATGTCACGATTATTGATAAGTCTCTCACGCGTTTGCGCCAACTTGATACTCAGTTTGGATCATCTCTCGATACTATTTATGCAACCGTTGAAGCGATCGAATATTATTCTGAAAAAGCCGATCTTATTATCGGGGCCGTTCTGTTGCCAGGGGCTGCTGCTCCAAAACTTATCAGTAAAACCATGTTGAAAAAAATGCGTCCAGGATCCGTTATTGTTGATGTGGCTATTGATCAAGGAGGGTGCTTTGAAACAAGTCACCCAACCACCCATGACTCTCCAACCTATGTTGTCGATGATATCATTCATTATTGTGTTACAAATATGCCTGGTGCTGTGGCGCGTACATCTTCTTTTGCGTTTAATAATGCCACGCTTCCCTTTGTTGTTGCCCTCGCAGATAAAGGGTATAAAAAAGCGTTGCAAGAAGACCCTCATCTTCTCAATGGACTTAATGTTGCCCATGGACATATTACCCATGAAGCTGTTGCACGCGCTTTAGGAGAGGTGTCTATACACCTGCTTTTGAGGCTCTTTGAAAATTTAAGTTTTTTTCAGGAATCGCCATGGGATCGAGTTCTAAGTCTACAATCTGATAAGGGCATCCCATTTTTTTTCTAGATTTAAGACGTTTATTAAGAAGGGTCATCATTTTGTCAAAGCTTACCCTATAATCTTGAAAACCATAGCTTTTCGTTTTTCCTGTTGAGCCTATACGACCATAGTTTGCTTGCAAGAGCCAGAAACCAAAAAGGTCTTTAGAAAGATGCAGATTATATTCTCTAAAAATCTTCTTTTCAGGATGAATGGCGCGGAGCTTAAAATAAGAAACGGAGGACATACTTAATGTTTTCCTGACTTCTCTCGTACATTTCCAAGCTTTATATAAAACGCCATTTATTAACAAAATCTTAAAATTCAAAAAACCATGAATTAACGGATATTATTGAAACGCTGGGATAGATTTTTTAAATCCTATATAAGGCTTACCTTCGTAATCTGGGTGTTTATACCCATGAGATTCAAATCCTGTTTTTGTGTAAAAATCGATGGCTGGTTGATTCACTTCACGGGCTAACAAAACAATATCTTTAAATCCTTGTGCAGAAAATCTTTTTTCAATCACATCTATGATTCCTTTTCCGATTCCTTTCTTTTGATGGGATGGATGAACAGCCATTTGACGGATGTAAAGAGTTGTCGTCGCATTATTCTGATCAGGTTCAACTGTTGCAACACCAATGACAATTTTACTCTCTTGATCAAACGCTTGTAAGAGCCAAATTGGTGTTTTCTGAGCCTTGAAGTCTTGCTCTTCTTCCTTGAAGGTCGCCTCAAGCCACTCTTCTTTTGAATTAAAGGTCAGTTTAAGGGTCTCTTTTGAAAATGATTCATACGCTTTGGAAAATGACAGGAGAAAAACGCTCATTGCTTCAGAAACATCTTCTTCGATTTCAGTCCATTTAAAGTCAGCGGAATGTTTTTTTGAGGAAACTGAAGAGGATGGAGAATGAGAGATTTCTTCTTGAAAATCATAACTGGCATAAACAAGGTCACTCATACTAAAAAATAGTATTAGAAATGTTAGTAAGCGCATTGAAGAGTCCTTTCTTCGTCGGTGACCTAATTAATGAAGTATTAATGTGTTTATCAAATTATTGAAAGATTTTATAGCAAAAGAGATATATACCAAGCATTAATATTTCATCTTTCGCGCATTGAGAGATTAAGGCGTATGCCTTATTTTTCTCTGGTTCTTCTTAGGCATCGATTCGACCAAAACATCGTAAGAGTTCTCTCAGAAAGTTCTCAAAACCTTATTGTTCTCAGGCAAGATCATTATAAAAATTCAGAAATTTCTTTTTCTTGGCTTTTTGAATTTCAATTTCAGTAAATCCTGATTGCAACAACTTTTCATGAATTGGATTAGCTTGTACAAGAGTCTTGAAGCGATTGCGGGCGCGGGCTATTTTTTCAGGTAAAGTTTTCTTTTCTTCCTCTAAGAATTTTCTTGTCTCAAGATCAAGTAACTCATCAAGGAGTTGCTCTTCTAGGCCAGCTTGCTGTTGCTCTAAAAGGATAAGCTGTGACTCTCTTCTCAAAGATTTTACCCACTCCCCATGTTCTTCGGCAATTCTATTGAGTCGGGATTTTTTAGACGGCACAAAAGTCACTTCCTCATCGCTCGTAAGATCAACAACGTCGACTTTCTGAGACTTTTGTACACGATCAACCGTTAAATCGTCATCATCAGATTTTTCAGAGTCTTGTTCATGTTTGAAGATCACGAATGCTTTTTTTTCTTCTTTCTCATCAAAATTTGGAGAATGAGGGGCTGTTATAATTGTCACTTCCTCTCTATCAGGTTTCTCGGAGCTTTCTTCAAACTTTGATAATTCTAACACTTTTTGAATAAGGGCCTCTTCATCCCCTTCTGGAATATCAAAATGAGTAAACTGATCTTTGGAAGAGAGCGCTTCAGAAGCAGATCCGCTCGGTAATGAGCTTTCGTCACCGGTAGAGACAGCCAATACAAAATTTAATAATTCTTCTTCTGTCGTAAACCCTAATTTTTGATAGGAGAGCCTTTCTTCATCGGGTGTAATTTTCTTGGAAAATGAGGGTTGTGATGAAGTGTTCTCCCCTTCTTCTTTTAAGGCGTCCGTGGCAAATGCGCAGAAATGTGTTCCTTCTACGGTCAAGATTAGAGAAAGAAAAATCCCAAATTTCTGAAAGTTCATTGTGTGTCCTTAATAAATTGAATGATTATTAATAATAAGTATTATGACCAAATGTCAAATAAATTTGCCATAGTTATATATTATGTAGGAAGATGAATTCTGATCAAATCCCCTATTTTTAAGGCAGGGCAAGAGCGATCCCTCAAGAATATTTTTTTGCAAAAAAACATCCTAGAGCGGTAGACAGTGCACCTTCTTTACAGTATGACCTCTAAGAAATTTATATGGATTTTAGATTTAGGGTGTTCCCAGAGTCGAAAAAATAACTAGTATAAAAATAAATATTTTAGAAAAAATTATAGAAGAACAATGACGAGAAATTTAATCCTCTTTTTTAGTGTAATCATGATGTCCTCACATTTTACACTTTTTGCAGAAACCCAGGCAAAGGTTCCCTCAAAAATACAAAAATTTATCAAAAAGCTAGAGTCTAAAAAAGACACGTTACAAGGGGGGGCTGTTGCTATTTTGTATAAAGATAAAGTGATTTACAAAGCAACGTTTGGCAAGCAAAAAGGAAAATTTGGGCGTCCTATTACTTCTAAAACGTTGTTTCCCTTGGCTTCCCTTTCAAAATCTGTTTCAGCCGTTGCTATTGGATTGATGGTAGATAAAAAAGCCATAGACTTTGAGGAAACATTTAAACTGCCCTATTTGCAGAAGGCTGTGAATTTAAGAGATATTATGAGTCACTCCACGGGGTATGAGTTCACGGGAAATAGGCAGATTGAAAAAGGGTTCAGTCGTCAGAAGTTGTTAAAAACCCTTGGTGATCAAAATCCGGTGTGTGATCCGGGTGAGTGTTATTTTTACAGTAATATGATTTATGGTCTTGTTGAAGAGGCGTTAAATCGTAAAAAGCTGACTCTCCAGTCGGCGATAAAACAATTACAAGACGTTCTAAAGACGAAAGCTATTCAAGTCGTGCCCATCGATCCTCAGGTGGAGGTCGCCCATCCTCACTTGAAAGAAAAAAACACGATTAAGCCACTCCCCCTGCCTCCTTATTTTCCAAAAGCTGCCCCTGCCTCAGCGGGTGTTTTTGCATCTCTCGATGGAATGATTGAATTCTTTAAATTAAGCTTTGGATATAAACCCCATTTGATTTCTCAAGAAACCTTAGAAACTCTCTTTACGCCTGTTGTTAGCAATCGAGATGTGTATAAGTGGAACCTAAACTGGCCGTGTAGCAGAGAAAAGATTGAATCCTATTACGGAATTGGTTGGCGCATTTTAAAAATGTCAGAGTACCCTGGGAAAGATTTAATCTTTCATGCGGGGTTTCTGTCAGGCGTTACCCCATTTATGGGGTTTATCCCATCGGAAGAAATTGGCATCATCTTTCTTGTCAATCAACAGTCTCGTCTACCTTTTGAAATGGGTATCGATTTTTGGAGTGCATTTCTGAGCTGAGATATGGTTAAAAAAGAGGGGGCTTTACACAGGCCCCCCTCGAAATTTTCTCAGAACTTTAGATGTCATTCTTTAAGATAAATTATAGAGTGTCTTTCTCAGCCTTTCGTTTTTTTGATTAAATACCTCAACAGTAACTTCCTTAGTGGTGTTATTGCCTGAGATACGTGCAAAAAGATTCTCAGTCAAAGTTGGAGACAGAGGGGTTTTTGTTTTTAATAAATACCCTTTGTCTTCGGTTCTTAAATCGATCGTATCACCAAGAAGACCGGCCTTATTGCGTGCAACCGCAAAGAGACCTGAGACTAAGACTTCTAAGAAAGCGTGTCCTGTATCTTGCCCATCGGCTTTATAAGCGTGGAACATCCCATCATTTTGGCAATGGGCATCGCCTGAGATAAACATGACATGCTTGATATTGTTCGAAATAATGTGGTCTAAAAGTTTTCGATATTGCTCAGGATAACCACTCCACGCATCCTCTGTCGATAATAAGAAAATAGGCACCGATGTCACAATAATTTTAAGAGCATTTTTTCTTGAATCTGCACTAAGCCAGGTTGTGAGAGCAGTCAATTGTTCTTCGCTGATCAATTGCTTTTTTGAAGGTCTGCGCTCAGAGCGTGTATCCGTAAAAAACATTTCCGCGCCATTGGAGGTTGTGTACCAGAAGTGAGGCGTTTTCTTACCAAAAGGTCTTTGGAAAAGAGAATAAGCTTTATGAGCGGCCGCACTTTGTTCTGGATATTTTTCCTCTTCTTCTGCATTCGCATCATTCCACAGTTCATGATCATCCCGTGTCATGTGAATAGGACCAGAAAAATTCGCAGCGAGACTGCGAAAATGTTCTTGTGAAAAGGCCTTTTCATGAACCCGTCCATATTCATAAAAGGTCTTTGCAGGGAAAAGCATTCCCATGGCATCGGCATAAATTTGGTCACCCGTAAAGGCTATGGAATCCGTTCTTCCTCCTAATTTTTCCGCATTCAGAATATTTGTTTCCATCCCCTTAAAAATGTGATCGCCTTCTTTTGCCCAATCAGAAGTCTTTCGGCCAATGCGCCGACAGGATCCTGTTAAAATTGAAAATTCTTCTTCAAGCTGATCAGATTTTGGCGTGCAAAAGCGAACGACATGGCAATTCTCAAAATTCAATTTTGATTTCCCCATGTCAGGAGAACTGAGATATCCGATTCTTACCACATATTTTTGGCCAGGCTTTAGAGAATCAAGGGTTAAGTGCCCCACATGACGATCTTTATGTTTCATGGGGAATGTGACGACGCTTTCTTCTCCCAATTCATCCCCGTTAAATTGCCTTAACGCAGCAACACCAATGTTGTCATGGGGAGTGCTATGATGAAAAAGATGCTTTTTGAGAACATCGCCTTGCCCCATAAGAGTAATGGACGTCGAGGTGATATAACGAATAATGGGGCCAACTTTTGGAAACTCTTTCACTCCAATGCTGTCTTCAAGACCATCGGATGCTTTTACGCCTTCAAAACTCATCAGCAACAGACAAGCAATGGATCCTATTCTCAATAGACTTTTAGTCATGGTCACCTCTTTCTGTAATGATTCCCTAAAAATTTAAAGGAAGAGTCATTAACAAACCTTAAACAAAGATTAAGGATGACAGAGAGTTTTAGCCATGAGCACTTTTATTCACTGTCTGAAGAAGAGGGCCATAATTTTCTTAACAACAGAATATTGCAATAATCTCAAATTAATGTATTCGATAGGAGAGTTTTTCATAATGGCTTTTTAAGGCTGACCCCCAAAGGGGTGATTTTATCATGAGGGAAGAATGTCTAAGAAATTTAACAATAAAATCATCCTTATTGGATTTGGAAGCATTGGTCAGGCGGTGATGCCTCTTCTTATCAAAGAGCTTGGTGTTAGTTCAGAGCAGATTGTGGTTATTACAGCCGATAATGCTGGTGAAGATGTGGCCGAAGCGTTCAACTTGGAAGTAAAAATCTGCGCGCTTTCTCAAAAAAATTATGAAGCTGTATTAAAGGAATACCTTACGCCCGGTAATTTTTTAATTAATTTATCAGTAGATGTGTCTTCTTTGGCGTTGATTAAGCTGTGTCAAAAGAATGATGTTTTTTATATTGATACATGCATAGAACCTTGGAAAGGGGGCTATACAGATCTCAACCTTGAGCCTTCTGAGCGTTCAAATTACAATCTTCGTGAACAATTGCTGGCTCTGAAGAAAATGTATCCGGGCGGTGCCACAACCATTGTCGCTCATGGCGCTAATCCTGGTCTCGTTTCTCACTTTACCAAAAGAGCGCTGATGACGCTTGCCGAGGATCAAGACCTATCAGGGACGACGCCTCAAAACGCAGAGCAATGGGCTCAATTAGCTCATGATTTAGGCGTTAAAGTTATTCATATCGCCGAGAAAGATACCCAGGAGACGCATGTTATCAAGAAACCTGGAGAATTTGTGAATACCTGGTCTATTGATGGTTTTATGAGTGAAGGACTTCAGCCAGCAGAGCTTGGATGGGGCACGCACGAAAAGCAGATGCCAAAAGAGGGAGTCCAGCATACGTATGGATGTAATGCCGCCATTTATCTCAATCGTCCAGGACTGACAACGCGCGTCAGAACGTGGACCCCCCTTGCTGGTAGCTTCCATGGGTTTTTGGTAACCCATAATGAATCGATCTCGATTGCTGATTATTTTTCCTTGAAAAACAAAGACACGGTGATTTATAGGCCGACGGTGCATTATAGTTATCATCCAAGTTCTGACGCGGTTCTTTCCATCGATGAATTCATTGGGAATAACTTTTGTGAACCACAGTCTAAAAGACTTCTCATGGATGAAATTGATCATGGCAAAGATGAGCTTGGTGTGCTCCTCATGGGACATGACAAAAAAGCGTATTGGTATGGATCCCGGCTTTCTATTGAAGAAGCGCGCATCCTTGCCCCCCACAATAATGCTACTTCTCTGCAAGTCGCTGCGGGTGTCTTAGGAGGAATAAGATGGGCTCTTGAGAACCCTAATCGGGGGATCTTAGAGCCAGAAGAGCTAGATTTTGAGTTTGTGTTAGAGGTGGCGTCGCCCTATTTAGGAACTTTGATCGGCGTCTATTCTGACTGGACACCAATTCAAAATCGCCTGCAGCTCTTTTCAGAAGATATAGACTACTCTGATCCTTGGCAGTTTAAAAACTTTCTCGTCGCTTAATAAGTTTTCTGCAACGTCTTGTGAAACCAACGCACACGTGAAAGACTTTATGTTTTTAAAAAAGGAAGAGGGGGAAGGGGTATTGAGGAAAGCTCATCTAAAGACGACGCGTTGAACGCCGCCTTTAGATAACTTAAATTACAGAGCTTTTAGGTCAACCGCAGAGGATTTACCTTTTTCTGTTGCTACTTGATATTCAACAGCTTGACCTTCTCTTAGGCTGCGAAGACCAGCCTTTTCTACTGCAGTCATGTGAACAAATATGTCAGATGAACCGTCTTTGGGTTCAATAAATCCATAACCTTTGGTGCTGTTAAACCATTTTACTGTGCCTTGAGCCATTCTCTTAGTCCTTACTCTACTCTATTAAAAAAATTTTATACTATTCTTCAAGGAATAACTCGAAACAAAACTTCAAAATTGAAGGAAGGCTTAAAAGCTATTTCTTAAAATATAACATCAATTTGTTGGTTATTTTGGGTTTTGTCAAATGTTAAATTGATTTATTGACCGATTGTTTCTTGTTTTTGGAAGAAAATACAAACACTTTTTTCTACAGAGCGGCACCATAAAATGGCCGTTATGCTTGATAGCTGGCTCTGGTGAACGCTTTTGCCCTATTATAATGACAGAAATGCGCAGGGTTTAAGATAGTTTGTATTTGTCCTGCTTTCTTCTTAAGTTTTTCTTTTTTAATAACCATTTAAACAATAACTTATTGACAGAATAAATCTGTTGAAGTTGACTTTACGGCATAAATGAATTAGTCGATGACTCTGTGTCGGATCTTCAATCGTGCTCTCTTAAAAAGGTATCCCTTATGAAAATCTTCCAAAAAATCTTGTTTTTACTTTTTCTACTCCCTCCTTACACGGTGCTTGGAACACAGACGGATATACAGGCTTCACCCCACTTTCAGGTGTTTAATGCAATGAAAAAAAACCAACCAGAAAAATATGAACAGACCTTGACCCTCGTGAAGGAGCATGTTGAAAAAAACATTGGACCCGTGACTGAGATTGCAGTGGATTCCTCCATCAAAGAACAGCCCATTAGTATTCTTGTGGTCGCACCCACACTGCAAAGAAATTATTATACGCTTGTAACATCGGGAATGAGTGTTCTGTCTATGCATGATCCTTTTGATCAAATAGAGCATTATGGGGAGTTGGTGGTGTGTCTCCCTGCCAATTGGATGCCGTCCCTTGCTTCAGTGATTGATTCCGATGCCGATGCCAAGAAATTTTGGCCCATTGATCTTTTAATCAAGCTTGCGCGCTATCCACACGTAAACAATACTTATATAAATTCTGGTCACACAATCCCTCAAGGCCCTGAGAATAATCCTTATCCTCAATTTAATAGGATCTTGATTCACTTTCCCATAAAGTTAGGAGAAGATTTTGGGGTACTACCAACCAAGGATGCAAGAACAGCCATTTTATTCCATGGTGTTTATCCTATTTTTGCTGACGAATTTGACTATAAGAAGCGGCACAATTCCGATGATTTATTAGATTATCTTATCTATCAGGGAGTTTCTCTTATCCTAGACGTTGATCGAAAAAGCACGTGTCGTTAGATTAACCAAACACATACAAGATAAGATAAATAGTCATATTAATGCTACAGCCTTCTTAAAGGAATTGCAGAGAATATCCTTACAAACGAAGCGAAAAATAAATATTTAGCTTTTCTCTGTTTGCTATTTGAAGGAGGTCTGATGGTGATTTTAAAAATTCTCTAAGTCAGTAATTTTTTTTCTAGTATGGAGGAAATGCTTTTCCCATCCCAAATGTATTCAAGATGTCTCTCTTGTATACAGTTTGAAATTAGTTTTGGTTTAAAAACAGCAATGTTTTGACCCATCGAGTGTCTTACACTCTTATAAACAATCCCGTTTGAATCTATATTTTTAAGGTGTTTTGCTAAATCCTGAGAGGACTTATATGAGATCTCATCGTATAGAGGGCTATTAATGAAATTTTGGCCTCTAATATCATGAAAATCACCTTTTATTTTAGCCAAAAGTACTCTCATGTCTAAGTGCATCGGAGGCTCTTTTGTCGCTTTCATAAAAATTTCTCTATGAAATTTGGTTTCAGCAATAGCAGTTTTAATATCATGAGCTGCATAATAAACGCCCCACTGGCCATTGCTGAATCTACTTCCACTTGGATTCACATGAGTAAAAGGAGCCATAATAAAACTAGAGCCAGGTCCAGAGACACGATCTTCTGGTGATATGAGAGATATTTGCCCATTTTCATCTCTAAGGCGATCATTAGTTAAACTCTCAATACTCGCCAATGTTTCCCAGTCGCTCGAGGAAGAAACCCTTTCAAATAGATTAATAGGAGGGAAACGGCTTGGAATTATTCTCCAACTTTTCCTCCACTCAATTGAATATAAGGGTGGCGTTGTTAGGACCATCCACCCCTCTCTGAGTCAAGGTATTGGCGTACAATATATAAATCAGCAACGTGACCAGACAGCATTCTTTCAAGAGCAGAGTGACCACCAAAAAGTGGAGCGTTATTAGGTTTTTTGACCCATTCATCAGCAGCACTAGAATCGGGAAGGAGTATTTGCAATGCTTTATATATGCCCAGAATATATGAAATTCTCTCAAAAGTATCTTGAGACACACTGCCTTCAAGGTGTTTTTGCCATTTAAAAAAGGTGGACCGGGGGACTCCTAATAGTTTCATTTTCTGATCATTAGAAAGTCGCCATAAATTCGTTATTTTAAAGAAAGCCTTTAAGGCTATTCTTGTGGATTCAGGAGAGTCTAAGTTTTGAAAAGTTTTTGTCTTATTTCTCATTGAGTAAACACTCCATAAATAGACTATAAAGTTATAATAGTCTAAAATTGGACTATATTCAAGATAATTTTTCCTCTTCTCAGGAACGGCCATTTTAAAAATTATAGCTTTCCATAAAAATATCATACAAGCCTCTATTTTGTTTGTTTTTTTTCAAACAGAAGGTATTGTCAGTTGGTAAAAAATTAGGACTGATAACGATGAAAAAGACAAAAATTTTAGGGGCTGAAGTAGTTAAGAGTTAGTGTCTGGTTGCTCTATACCATGATTTCAGCTGGGTTAGAAGGTCTCTATGGTTCCCTCCATTGAAGCGCCACTCGCATTCCTTGAGAAACCAGTAGAAATTCTCTTTCTTTATACCGTTAAATTTCCTCATCTGCCGTTTAGCTTGATTCCAAAAATTTTCAATACCATTGATGTGATTATGCTTATCTGCAAACAGCTGACTATGATTGATACGCCGATGATGAAAATCGCTGATATCAAGGGCATTGTAAGAGCGAAAAGTATCTGTATAAACAATGCTGTCAGGCTGAACCTTTTCTTTAATGATCGGCAAGAGAGTATCTGTTTTTGCGTCTGATATGATGGCAGTGTAAACCTTTCCCCCTCTCTTCAATAGCCCAAAAACCGCCACTTTTCCACCTGCACCCCGGCCTCGTTTGCCTTTACGAACCCCCCCAAAGTAACTTTCATCAGCTTCAACTTCTCCTGAAAGCTCATACGATGGCAGTTTGCTTGCTATCAGCTTTCTAAGCCGCCGATAAAATGTGATGGCTGTGTTGGCCTGAATTCCAATCAATTCAGACGCAGCTCGTGCTGTTGTTCCAGCTACAAAGTGCTCTATCAACTTGCTCTGCTGACTTGCTCTTAATCGGCTTTTTCTCTCATACATTGCGTAGCTATCTTAACCTCTTTTTTAGGTCTTAGCTACTTCAGCCCCAAATTTTATTCTCAATGATTTTGATGGCGTCCTCTTTTTCCCAAGGACAGGCCAGCTGGTGCTGCGGGTGTTGTGAAGAAGAAGGAATGGATTACCATCCTACTGTGGTGTCTACATCCACGGGACCAAAGACAACGGATTTAAGAAATTTTGAATTGCTCATGTTCAAATATCCTCTCGTGCGCGATCGGAAAAAACAAGATTCTTTAGGGATTGCGCGCAGCATTCGTCTCTCAAAATATTTCGCGAGGGGGAAAAAGTATTTAAATTCGGATGGAAAGCTAAATCTTGATTATATCCGCAGATTAAAACTCTCTGCGGATCAAATGGATGAGATGGAAAAAAGAGACGCTGCTGCTGGCAATGTTCTGCAAATTTTTGGCACATCCGCAACAATCGCGGAATTTAATTCTCCAAAAACAATAGAAAGCCACTTAGGTCATTTTAATTATGTCTTTAAGAACCCCGTGTTGGTGACGAACAGAACCCCTGAGGGACTGATAGACTTTACTCTAACTTATCCCGTCGAAGCAAAAGGTCAGCTGTTGAGTTTTAATGCTTTAACACTGACCGGATCATTTTTGCCCGAATTGAGAGACGACTCTTCTCCGGATTTAGATTCTTAATAAAAATTTAAGAGCTCTTCCTGTACATATCGTTTAAACTGTTTTTCGATGTGCAGGGAGAATGCAATGGATTTCAATGTTGAACATGACGTAGAAGGTCATCAATTTTATATGGTGATAGAGGGTTATACATGTTTTTTGAACTATAGAATTTTAAATGATGGTCAGACCCTAGATTATCAAATTACATTTGTGCCCCCCGAATTGCGCGGACGGAATCTAGGCCAAGTTTTGGTCAAGTATGCCTTGGATTACGCCCGAGACAATCAATTGAAGATTATCCCCACGTGTCCTTTTATTAAAAAATATATTGATAGTCATCCAGAGTATGGGGATTTAGTCGAACATTGATAGAAGACAATATAAAAAAACTATACTTAATAATAATCAACCTTAAGAATTGTTAAAATAAATAGAAAATATTGATTTTATTGTGTATAATAAATTATCGGGAGGATTCTGTATTGAAGGGGGCGTTTAGACGATTTATAACCCACCTCAATAACATAAGAGGGAGTAGCGGTGCATCTTTGATAGAATTTGCCCTTGTAGCTCCTGTTTTTTTAATGTTGCTTATTGGATCTATTGAATTTGCACGGTTATTTATCATTGAAAATGCCCTGATTGCTGGCGTTAGACAAGCAGGTCGTTATGGTATTACAGGAGCGAACGCCGTGGGACAAAATCGCAGCAATAGTGTCACGCAGGTTCTAAAGGATACGATCAAAACGTATAGTGCAGGTCTTGTCGACCCCTCTAAGTTACAGATTTCGTCTAATGTTTATCAAAGTTTGAATCAAATTCAGCCCTTAACAATGGGGAATGATCCCCAGACCCTTAATCCAGGGGGATCGAGCGAGGTCATACAATATATGGTAATTTATCCAACAAAAACGTTGATTCCCTTTTTATCGAATAATGGTGTCTTAAACCTCACGGCAGAGGCGACTTACGTTAATGAAAACTATGGTGGTCAATAGTAAAGGTTATGGCCATGAACAGTACACGATTTTTTTGGAAGTCTAAAAAGGGCACAGCAGCTATTGAGTTTGCTGTCATAGCGCCTCTCTTTATAACTTTTATCGCTGGGTTATTTGAGTTGGCCATGTTTATGTTTTTAAACGTAAAGCTTCAAGTGCTCGCTTCCACAATTGCGAATAATGTTACAATACAACAAACAGCTTCCAGAACGAACATTCAAGGAATGCTGGGGGTTGAAGATACAATCACGTATCCCTTTAAAATAAGCAATAAAGGAGGGATCGTTGTTACTCAAATTCAGCCAACGGCGCAAAATCCTAATATTATGACAATTTCCTGGCAGGTCGCTTCAGGAGCAGTCAGTAGGTTAGGTTCTACGGGCGCTGTACCCGTTAATGTTCCAGGCAATATAACGCTGACGGCCGGACAGAGTATGATTGTGACAGAAGTTTTTTATAACTATGCGCCTATAATATTTGGGATTTTCATAACGGCGAGACCACTCTATACCACCGCTGTTTTTTTACCGCGACAAGGGACGCTTTCAACGCTGAATCCGTGATATACTAAAGCCATAAAAGGAATGCATCAGATGGGCAGGGAAGTTTTAAAGCAAATATGGAAAACAAAAGACGGCGCAGTGGCCATTATTGCTGCCTTTGCGATCCCTGTGGTTCTCGTCTTTGTGGGGATGGCGATTGATATTGCGCGCGTTAACTACGTGAATTCAAAAATCGCCTATGCTGCGGATGCAGCGGTTGTGGCGGCGCTTCGTTATGATCAAGCCAATGCTGTAGCAAATGCCACAAAAGTTTTTAATGCCAATTTTCCCGCTAACTTCCTCGGGGCAAATGTGATCCCTCAAGTGACGGTTGCATCGGATTTTAGTGAAGCGACAGTTAAAGCAAGTGGTCAAGTGAAAGGCTATTTTTCATCTTTCGTGGGAATTACCAATTTATCAGTCGGTGCGTCCGCTACCTCTCGTAGAGGATCTAGTGGTCTTGAATTGGCTATGGTCTTGGACGTGACAGGATCTATGGACTGGAGTGGTAAACTGCCTGCTTTAAAGCAAGCCGCAACCAGCATGATCAATATTATTTATGGGAGTAATAATTCAAGAAACAACACAGTTATATCGATTGTGCCCTTTGTAGCGACGGTCAATATAGGTACTTCTCATACTGCATGGCTTTCAAATCCGGCTGTTCTTGCGACATTTCCATCGGGCCAGCCTTGGAAGGGATGTGTCATGGCGAGTCCCAATGAAGAAACAGTTCTTCCTCCCGGGTCAAACTTATGGCCAGTGTATTACACGCAATCGACGATCCCCATGCATCCAGCAACTCCGAATGCTACATGGGATAATGATTGGAGAACCGATGCCAGTGGTAATGTCGTGATTGTTCATGCAATGCTCGATGGCTCAAATGGGGCCCAACCTGTGTCTATTGGTCCGAACCGAAGTTGCGGCCCTCCCATTTTGCCAACCTCGAATGATAAAACAGCCTTATTAAACTCTATTAATGGCTTTTCGCCCATCTATGGCGGCGGAACTTTTGGTAATCTTGGATTTGGTTGGGGCTGGAGAATGCTTGATCCTGGTTGGGGGCCTTATTTGCCCGTCGCTCCAAAACCCTATAAGCAATCGAATAACAAAAAGGTTTTGTTATTTATGACCGATGGTTTTAATACATGGTATGATTCGAGTCCAAGCCCTACGGGGGATCCAACCGCTTATGGCTTCCAGTTGACTGGAAATACTTTAGGGATCTCGAGTATTGGAGCCTCAAGAGCTGCTATTGATAATAAATTCCTGAATCTTTGCGCCCAAGCGAAAGCTCAAGGCATCGAGGTTTATACGTTGTTGTTTATGGGAGGAGATGCCCAAGCCGTCAATATGCTTACGACATGTGCGAGTAAGCCGAGCAATTTTTTTAATGCAACAACAACAACACAGATTGTGACGTATTTCCAAGACATTGCCAATCAAATCAATACGGTGACGATTGTGAAGTAAGAAAGTTTTTTGATTCTTAATCAATATTAAAGTGATGGAAGAACCAAATGAGGTCGTCCATCTCTTGTTCTTCTTGGGCGGCTTTAAGAACCTTAGTGACAGCAGCAGGGGGGATTGCTCCTCGGATAGCTTCGTTTTCACTATAAGTTTTATAAGCTTCAAGAGATTTTTGACGTAAAACTTCTTTCATACTGTAATAGTGGTCACTGTAATCAATTTTATCAATGCCGGGGATTTTTCCTCGTCTGTTTTCTGCTTCAATCTTACCTAGCATGTACTCGAGGGTATTAAGAGAATTGAGTTCGTTTTTGAACGATTCAACAACACGTGACAGGGTTTCAGATGAAGAGAATTTGTTTGCAGCCTCTTGTTCCTTGGCGGAAGCGTCGACTTGACGTGTTTCAACTTGTTTTATAGTGCCAGAATTTTTCCTCAAATTTTCGATATTATTGAAAAATACCAAATTTTCATTGGCATCTTTAGACTTTAAACTACCCAAGGTTGCATCCGAAGCGGAAACTTCTGTAAAGTCATCCGAAGCATAATTGTTTGCATCTTCCTCTGAGTTAACGCCTAAAATACCTGCAAGCGCGTTAAGGACATCTGAGGTTGTATGGGATGTTGTACTCTGTGGCGTGTTGCTCACAACATGGCTTGATCCGCTGACATTAAGAACGCCAACGGCGCTGTCTCCGTTACCATTCACATTGATAAGGCGCAATTTATCGCGATCTTCTTCCTTTTGTTTTTTCTTTCTAATTTCATCTAAAATGGCTTCTTGATGTTCAACAGTGTGAACCATGACACACCCATCAGGAGAACCAATAAGGCTTGTCGCAATAGCAGCATCAACGTGGCTTGCAGCTTGGGCAAGAACTGGAAAGGACGCCGAAAAGGAGGCGGTGAGAAGTAAAGATTTGAAAATGCGATTCATCAATGATGACTCTTACTAATTAAGGATCCTATAGGGCAGATGGGGAGTAGATTTTTAATTTCAAGGGGTGATCCAAAAATATTTTTTCTTTATCCTAGGGCAGTGGTGATTGCATTGATAATCGTATTAAAAATCGCCAGAATCTTTGTGCCAACACTCGTCAAGGTTGCAAGAATTACAACAGAAATAAGCCCTACAATAAGCCCATATTCTATGGCTGTTGCTCCTTTTTCGTGATAAAAAAACGTTTTAAAGAGATTAAACAAACCCACAATATTTAACCTTTGTTACAGAACACATATAGTTATTATTGCCCATAATTCTGAAAAATTGATTAATTTAACCAAAAATAAGGAGATTTTTCATTTCACTTATTGCCTCATTTTGTTACAATTTTAGAAAAAATGAGACTAAATGATGAGCATCTGGAAACGAGCAAGTGCTTTACAAATCACTATTATTCTAACTTTGGCCTTAAAATTAGGGGGGCTTTGGGTGATCTATACGGCTTTTTATAAGGGTCAACGACCGCCCATGAACGCTGAAATCGTAATACAAAAACTTTTTACCAAAAACCAATAAAAGAGGCATTGAATGTGGGAACTGGATACGGTTGAACTCTCTCGATTACAATTTGGGGCAACGGCCCTTTATCACTTTCTTTTTGTTCCTCTAACGTTGGGGCTTTCTGTTATTATCGCCATTATGGAGAGCGTCTACGTCATGACCAATAAGGTCATTTGGCGCGACATGACAAAGTTCTGGGGAATCCTTTTTGGTATCAACTTTGCCATGGGTGTCTGTACGGGGGTTCCTTTAGAATTTCAATTTGGGACAAACTGGTCTTATTACTCTCATTATGTGGGAGATGTGTTTGGATCTCTTTTGGCGATTGAAGGGTTGATGGCTTTTTTTCTTGAAGCTACTTTTATTGGTCTCTTTTTCTTTGCGTGGGATAAATTATCAAAGATTGCGCATTTAATAGTGACGTGGCTTGTGGCCATTGGCAGTAACCTGTCAGCTCTCTGGATTTTAATTGCAAATGCCTGGATGCAAAATCCCGTAGGGTCTCATTTTAATACCACGTCTATGCGTATGGAGCTGACATCTTTTTATGACGTCTTTTTCAATCCTGTGGCCCAATCTAAGTTTGTGCACACAGTAAGTGCGGGTTATGTAACAGGCGCTATGTTTGTTCTTTCCATCAGTGCTCTCTATTTATTGAAGAAAAAGCATGTAGATTTTGCCAAACGTTCCATGGCTGTAGCAGCTAGTTTTGGTTTGGCCGCGGCTCTTTCGGTTGTCGTATTGGGGGATGAAAGCGGTTATACAACTTCAGAAAATCAGCGCATGAAACTGGCTGTGATTGAAGGAATGTGGCATACAGAGCCTGCTCCCGCTGGCTTGACAGTATTTGGTCTTCCTGATCAAAAAAACTTCAGAACAAATTATGAAATAAAAGTCCCCTGGCTCTTAGGATTGATTGCAACGCGCTCTTTTGATGAAAAAGTTGAGGGCATTATCAATTTGGTCGATCATGCGGAAGAACGTATTAAGAATGGTATGAAAGCCTATGTTGCCCTTGAAAGGTTGCGGAAAGACCCGAATGATCAAGGGGCGCGCTTTCAGTTTGATGAGACAGGGAAGGATCTTGGATATGGGTTGCTCTTAAAACGCTATCGTTCGAATATTAATCAGGCAAGTTCTGAAGAAATCAAGAAAGCAGCCTTGGATACGGTGCCAAAAGTTGCGCCTTTGTTCTGGTCTTTTCGGATTATGGTTGGCTTAGGCTTCTATTTCATTCTTCTTTTTGGGGCAGCCTTCTATTTTGCATCCATCAATCAATTTAGCAATCGTCGCTGGTTTTTGAAGGTATGTTTGTGGAGCTTGCCTTTGCCGTGGCTTGCCGCCGAGTTGGGGTGGTTTGTGGCGGAATATGGTCGTCAACCTTGGACGATTGATGGCATTCTTCCAACTTTCTTAAGCGCATCAAGCATTCCTGCAACTCATGTGGCTTCAACGCTTACAGCCTTTGTACTGTTCTATAGTGTCCTCGCTGTAGTGGATGTGACTCTAATGCGCAAGTATATTAAGCTTGGACCCGATGGGGCCTTAAAATCAAAGAAGGGAGCTTAACATGTTAGATTTTGAAACGCTCAGGTTAATATGGTGGGTTCTTTTAGGAGTGTTGTTAATTGGGTTTGCAATCCTCGATGGGTTTGATTTAGGCGCTGCCATGTGGTTGCCCTTCTTAGGGAAAAAGGATGAGGAACGACGGATTATCATCAACACGGTTGGTCCCGTTTGGGAAGGAAACCAAGTGTGGCTGATTCTAGGAGGGGGAGCAAGCTTTGCGGCTTGGCCTTTTGTCTATGCTGCGTCTTTTTCGGGATTTTACATCGCCATCTTCCTCTCTCTTTTTGCGGTTATTTTAAGACCCGTTGGTTTTAAATTTCGTAGTAAAATGCCAAGTTCAACGTGGCGAGAAACCTGGGATTGGTTGCTTTTTGTTGGCGGTCTTGTTCCTGCGCTTATCTTTGGCGTGGCGGTGGGAAATCTATTTATGGGGGCGCCGTTCCATTTTGATGAGACGCTGCGTCTAGCCTACACGGGTTCCTTCTGGCAGCTCCTTACACCTTTTCCTGTTCTCTGTGGTCTCATGAGTATTGCCATGATGTTGTTTCAAGGGGGGATTTACTTGAGCCTGAAGACAACGGGTGCTCTTTCTTCAAGGGCTCACCGAGGATCTCTCTTTGCTGGTTTTGCCATGTTGGTCCTCTTTATTATAGGGGGTTTTTGGCTATACCAGGGAATCGAGGGGTATCAAATCACCAGTGCTATTAATACAGCAGCGTCTTCTAATCCCATTGATAAGCAAGTATCAAAAGAGTTCGGACTTTGGTTCCATAATTATGGAGTCCAACCAAAACTGTATCTTATTCCAGGACTTGGATGTTTATCTATTCTGGGCGCTATTTTCTTGGTGAATGCTAAAAAATATGGCTGGGCATTCTTGAGCAATTCTGTGGCGATCTTCTGCGTGATCTCTTCAGTGGGCGTGTCTTTATTTCCCTTTATCATGCCTTCATCCAGTGAGCCTAATCATAGCTTAACGGTATGGGACGCTTCCAGCAGTCAACGCACTTTAATGGTGATGCTCTTGGCTGTGCTTATTTTTCTGCCGATTATTTTGGCCTACACAGCTTGGGTGTACCGTGTGCTGAGAGGGAAAGTTACCAATAAATCATTAGAAGAAAACAAAACAAACGCATATTGAGGATAAAACAATGTGGTATTTTTCATGGGTATTAGGACTGGGTCTCGCGGCCACTTTTGGCATTCTCAACGCCATGTGGTTTGAACTCAAAGAATCTGATAAGAAAAACTCAAAGTAAAACGACTTAGTTTCATTTAATAATTTTATATTTTTCAGAAGTGCTTCTCCTTTTTAAGGGAGAGGTCTCTTTTTTTGCGTCTTCTAACCCATCTGTAAATGGTTTATCTTAGCCGTGTTCAAAAATAATAACAGGGTTAAAAAATGAAAAATAAGAATAAGATTAAGGTGTTACTTGTCTCTACCGTCCTATTTTTTGGCATTAGTTTGCAGGAAGTCCACGCTTCTGCTGAACATGATGAAGTTGAACGGTCTTCAACTGGCCGACGGTCGCCAAAACATGAAATCTTTTTGGTTGTCGATGAGGATGTTAAGCCCATTGGCAGAGTCTATGTTGATGATTCCCAATATTTATTGCTCTATCCTCATCTGACGTATGTGGCCGAGAAAAGAATCAAAAAAGGTAAAAAAACCAGTACTGTTCTGCAAAATTATACGGGTCTCCAGATGGCAGGGCAATTGCAACAATTCAGGTCCAGCAATGGCAATCGCCCTCTTAAAAGACTTATGTCTGTTCATCAGGGTGTAAGAGTTTTGTACGAGCGCCCTGAATAAAGTAAAAAGCTGCGACTATAGTTTGGTCGCAGAAAATACATCTTATAAAAAAGAATATACCACCCCTTGAATTCATAGAAATACATCCCAAATAAAACACAGATCGTTATTTATCATTGTTATTATTAGGGACGTAGGTTATGAACATTTCATTAAATCGTAAATTATTATCTGCTTTAACAGCGGCCGCTTATTTGGCGAATGCTGGCGCAAGCTTTGCCTCACAAGCTATGGTTGAAGAAGTTGCTGAACACGGTAATCGCACCAGTGTTTGGGGTTTCTGCACATGGGGTATGAAAAAAGCTGTTTCCACAACGGCTAAAGCGAGTGCTGTTTTTGGTGTTTCTGAACTAAGCCGTGACTATGTTTGGAGTGGGTTGAAGGCAGTCCAAAATTTTGCGAGTGACGCATATACAGCTTACGGTCCAAGTGTTTCTCATGGCCTTACTGTTGCCTATAACACGACAACTGATGTTTGTGGTTGGGGTGTAGATAAGTATAATACTTATAGTCCAACTGTTTCTTATTATGCTTCCCCCTTCTTGAGTGCAATTGGGACTGGTATCGAATGGACTTTTGAAGCTGCTGCTGCCCATCCTTATGTTGCTGCGGGCGTTGCCGTTGTCGGTCTTTATGGCATGTATAAGTTGGGTCAAAAGAAAGCGCCTGGAACAACAACGACGGTTGATACCGAAGTTAAAGCTGAACTCGGGGTAGACGATCATTCGACAGTTGAAGTGAAATCTGAAGGCGGCCAAGGTCAAGGAACGGTAATTATCAATAATATTATGGTGTCCGCAGACGCTTTCCAAGAGTTTCTACGCCAAAATCAAATGAATGTAGGAAGCTCTTCTGGTGGACAAAAGCTTTTGAAAGTTAAAAAAGAAGTAAAGTAAAAAAGATCGATAAAATAAAAAAAGACACACGCAAACTTTAAACACCCCTTTATATTAAAAGGGGTGTTTTTTGTATACAAATAAACCTCCACCTACGGTGGAGGACTGGACGCGTTAGACACAGTATGTAAGAAACCTCCAAGCTTGGACCACAGAGTGGCCAAGAATGGAGGTTTATATGAACAATAAAAGCCTATCACATAGTACATGGGATTGTAAATTTCATGGGGTATTCTCAAGTAAATACCGTACGAAGCGACTTTATGGAGAGCTTCGCAAGGAACTGCGAGAATTATTTATAAAGCTAAGTTTACAAAAAGGCTGTTGCATAGAAGAGGGATTTCTGATGCCTGATCATGTGCATATGCTGATATCGATTCCGCCTAAATATTCCGTTTCTCATATCGTTGGTTTTCTCAAAGGGAAGACTGCTTTATATGTGGCAAATAAATATGCAAAGAAGCGACGATATAAAGGGTATCACTTTTGGGCTCGGGGATATTTTGTATCAACAACAGGCTATAATGAACAGGTCGTTAGACGGTATATCCAGAACCAAGAGAAGAACGATAAAGTCAGTGATTACGCTGATTTATTCACTCGTGCTTATTAGTTACTAACAAAACCACTTCTAGTGGTCCAAGCGCAGCGTTTCAAACCTCCCCCTCTGGGGGAGGTCTGTGACTTTATAAGAGCTCATATGTAAAAACTTTTACGGGAGTGTTAATTAAAAGATAGACGAGAATTTTTCTCTGATTATTTCAAAATGGGTGGGTTCCTGCAGAAACCGCGAAAGACGCAAGGAAAGATCAACCATATCTTTGCTTCTTGAGACAATTCTCGTTCTTCTTGCCATGCGCCCTAAGTGATGCCTGGTATTCGCGTTATCACTTTCAATACGAGTCGTTCCTGACTTTCCAATGATATGCCTCTCTTGAGGAAGAATCTGGGAGTAAACCTCCCAATCATCGGTGTAAAAGTTTCCTTTGACGTGCTTTACTTTTTCATAAAGTCTTTGGAAGGTTTTAGCATTACGATGGCCTGTAACCCAGGCAAGGGTTTTCCCTTCATGACGATCCAAGGCTTTCCAAATCCAGAGTTTGTTTTTTTTGAAGTGACATAATGCCACATCTCATCAAATTCAATATCATAGGTCCCTTCTGGCACTTGAGGGGGCGGAAGGTCCTCACAAAAATTACGAATCCAGTGGTAAACAGCTGTTCTCGAAACCTTAAAAAGTTTTGCTATGAATCCATAACTTGATTTTCCCATTCCATACAACAGGACAGCTAAAGCCTGAGCTTCAACAGGCGTTTTCTGTCTCCGATCACCTTCGATAAACGACAGACCGCATTCTTTGCATTTATATCTTTGATGTTTTCTTGCCTTCCCATTTCTTACAAGTTTAAAGCTTCCACAATCCTTACATCTAACTTGCATTTCTGCCTCCTATCTTTGTTGGAAGGCTGTATATCATGTCTCTCTTTTAATTAACACTCCCACTTTTACATCTTATTCAAAATTTGGATGAAAGCTGGTTGCCATAGCATTATCTTCTAATCACTCAATAAATTGTCTGCCTGCTTATTTAAGATTTCTTGCAACAGCTCTATACAGAGTGTTCTGTAGCGCATAATTTAATATTTTGGGACATTTTATGCCGGCAGATGAAAGCCTACGCCCTTTTATAATGAACACCATCATCTTTTATAGGCTCCACAGAAAGGCGATAACCAAGTCCTTGAAGTACTGTTTCGATAGTACCAAAGCTTGGATTTCCTTCTTCAGAAAGAGCTTTGTAAAGGTTTTGTCTATTTAAGTGTGTTCTTTCTGCGAGTTTAGTTAATCCCCCATTTGCTTTCGCAATATCTCTAACTGCGGTTAAAAAAGCAGCTGTGTTTTTGTCTTTTTCATATTCTTCTAGTGCCACAGAGAGATATACCCTTGCGTATTCAGGGTTTTTTAGATCTTCTAAAAGGGTGTCTTTAAATTTTCTTAGATTTCTCATCCTAGCTCTCCATATATTCTTTCCAGTAGCTTTGTGCCTTTTCTATATCACGTGCTTGAGTTTTCTTATTCCCTCCACAAAGTAAGATCACTATCTTATTACCTTGCTCACCATAATAAATTCTGTAACCTGGCCCAAAATCTAACCTTAACTCTGATACACCCTGGCCAACAGAGTGATGATCTCCTGAATTACCCAGTGTGATTCTTCTTATACGTTGTTGAATCCTGGATTTAGTTGTTTTATCTTTCAAAGCGTCAAGCCACTCTATATAAGGCTCATGCCCTGTCTCGTCCTGATAAATCTTAACAATTTTAGGTATTAACATACGATTTTCTATTACCTTATACTGTTAATGTATTCTATGGGCGACAAATTGTCAAGTAGATTCAGCTAATAACTATTTCACGATTAAGTGACCTTAAATTCGTCAAAATAAAGTACACCTGTAATCAACACTTCTTCCCTCACTTTTTGCAACAGAGCCCTTAACTTATCTAAACAAAGCACAAGGAAAATTGGTTGATCACCCACTTTTTTATCGCTCCGATTTTTGGATCCTTAATGTAATCCTTTACGTATGCTTGAAATTTCTAAGATTTACTCAAGTTCTCCATCAGTAGAATCTTTGGTGGCGAGCTTATAATGCTTTGCAAATTTACTGTTTCTTAAAGGAGCGTGTTCCTCAAGAATCTTTACAAGGTTAGCTCTCAGATTTCTAACATTCTCAAAAGCTGTTAAAAGTTTCTCATTGTGCTCTATCAATTCTTGATATTGAGCTGATTTATCTTTCTGTTCTTCTGTGCCAAAGAGGCGTGTTTTTTGTTGAGTACTCATTAATTTTATTTGATATTTTTTTTGGATGTCTGAAACGCGCTCTTGCAAAAACTGCAGAGAATGAAGAGCGTGTTTTTGATTTTCATCCCCATCATCAACAATAGCCATCAGCTTTTCTGCTTTTTTCACATTCTTCTTTCCGAATGTAAGATATGTTTCTCCTTTAACCTTAAAAGCCCTCAGAAAGGGTCCTTGTGTTTCTACTTTTGTACCATCTTCTGGCTCTTCAATAATCTTCGCAAGAGACACCATAAACCCAGGGTTTTTAACGCTTTTAAACAGCTTAAGCGTTCTTCTTAGGTAAGCTGTTAAGTTTTTATAATGGGGGAACAGAAACTCAAGAAGCATAGGGTGGTTAAAGCTTTGTCTTGTCGATGTTTTGTCATTCGCAAGTTTTTCATCAAGCAATACACCATACGTTTCTTCCGTGTTTTCTCTAAAATCTTTAACTTTCCGTTTTGCTTCTTTCCTCTCTTCAGTTTTTAAAGGAAATTCATAGGGAAGGGAAATATCTAAGTAATTATAAAGAATACTAAGGCTTCTATCTATTGGTTTTGGGGATTTAGCTCTATAGAGCAAAAGATACATAATGCTTTCCTCGCCAATAAGGGGGTAGCTTTGGCTTTCACCCCCATAGGTATAAAGCTCCGCAAGCGATAAAAAGCCTTCATGATAACCTCTTTTTCCCGCTTTCTTGAAGTATCTAACGGATCGCTCGCCGTCTGATTCGAGACCGTTCTGTAATAGATCGCCAGCTTTATAAGAGGATAAAGGATCGCCTCTGTCACTTCCTAATTCATAATAATGAACGTAACGCGGGTTTGCATTCCACCAATTTTCTGAGTCTTCTTCATCTTGAAGATCATAGGTTAAGACATTTTCGCCTGCTTTATAGCGTTCTGGATAAAAAAGTCTGTCAGAATCAAGCGCGCTGTAAAAATCCCCAAGAATTCTTGGGGCTTGAACATCGCCTTCTTGAATGGCTTCTTCAAGGGTTTCAATCGCATGTTTTCTGTTTTCTTCTAAAAGATTCGAAAGAGTGACTGTATAAAGCCATCCCAAGTTCCTTTTAAAGGCTCTGGCGTCTTCTTGGTCTTTTCCATTTTCTAAGTATTTTTTTAGCCTATCGATGTCTTCAGGTTTTAAGAGATTAGCAACGTCTGGGTTGTGAGGATCACTCACTAGCAATCTGACAGCAGCGTAAGAGGCTTTCATATTTCCTTGTTTAATTTGCCTAGAAATTACCTCAAGGTCTTTCAGTTTGAGATTAAAATAGCCATGATCTTCAAAATAAAAATCTATGAGATCAGCTTCTTTTTTGAGCTGATCTTCATTAGAAAGTTCGCTTGAATTTATTGATTTTCTTAAGTCGTTCAGTCTTTTTTTTAGTATCCTGGAATTCAAGAGCTCTCTCTCTAAACGCGCCCTTTTTTGAGCTGGCTGATCCGCCTCTCCCTTTTCTTTGCCTTTGTCTAAGGGTTCATATTTTCTCTTAAAGCTTTGATAATGATTTTCAAATTCTTGATAAGCTGGCTCGGTGCTGTTCTCTTTCTCTGAAGACGCCGATAAAATAGAAGTGGGAGTGATAGAGACAAGTGAAGAAAGAAGCAGGAGCTTTAATGAAGAAGACATGCAAGGGTACCTTTTTGCATTAAAATGATATTTAACGAACTATAGCTAAAACAACATATGCCAATTCGTCAAGTAATTTTTAAAAAATAGAAATAATTAGATCTTTGAGGGAAATAAAAAAGTCTGAATATACTTATTCACTAGGATGACTATTGAGTCCTAATTGTTTGAGACGTTGATCTCGACCGCATCGAAAGCGATAAAAGCTGTATCGAATGGGGTTCTTCTCATGATAACGTTGATGATAGTTTTCAGCGAGGTAAAAAGGAGAAGCCTCTGTAATCTTCGTTGTAATTGCGCCCACGAGTTTTCCTGATTTTTCAAGAGATTGTTTGGAATCTTCAGCAATCTTCTGTTGTTGAGGGGCGTGATAAAAGATTTCTGCACGATAGTGTTCTCCCCGATCACAGAATTGACCACCATTGTCTAAAGGATCAATATTCTGCCAAAAGATATTTAGGATTTGAATGTATGTAATGACTTTGGGATCAAAGACAACCTGCAGTGCTTCCGTGTGACCTGTGGTGCCCGCACACACTTCTTCATAGGTCGGATTCTTTGTGTGTCCTCCTGTATACCCCACAAGGGTTTCAATCACTCCCTTGATCTCATCAAAAACGGGTTGCATGCACCAAAAACACCCGCCTGCGAGGGTGGCCACTTCATAGTGGTTTCTTTTTATTTCTTCTGGCGTCATTCTCTACCTCTTGTTCAGAAGATAATCTTCTAGTCTTTAGGAACTCACAAGCTTTTTGTCTAAAAATACCGACACGCGGGGGGTGAGTGTAAAATACTAAAACGGTAAAATTGTATTTTATAATTCAAAAATACAAAAATACGACATTGATTTTGAGAGAGAGGGTCACTATAGTAAAAAAGGAATATAGGAGATTACCCATGTACCGTAAGATAAGTCGCGGCTTTCAAATTACGTTACCCCCTGAGTTTCGGGAGCGTCATGGTCTCAAGATAGGCGATGTCATTGAGATGCGCGATGAAGGTTACTCTCTATCCATCCATCCAGCCCTTCAGACATCTTCTCAAAATATGGCAACCAAATTGATCGAGCTTCTCAAACAAAGTCCCGCTGATGGAGTAACAGAGATTCCAGAAGAGCGCCTTTTAAATGTGCTCGGTAACGAAATTGAGACTTCTTAGAAATGAAAGGCGTTTTAGATACACCTATATTGTTAACGGCGGCCCTCAAAGAGGGGTTTTGTCGTCAGATCTTACGCGATGGTCTGCAAAATCAGGTGCTCTATACATCTCCTCAACAGTTGCTTACGTTTATTCAAATAACGCGTCGACCCCACATGGCGCCCTTTAAGGACTATTTGGAAAAATTCATCATCCTGTATGCAGAATGTGCAAAAAATATAAAGCCAACCCAAGATCAAGCAGCCGATTTAAAAAATCTTGGGGAAGATCAAAGGAATTGTTTGAACATCGCTCTTATGGTCCAGGCCAATTTTTTTGTGACCAGTCGTCCTCAGGACTATGAAACTCAAGAAATTCAAGGAACGTTGCTGCTTTCTCCCGAACAATTTCGAGAACCACGGTCTCAAATCTAACAAAAGCAACTGTCGGGCAATAAAAGCGTAAGACCAATGCCCCACATGATACACCCAATAATAAAATCTAAGACCTTCCAGGCTTTTGGATTTTCAAAGAGGGGGCTTAAGAGTCGTGCTCCATAGCAAACACTAAAGAACCATACAAAAGAGGCTAGTATCGCTCCAAAAGCAAAGAAAGGACGTTCAAAGTCCTCATGTTGAGCTCCAATACTTCCAAGCAACACGACAGCATCAACGTAAACATGGGGATTAAAAAAAGTGAGGACAAAGAGCGTGACTAAAGTTTCTTGCAAGGAAGGACGCTCTGGTCCTTTCGCATCTTTTTGAGTAAGAGCGTTTTTCTTAAACACAGAACGAAAAGCTCGAAATCCATACCAAAACAAAAATGCTGCTCCGCCCCATTTGGCGATGAGCAATAAAATTGTATTTGACGTTAAAAAGGCACCAAACCCGCCAACACCGACGCTAATTAACAAAGCGTCAGCCAAGGCGCAAAAAAAGGCTGTCACAAAAACTTGATTCCTCATAATGCCTTGTTTAAGGACAAAAGCATTTTGAGCACCAATAGCGATAATCAGGCCAGCGCCTGTTCCGCACCCCTTTAAAAAAGGCAGCCAACAAAAATTCTGCATTGCATCCTCACGTTTTTCTTCACACTTCTTAAAAACATCTTAAGGTATTGTTAGGGTGAGACTGGTGCCGACGAAGGGATTCGAACCCCCGACCCACGCATTACGAATGCGTTGCTCTACCAACTGAGCTACGTCGGCGCTCTCCTTGATGATAAATAGCGAGGATCAAAAATAAAGTCCATAAAAAAGGGGGCTAGAAAGCCCCCCTTTATCCTTGGATAATAGCGCTTATCGGCGATTGCCTAGCAACCTCAAGAGCATGATAAACAAGTTAATAAAGTCGAGATAAAGTGTCAAAGCACCCATCACTGCTTTCTTTACAGCAATGCCTTCTTCATCACCATAAAGATACATGTTCTTTATGTTTTGGGAGTCATAAGCTGTGAGACCTGTAAAGATCAGCACACCAATGAGGGAAATACCAAATTCTAAAGCACTGCTTGCTAAAAAGATATTAACCAAGCTTGCAATGATAATGCCGATCAATCCCATAAATAAGAAGCTGCCCCAATTGGTTAGATCGCGATTCGTTGTATAGCCATAAAGACTCATGGCTCCAAAGGTTCCTGCAGTAATAAAGAACACTTTCGCAATACTGCCTAAATTATAGACGATAAAGATCGACGCCAATGAAACACCCATAAGAGCGGCAAACAGCCAGAAAGTTACTTGGGCTGCTGTTGCTGACATTGTGTGAATACGTGCGCTAAAATAAAACACAAACCCCAAAGGCGCTAACATAACAACCCAACGCAAAGGAGTGCCAAAAATCAATTGTAACAATTCAGGACTTGTGGAGACGAAAAACGCAACCACACCTGTCAATGCAATGCCGAGGGTCATATAATTATAGACGCTTATCATAAAGGCGCGCAAACCCTGGTCAACTGCAGCTTTTTCGCGAGCAGCTCCACGGACAACGCTAGATCGAAATTCATTTTTCATCTAATAATCTCCAAACAATAATTTACAGTAGAATTATACACCCAAAATGAAACAAAAAGCAAGAAGAGCACTGTTGTTAATGGTTGTTTCAAGGACCCTTCTAATATTTGCGTTTAAATTGCTTATAGACAGTGTCGTCGTTACGTCGACCAATAAGAGCTAATTTCAGGGTAGAAGCTTCAATGCGATAGATAATTCTAAATTCGCCAACATCGACTCTGAAGAAATTTTGATCATTGCCTTGAAGGGCTTTTAAATCTGAAGGCGCAGGATCTTCAAGTAAAGATAATATTTTATTACTTATTTGTTTATACTGTTTTGAATCTAAGCTTCTCCAAAACTTACAAGCATCTTTTGTTAAATCAAGACTTAACATCACTTAAAGCATCAATAAGCTTTTTTCCTTCAGAAGTTCCCATATAACCACTTTTTTCCGCCAATTGAGCTTTCATAAGCCAATAAGAATCCTCTAAGGCCTCCAAGCGATCATATTCTTCTTTAGAGAGCATGACGACCACTTCCTGACCTGTTTTAGTCACCATAATAGGGGACACAAGTGCCTTGTTTAGGTATTTGCCGAAGTGTGTTTTTACTTCAGTTGATGGAATGGCTATCATTATGGAATCTCCTTATATTAATTAATTTAATCATTTTAATTAAAATAGTCAAGGAGTAAATTAAATCACCTACTCTCTGTTCTTAGAAACAGGGGGTAGACCTAATATTTTGTTAATGTTGGGATGCTTGGAAGAAAAGAAAGTATAAGACAAGGTGATGGTACGAACATCCTTTAAATCCGGATCATCGACAATTTTTGGGTCAATATAAAACATAACGGGCATATCAACACCTTGTTTGGGTCCCAAGATTTGATCTTCGAAACAAAAACATTGAATTTTATTAAAATAAGGAGCCGCTTTATCTGGCGTCACATTATAGCTTGCGATACCGACGAGAGGCTGATTAGAGACATTCTCAAAATGATAAAAAGCCAACGCATTTTCACCCGCATAAACTTCGACGCTTTGTTGTAGAGGTTTGAATCTCCAGGGTAAATCTCGATGGACATCGGCATTAAAACGTATCGTTAACCGATGGTTGGTTATTGCTTTGGATTCATCGAGCGCTATCTTTGGTGTTCCTCCGTAGCCAGTCTTTTGACAAAAGATGCGATAGAGAGGAACGGAAGCAAAAGCGAGAATCAGCATGGAAAAAACGATGGCGGATAAAATAATGCTGAGATGCTTATTTTTCTTGTGAAGGGAGGACACGCTTGATCACATACCCTTCATGCGCACGATCGCTAGGCCATAAATTAAAAGGACAAGAACGCCCAAAATCACAAGAAGAGCGATATTTTTTTTTCGCAGAGCGGGCGTTATTTTAAAAGGCTTTTTCATCCTATTTTTCCCCAAATGTGATCAATCATCATGGCTGATAAAAGCATAAAAAGATGAAAAATAGAAAAGGTAAAAAGCTGAAAAGAAGATTTTGCATGGGGTTTTAGGTAAAATTTTATCAGGCGTATCAAAAGCCATGCACTTAAAAATAAGACCGTCCCCCCATAGATATAGGAAAATGATCCTATAAAGTAAATCAGGCCTGAAATTAAAAGGGTCAAAAGAGCATAAAAAGTGATTTGATTCTGTGTATATCTGTGACTTTTTAGAACAGGCAACATAGGAACGTTTGCACGTTCATAATCTTTAGAACGATAGAGGGCAAGCGCCCAAAAATGATAAGGCGTCCAACAAAAAATCAAAAGAAATAAAAGTATGGGAAGTAAAGCCATATCCCCAGTGGCAGACGCCCAACCAATCATAGGAGGAAAAGCGCCTGCAGCCCCTCCAATAACAATATTCTGAGGGGTGCGACGTTTTAACCAAACTGTATAAATAAAAATATAAAAGCCAATAGACAGTCCCAACAAAAATGCCGCAAAAAGATTTGTTGTAATGGCCATCATAAAAAACGAAAAGAGGGATAACAAAACCCCTAAGCTTAAGGCATCATTCGGAGCGATACGTCCAGAAGGGATGGGTCGCTTTTTTGTTCTTTCCATTAAAGAATCAATGTCTCGATCATACCACATATTTAAAGCTGCAGCCCCTCCTGAGGCAGCGGCGATGCACAGAAGAGAAACGAATCCTAAATAAAGATGAAGGGATTGAGGGGCTAAAACCATGCCCGTCAAGGCCGAATACACGACAAGAGACATGACGCCAGGCTTTGTTAGACTGAAAAAATCGCGTACGGTTGCGTCCAGGGAATTTTCAGCAAAAAGAAGTTTCGTACTGATCAATCCAGAATGAGCGCGCATTACTTTACTTTAGGCAGAGTTTCAAATGAATGAAATTCCGGTGGAGAGGGTAATGTCCATTCCAAAGTAGTAGCCCCTTCTCCCCAGGGGTTTTTACCGAGCTTTTTACCCCACAAAAAAGTATGCAAAACGATAAATAAGAAAAATAAAGAAGCAAAAGCAGTGAGATAAGCACCATAGGTTATAATAATATTCCAACCCGCATAAGCCTCTGGGTAGTCAGGTATTCGCCGTGGCATGCCTGCGAGACCTAAAAAGTGCATGGGGAAAAAGATCAGATTGACGCCAATAAAAGTCAGTACGAAATGTATTTTACCGAGGGTTTCAGAGTATTGTCTTCCCGACATTTTACCAATCCAATAATAAAATCCAGAAAAAATTCCAAACAGGGCACCCATAGAGAGAACGTAATGAAAATGGGCGACGACATAATAAGTGTCATGCATGGCTGTATCGATGCCGGCATTGGAAAGGACGACACCGGTCAGTCCACCCATGGTGAACAGAAAAATAAAGCCAATAGCAAAAAGCATGGGCGTTGTGAAACGTAAGGATCCTCCCCACATTGTTGCGATCCAGCTGAATACTTTGATGCCTGTTGGTACCGCAATGATCATGGTTGCTGCCGTAAAATAAGCACGGGTGTTGACTTCTAATCCCACGGTAAACATGTGGTGAGCCCAGACCAATAGACCAATAAACCCAATAGAAGCCATCGCATAAACCATGCCTAAATAGCCAAAAATGGGTTTTCTTGAAAAGGTCGAGATAACCTGACTGATAATACCAAAGGCAGGGAGGATCATAATATAAACTTCAGGATGGCCAAAGAACCAGAAAAGGTGCTGGAATAAAAGAGGATCTCCGCCACCGGCTGGATCAAAAAAAGTTGTTCCAAAATTACGGTCAGTGATAAGCATGGTAATTCCACCCGCAAGAACAGGCACTGAAATAATCAATAAGAAGGCCGTAATTAACATAGACCACACAAAAAGTGGCATCTTGTGGAGCGTCATTCCTGGCGCGCGCATATTGAAAATAGTTGTCACAAAATTAATGGCGCCAAGAATAGAGGAAGCTCCTGCCAAATGGAGGCTGAAAAGCATATAGTCAACGGCCGGTTCCGAATGGCCTATAATTGAGCTTAAAGGTGGATAAAATGTCCAACCAGTCCCTGCTCCTTTCCCTTGAAAAACAGAGAGTAATAACAAGGCTAATGAAGGAACAAGTAACCAAAAACTGATGTTATTAAGTCGAGGAAAAGCCATGTCTGGAGCCCCAATGAGTAAGGGAATAAACCAGTTGCCAAAGCCACCGATCAAGGCTGGCATTACCATGAAAAATATCATTAATAAGCCATGGGCGGTAATAATCACGTTATAAAATTGATGGTCGGCGATAAATTCATTGCCTGGGTGACTTAATTGGATGCGCATAATGATCGACAACACACTCCCAATGAGACCTCCAATAACAGCAAAGATAATATATAAGGTCCCAATATCCTTGTGGTTTGTCGATAAAATCCAACGACGCCAGCCCGTTGGATGATGAGAACTGTGACTCATTTCAACCCCTGCATAAATTTTAACTTACCTTTGTTGATGGCGCAGGCTCCGCAGAGCTTGCATGTTTTGACTTTGTTTCATTTAGCCACTGATTAAATGTTTCTTTATCTACAGCTTTGACGGCAATGGGCATGAAGCCATGATCCATACCACATAGCTCGGAACATTGACCGTAGTAAGTACCTTCTTTTTTAACGTTTACCCAAATTTCTCTTAATTTACCAGGGACACTATCTTGTTTAATCCCTAAGGAGGGGATGGCCCAACTATGAAGGACATCTTCAGATGTAACCAATATGCGTACGACAGTATCCGCAGGGACGATAAGTTGATTATCGACTTCAAGAAGTCGCATTTGCCCCGGTTTGAGATCCGCATCTTTTATCATGTAACTATCAAAACTCACCTGATGATCAGGATATTCATAGGTCCAATACCATTGATGTCCTATGACCTTAACGGTCATCTCTGCATCGACAGCTTTATCCATAAAATACATAAGTTTAAACGATGGGAAGGCGATGACGGCTAAAATAATCACAGGAAAAAGCGTCCAAACGATTTCAAGAGGTGTATTGTGAGTTGTTTTTGAAGGGACGGGATTCCTAGACTCTCTGAAACGAAAAACTACAAAAATCAATAAAAACAAAACGAAAATTGCGATTGAGAAAATAATCACCAGCAAAAGGTTATGAAGTTCTGTGATTTTTTCCATCACAGGCGATGCAGGCACTTGCAAATTCATTTGCCATGCATGAGGTTTATCTGCAAAGGCTGAATAAAAAGGTATGAGTGAAAAAACAGCGATCAAAAAACTTAAAAGGCGTTTATGCACGTTTTTATTATTCTCCAGCATTTAAATATGTGTGTCTATAATAGCGCGTTTTCAGGATCTTTTGTAGGGGCTTAATCAATTTTCTCTTCCAATCCTATTGATAGCTTGCATTATGGGCATTAATTCTTATCATATCTCCTTCAGTTTTTATTTTATGGAGCCTAAAAATGAAGAATTTTTGGTGTGTCATTATTTTCTGTTTGAGTTTGATTTTCTCGTATGAGGCACAAGCAACGTTGCAACCTCCTCTCATAAAAGAAGTCCTGCCTTTTCTCAAAGAACAACAAAAATTGAATGGCACGCAGTTTCGTTTGCAAGGAAGTTATTCAGGCTTTCCGAACATGTTTCCCCAGTTCATGCTTTATTCTCTGGCACAGCCAGACTTAAGCCTTGAGCTTGTAGAACGCAATGAAGTGACTTTTAGAGAATTAAAAATTGGGTTTAAGCACAATGAATTTAATCCTGAAATTCATGTCATATCAGCTGGTGATGGAAACCCTTTGACAGGAGAGACGCCTTTAAGGATTTTATTTTGGCTCGTTCCTTCTGACGGCATACGGGACGGCGATAAACAAATCTTAGAAAATTTAACGAAGAAAGATCCTAATCTTGTCGTCTTTATGATTAATTCCTACGATAAAAGTATTTCAAAGGACCCCTTAAGCGCTTCTGCATTGACGGGCGCCATTCATCAAATGCATTTGATGAATGAACTTTTTGATGAGCATCACAAATCCCTGGTTCCAATAAGTACACTCGACGTTGTTGGGTTATCTTATGGCACTATTCCGGCAATTGGCGTTTTGCCCCTGAGTCCGATTTATCAAAAAATCCGCAGTGCAGCAGGCTTTTCAAAGCTACCAGAAGAATCGCCTGTGGATCGTTATTACGGTGTTTACCCGACTTTTCCTCTCGTTTTTGCGCCAGATTTTAAAGTGAATGGTAAAATTCGTTTACTAACGTCCGAAGGCGAAGACCAGTGGTTTTCGAATAAATATTTAAGCCCCTATGAAAAATTCGCAAAGCGTGCGGGTGTTGATATCCGTATTGAAAGAACTTTACAGGGAGGTCACGATTCAATTGATATTTCAACGGTGGATCTTAATGCCTGGGAGAGAGCAAAAAAACGATTTCCGAATCTCAGCAATATCGTGACATGGATGCGTGTAAGCGTAGAAGACTTATCAAAAGTTTCTTTGGTAAAAGTGACTGAATTAGAAAAAGAAAAATATAAAATCATGACGGATTTTGTCCAAGGCTTCATTAATGAACTTGGTAAAGAAGAAGGGCTTCTTCACCAAGAAATAAGACAACGTACAGAAGCCTCGCCCTCCCTCGAGGAAACGCTGCCTGACTTTAAACTATGGACAAAAGACCAAATTATGAAAGCGTATGCGTTAAATTCTTTTAAAAAATTAAATGGAGAAACATTTAAGCAAGAGGACTTTGAGGAAAAACTTGAAAGGGCGGATGTTAAACGAGGCATGCTTGATATGGGCAAAAAAGTCTTTGTTGACGTTTTAACAAATCTCCGAGATCTAGAAACAGAGCTCAGAGGAGAGAAGCGCGATAAGGAGCTTGGAGAAAAGAGAAGAGCGTTAACGAACACCTTGTCTTCCTATGGCAAGGCGCTTGCGTATACTTTTTTTGAAAGGGAACACACAATTGAACTCACAAGTCCAACCCCTATTGTGGCTATGACAGGACAGAACCCTGATAATGGAACCCACGCAGAGCTTGATGAATGGGAGTGGTTTTTAAGTGTCCCAGAAACCATTACCTTTGGCGTTGAAAAGACCCGTCATTGTGGTGATCGGGGACTTGTCGAGGATTTCTTATCCAGAAAGTAAATTTTTACAGACACTCAATTGCAAGGGCTGTTGCTTCGCCGCCTCCAATACAAAGGCAGGCGACGCCCTTTTTTAAGTTCCTGTGCTTGAGAGCATAAAGCAATGTCACAAGAATGCGCGCCCCACTGGCACCGATTGGGTGACCCAACGCACAAGCTCCCCCGTGAATATTGACTTTGTCATGGGAGATTTTTAAGTCTTGCATGGCGGCCATAGCGACAACAGCAAAAGCTTCGTTAATTTCAAACAGATCCACGTCATTTAAGGTCCAACCGGTTTTAACCAGAACTTTTTTAATCGCGTCAACAGGGGCAAGGGTGAACCACTCAGGTTCTTTGGCGTGAAATGCGTGTGCGTGAATCACAGCCAAGGGTTTCAAATTACGTTTTTCAGCTTCGCTTTTTCTCATCATGATAACAGCCGCTGCGCCATCACTAATAGAGCTTGAGTTTGCAGCAGTGACAGTCCCTCCTTCTTTAAAAGCGGGTTTTAAAGTGCGGGCTTTTTCAAAATTTAATTTAAGGGGGGGCTCATCTTTATCAATCGTGATCGTATCTTTTCTATCTTTCACGACAACAGGAACAATCTCATCGACAAACAATTTTTGTTCGATCGCTTGTAAGGCTCTTTTGCCTGATTCAATGGCAAAGTCGTCTTGTTGTTCTCTTGAAAAATTATATTTCTCCGCAGTTTTTTCTGCGAACACTCCCATAGACTGCCCATGATCATAAGCGTCTTGCAATCCATCAAGAATCATGTGATCGAATATTTTGTCGTGTCCCATACGATAGCCATCCCGTGCCTTGGCTAAAAGATAAGGAGCGTTGGTCATACTTTCCATGCCACCGGCGGCCACTACTTTTACATGATCGAGACTTAAAGCGTCGTACCCTGAGATGATCGCTTTCATTCCAGAACCACATACTTTATTCACTGTTGTAGCGCCTGTCGATGGAGGTAAGCCAGCACCGAGTGTTGCTTGACGTGCAGGAGCTTGTCCCAAACCTGCTGGCAAAACGCATCCCATATAAACTTCTTCAATGGATTCTGGCGAAAGGTTGATGCTTTCATAAGCGCCTTTAAGAGCTGCGGAACCAAGATGGGGAGTGGTGACATTTTTAAACTGGCCCTGAAACGCGCCAGCGGGTGTTCGTTTTGCAGCAACAATAACAATAGGATCTTTTTGCATTCTTTGGCCTCCCCAGGCGATGTATTTTTAATTTTTTTATAAGGGCACTATGGGGAAGAAAAAAACTTATATCAAGGTGTTTTTGCGCTTACATCAAAAAAGCGGTCGCTAGTCCTAGAAATACAGCATAGCCTAAGACATCGGTCGTTGTTGTCAGCAAGGGACCTGCACTTAACGCAGGATCCAATCCCATTTTGTGAATGATAATGGGGAATAGGGTTCCTGCAAACGCTGCCCACAGAATATTACAAATAATGGCCGTCGATAAGATAATGCCCAAATGAATGTCTTGTAACCACAAGATAGCAATTCCGCCCAGAATAAAGGAAAAGAAACTTCCCGTTACAAAACCCACCAAGATTTCTTTTGTGATGGCACGCCAGGTGTCTCCTTCTCTTAAACTACGCGTTGCAAGGGCTCGTACAACAATGGTTACGACTTGCATGCCGGCATTCCCGCCCATGGCGGCATTAATCGTCATCAAGAAAGAAAGCGCTGTAATTTTTTTTATGGAATCTTGAAATTGAGAAATCACAAAAGCCGCCAAGAGTGTATTGACTAACGTGATAACCAACCATCGAATACGCATATAAGAAGCTGTTAACACAGGAGCATTAAAGTCAGACTCACTGACTTTTGCCATGAGCATGATATCTTCTTCGGCTTCTTCTTCGATAACCGAGACCACATCGTCCACAGTGATCATACCCACAATGCGCCCTGAAGGATCAACAACCGGTGCTGAAACTAAACCATAATGTTGGAAGAGAGCGGCCACTTCTTCTTGATCTTTCGTTACAGGAATTTGGTGGAGGTCTGTGTTCATAATATCGGAAACAGCTTTATCGCCTTTATATTGCAGAAGTTTGCTTAAAGGGATTTCCCCGATGGGATGGTGACGTGGATCCACCACATAGATCGTGTAAAAATTTTCCGGTAATTCTTCATTACTACGAATAAAGGCAATGGCTTCCGTGACTGTCCAAAAAGTAGGAACACACACCATCTCACGCTGCATCAAACGACCGGCGCTTTCTTCAGGATACGTCATGACCTCTTCAAGAATCGCGCGTTCAACGGCCGGAATCGCACTGAGAACTTCCTGTTTTTGATCCTCTTCCAGGTCTTCAATCAAATCAAGAGCGTCATCACTTTCCAGATCGCTGACGGCTTCAGCAATTTCTTGCGTATCCAAAACTTCCAGAGCGTCTTTACGAATTGTATCTTCAAGTTCGGCTAGAATTTCAGGATCAAGTGTTGTTTTAATAGCCTCAATAAAAACGCGACGATGATCCGCACTGAGACCTTTCATAAGATCGGCAACGTCTGCCGCATGAAGGCCTTCAATAAGACCCTGGACGATTGTGAAATTATTGCTATTAAGAGCCGATTCTATTTCATCAGCAAGGGCAGGCGAAACACCGTACAAACTTTTATTTTCTAAAGGGTTATCGTCTTTAGGGATCGTCATGTGTTTACCGCCGCAAGAACAGTCATATTTAAAACACCTCTGACGCTTACGGAAGGGGTAAGAATGTGGGCAGATTTATTGCCGCCAAGAAGAACAGGTCCAATGGGTTGAGCGTTTGCTAGTCCTTTAAGCATATTAAAGGCAATGTTGGCTGCATCTAAATTTGGCATAATCAATAAATTCGCTTGGCCTTTTAGACGAGAATGAGGAAAAATACGGTTGCGCCCTTCTGGGTCAAAGGCTGCATCCGCATGCATTTCTCCTTCAATCTCAAGGTCCTGATCAAGATCAGAAATTTTAATGAGCGCTTGACGCATTTTTTCAGCACTGTCAGCTGTGCTTGAGCCAAAGCTAGAATGTGAAAGAAGGGCAACTTTTGGTATTAAACCAAATTGTCTTACTTGTTGAGCAGCCATCAAGGTTATTTCAGCGAGCTCATCAGCCGTGGGATCTTTGTTCACATAGCTATCACAGATAAAATATACGCCTCGGTCTAGCACAATGCCACTAATGGCAGCTATGACACCGCCGCCTTGTTTAAGGCCTATGATTTGTTGAATGTGTTCCAAGTGTCGTTGGTAACGACCTTCGGGACCGCATAACATAGCATCTGCATCCCCAAGATGAACCATCAAAGCAGCGATGACGGTTGAGTTTGTGCGCAGGATAGTTTTGGCAAAATCAGGAGATACGCCACGACGTTCCATGAGTTTATGATAGGCCTGCCAATATATATTAAAGCGATGATCTTTCTGGGGATCGATAAGCTCAAAATCAACGCCGGGGCACATTCTCAATCCAAGACGTTCTAGACGAAACTCAATAACTTTGGGGCGTCCAACAAGGATAGGCTTAATAAGTTTTTCGTCCAGAGCGATTTGAGCGGCCCTTAAAACTCTTGTGTCTTCACCTTCTGAAAACACTATACGTTGAAGTTTTTTTCGTGCTTGATTGAAAATGGGGCGCAGAGCCATACCTGTGCGAAACACGAATTCACTCATTTGCTGCTTATAAACAGCTAAGTCACTTAAGGGCCGTTCGGCAACTTTTGTTTTCATGGCTGCTTCAGCAACGGCAGGTGCAATTTCACTCATAAGCCTTGGATCAAAGGGTCTCGGAATAATATATTCAGGGCCAAAACGAAGATCTTCCCCACTGCCATAGGCTGCCAGCACGATATCTGAAAGTTCTACCTTCGCTAAATTGGCAAGAGCATGGACACATGCCAGCTTCATTTCATCATTAATACGCGTTGCTCCCACATCAAGAGCACCCCTAAAAATAAAAGGAAAACAAAGAACATTATTAACCTGATTAGGGAAATCTGAACGTCCTGTCGCCACAATGGCGTCGGGTCGTACGGCTTTTGCAGCATCTGGAACAATTTCTGGATTGGGATTGGCGAGGGCAAGAATAATTGGTTTATCTGCCATATTTTTTAAGAATTCGGGCTTTAGAACGCCTCCTGCTGACAATCCAAGAAATATATCAGCGCCTTCCATGACTTCTTCAAGACACCGCGCTTGTGTGTCTTGTGCAAAAAACATCTGACAGTCATCCAAGTCTTTTCTAGACTTATGGATAACGCCATCAATATCGGTCACAAAAACATGTTCTCTTTTCAGGCCAAGTTTAAGAAGGAGGTTTAAGCAAGCAATCGCTGCAGCGCCTGCTCCTGATGTCACTAATTTTACCTTGCTTATATTTTTACCAACGAGCTCTAAGCTGTTTAAAATGGCGGCAGAAACAATAATAGCAGTGCCATGTTGATCATCATGAAAAACAGGAATTTTAAGACGTTCACGCAGCTTTTTTTCAACATAAAAACATTCAGGAGCTTTTATATCTTCAAGATTGAGAGCACCAAAAGTAGGCTCAAGACTCGCAATGATATCAACAAGTTTATCGGGATCTTGTTCATTAATTTCGATATCAAAAACATCAATGCCGGCAAATTTCTTGAATAAGACAGCTTTTCCTTCCATCACAGGTTTTGCTGCAAGAGGACCTGCATTACCGAGTCCTAATACAGCTGTACCATTGGTAATCACACCAACAAGATTCTGACGTCCAGTAAGCTCTGAAACTTTTTTGGGATCTGCGATGATTTCATGGCAAGCCGCTGCAACACCTGGAGAATAAGCAAGCGATAAATCTCTTTGATTGGCCAGAGGTTTTGTCGCAACGATCGCTAATTTTCCTGGTTTCGGATAGCGGTGATAGTCAAGGGCGCTTTTGTAGAATTCGTCCTTCATTGGCAACTCTAATAATTCAAGGTTTGAGCCTAATTGCAACAGTGTAACATATTGTTCTTGATGACACGAGAGGTGTTGAGAGGTTTTTCAAGGAATTTTATTGGTGCGGTCGAGAAGACTCGAACTTCCACGGGGTCTCCCCCACAGCGACCTCAACGCTGCGCGTCTACCAGTTCCGCCACGACCGCCTTTAAGGTATTCTTTAAATACTCGGAAAAGTTTGCGTTTTGCAAGGCAATTTTTGTAGAATATTCATATGAAGGTAAAATTGTGAAACAAAATTCTCCTCAAACACAAAACCCTGTTCGTTGGGAAGTGGCGCAAAATATCGTCGAATACCCTGAGGCTCTTGGGCGTATGAAAAAAATTGTTGCCCACATCCAAGAAGGAACAGGACCCGAAACAGTGTGGCTCTTAGAACACCCTTCCGTTTATACGCTTGGCACGTCCAGTGTGAAGAGTGATCTTTTAAATCCTGGAGATACGCCAGTTTTTGAAACAGGTCGTGGCGGTAAAATCACTTACCATGGCCCTGGCCAACGGGTTGGGTATGTGATGCTGAATTTAAAATCCCGAGAGCCTGATTTAAGACGTTATATCTGGACTTTGGAAGAATTACTCATTCGTGTTTTGGCGGAGTTCACTGTGAAAGCAGAACGTCGATCCGGGCGTATCGGACTGTGGGTGGTGAATACCAATCAACAGGAAGAGAAAATTGCTGCTATCGGTGTACGCATCGAAAAATGGGTGACTTATCATGGGTTTGCCTTAAATGTTGCCCCAAACTTGGAGTGTTTTAAAGGCATCATTCCCTGTGGCCTTAAAGATTTTGGAGTAACTTCTTTAGAAAAGCTAGGGATCAAGAGCCCCTTACGTGAAATTGATGGGGCTCTCAAAAAACATTTCTTTGAACTTTTTTAGCCTAATTTTTAAGAAGCCATTGATAGATTGTGTCTCTTTGCAGAGGATCCATAAGAGCAGGGGCATGACCCGCTTCTTTCACTTCATATCTATCGAATTTGGGTCCTCGTTTCTGCATTTCTTCAAGAAGTGTTTTGGGTAAAATATCTGAAAATTCACCATTAATGACCAAAACAGGGCAGGTGATTTTATCCCAAAATGACCAGAACAAAATATTTCCCTCTTTATCTTCAATGGTTTTAATAGGGCCGGGATTATTGTCATCTTCCACATACCGCGCAGATAAGGGATCATAAGCAAGGGTATAGGTTCCTTGAGGTTCCTGAACAATGGAATTTTTTAAAAGATGCTGCCAATGGTCTTCCGTTAATTTACCAAAAGGCGCATAGACTTGACGCAAAAGAGCAGCGCCTTCCTCAAAATTTTTAAACGTTAATTTTATACTCGCATATTGTTTAATTCTGTCGACGGCTGCTTTTGGGATCAAGGGGCCCACGTCATTGAGAATAAGTTTTTTAATGGGAGAATTTGGTAAACAAGCCATAATCATGCCAATCAAACCCCCCATGGAAGTACCGATCCAATAGATTTCTTCAACATCAAGGCGGGCAATGAGAGCATTGGCGTCGCTCATGTATTGTTCGTAACGATAATTTTGAGGATCTTTGAAGCGATCGCTTTGACCTCGCCCGACCACATCAAGCGCAACCACATGAAAATCTTTACTGAGATCTTCAGCAAGGAAATCAAAATCTGATTTATTGCGTGTAAGCCCATGCATGCAAATGACAGCGCGCTTAGGATTAGGGGTGCCTCTTTCCGTATAAACTAATCTGTGAAATCCTTCATTGGAAAGACCATGAAAAAATTTTAACACCATGTTATCTCCCTTTCTTTATTTTTATAAATTTTCGAGCGTGCTCAGAAGATTAACGAGAAACATCTGTGCTTAAGCGCTCAACCCCAGGAAGTTTTTTACCTTCTAGCCACTCCAAAAATGCTCCCCCTGCTGTTGAGACGTGAGAAAATTTGTCCATGACACCTGCTTTGTTGAGGCAAGCAATAGTTTCACCTCCCCCTGCGACGGAATAAAGAGCGCCCTTTTGCGTTAAAACTGCAATAATTCTAGCAATCTCCAGGCTCGATTCATCGTAAGGAGGGATTTCAAAAACACCTACAGGACCGTTCCAAATCACTGTTTTAGAGGCTTCAAGAATTTTTCGAATGTCTACAACGCTTTCAGGTCCCATATCAAAGATTTTTTCAGAGCTTTCAATGGCGGAAATTTCAGCAATTCTTGAACCTGGATCGAGATTTGCATCTCTTGGAACAAAGATAGTTTTGTTCAGAGTCTTCGCTTTCTCTAAAATAGAGTGTGTCTCGTCCAACATATCACGTTCAAAAATTGAGGCCCCTATGGGAAGCCCCATAGCTTTTAAAAAAGTGTTGGCGATTCCTCCTCCAACAATAAGCGTGTCAATGCGATCCAAAAGATTTTCAAGAACAGTAAGTTTCGTTGAAATTTTACTCCCGGCAACAATGGCAGTGACAGGATGTTCAGGATGATCAAGGATTTTCGTCAAGGCTGAAATCTCATCTTCCATCAATCGTCCCGCATAGGAGGGTAAAATATGGGTAATCGCTTCAACAGAAGCATGGGCGCGATGAGAAACAGAAAAAGCATCATTTACATAAAGATCTCCTAATTTTGCAATCTCCGCGGCAAACAACATGTCATTCTCTTCCTCTCCTCTGTGAAATCGAATGTTGTCGAGCAATGTGATAGAAGCATGGGGACGATGATTCCATTCTTTTTGGAAAATGATGGGTTCTTGAAGGTTTGTTTCTAGAGCTTGAGCAATGGGTTCTAAGCTTAAAACGGGGTCTTCCCTGCCTTTGGGTCTTCCTAAATGGGACATAATAACAACTTTTGCGCCCTTTGAATGAAGCTCTTGAAGAGTCTTAAGGGAAAGTTTAAGGCGTGTTTGGTCAAGAATAACCCCGTCTTTCATCGGCAGGTTCAGATCTAACCGTAGCAAGACAATTTTACCTGCGACATCAACACCATCGAGCGTGCGCAATTTCATGCTCTAAGGAGCCTCCCCTAATGTGAGCAAAAAACTCTATTGCTCAGTGGTTTTAGAACTTTTGTTAATTTTATTTACGGCCTCATCCAAATCAGCTTGTGTACAAAGGCCAAGGGTAACAGGATTGCTAGGCTTAATCGTTTGTGTGTTCTTATGGGTTCGATTTTTAATCGCTTCAATTGTGTTTTTTGTTGTTCCCACAAGATGAATAATATCTGAATCCCGCATTTCAGGATAATTTTTCAAAATCCAAGCAATAGCATTGGGACGATCTCCACGTCTTGAAAGAGGCGTGTAGCGACTTCCTTTTTTTCTTATGCTCAAACTTTGATCAATAGGAGGTAAAAGAGCGAGCCGAGTATTTGAGTCGTTTTCACAACGCTTGATTTCCTGAAGAGTCAATTGATTATTCGTAATAGGATCAAACGGAGCCAATCCTGCACCAATATCGCCATCGGCGAGGGCTTGAATTTCTAAAACATGTAACCCACAAAATTCTGAAATTTGATCAAAAGTGAGCGTTGTATTTTCAATAAGCCATAGGGCAGTAGCCTTAGGCATTAGTGGCGTTGACATATGACCTCCTCTAGGTCTCGAAATAGAAAACTTAAGCTGGACTTTACCCCATTGTTTAGTTTTTTTAAAGAAATTAATGTTTCTTCGTAGAATGGCTGTTCCGCCAGATTATGGCGATAAATAACCCTTTGATGGGAGGCAGCAGAACGAGCGTTAATATTATTGTGGTCACTATCACGATACCCATGGATACCCAGTCCGGCCATAGGGCGTACCTTATTAAGAAAAATATAAGAGGAGAGACAATGGCGCCTAGAAGAAACATAGTGAGCCAAGCTGGTCCATCGTCGGCGCGAATTTCGCCTAATGGTTCTCCACAGGATAGGCAAGAATCAACTTGTTTTAAATAACTTTTATATAGTTTGCCCTTTCCACAGTGAGGGCAGCGGCACAGCATCCCGCGTTTCGCAATCGACCAGTAGGTGTGATCAGTCTTGGGCATCTTTGTTTATAGTCCTTTGAAAGTATCTTCTTGTTCTAATAATTTGCTCTGAATACCTTAAAAATTACAAGTTTATTCGTTAGAGAGGGGACTTCAAGTGAAATGGAAAAAAGAAAGTTCTAGAAAGACCCCTCATTTACCTCGTATTTTTGGTTGTCAAAGACCATAAATACGAGGTAGAATCAAAAAGATATAACAAGGGATAATGAGCATGATTCAAAGAAGCTATTATCTTCATCAAATTCACGATGCTTTTGAACAGCATTCTGTATGCGCTATTCTTGGACCGCGACAATGCGGCAAAACAACCCTTGCCAAATTTTATGTACAAGAATTGAAGGAAGTTCATATCTTTGATTTGGAAAATCCTCAAGATTTGGCTATGTTAGAGTCGCCTTCGTTAACATTACCTCCTTTAAATGGAACCATTGTTATTGATGAAATTCAAAGAAGACCTGATTTATTTCCTTACTTACGATTTTTAGTCGATAACTCTGATAAAAAATTTCTTATCTTAGGAAGTGCGTCACAAGACCTTATCCAGCAAAGTAGTGAAACCTTAGCAGGACGTATCGCTTATATTGAACTCCCTCCTTTTCTGCTCAATGAAGTGAACGATATGCATAAACATTGGGTGCTTGGGGGTTTCCCAAAATCGTTTTTAGCGCCCTCTTATTCTCAAAGTGAAAAATGGCGAATTAATTATATTCAAAACTTTCTTGAGCGTGATCTTTCCATGATGGGAATACAAACAGTTCCCAGCAATATGAGAAGACTGTGGAGCATGCTCGCTCACTATCATGGACAAATTGCTAACGTCTCTGAACTATCGCGATCTCTAGATATGACCGATAAAACCATTAAACGTTATATGGATATTCTAGAGAGTTGCTTTATGATCCGGCAGTTAAAGCCATGGTTTGAAAATATATCTAAGCGACAGGTTAAGCGTCCAAAATTATATATACGGGATAGTGGAATTTTGCACACGTTACTTGGAGTGTCTGATAATGCTATTCTTACACATCCTAAATGTGGTGCATCCTGGGAAGGATATGCTTTAGAAAATCTGGTACATTCATACGACAATGATTTGTATGAGTTTTATTTTTGGGCTACGGAAAAAGGTGCCGAGCTCGATTTATTAGTTACTAAAGGAAGTCAACGTATTGGTTATGAATTCAAATATTCTGAAGCTCCAAAAATAACAAAATCAATGAACATTGCTATGAAGGATCTGAAATTAGATCACCTTAGCATCATAACTCCAGGTGAAAAGTCTTATACATTGGGAAATAATATTAACGTCACAAGTTTGAAGGAAGCTATCAATCGTTCTTTCCGTGCAGACCATGAAACTTAAAATCTAGGATTTTCATATCTTTCGGTTGATCCGTTTATCAAGCTTAGAGAACTTTCCTAGGTGCAAACGTAAGGAAACAATTTATTCAAGATGAACGATGTCTTAAAAAATTGAATATAAAAAATACGAGATTTTTTTATTGAAGCGAACGCCTTGAGCATGCTAGATCACCTTACAAGCATCGCAAAAGGGTCAATATGTTACGAAAATCATATAATTGGACACTGAGTTTCGCAAACAAGCCCCAAGCTCTTTGGGTTTTGAGCGCCATCTCTTTTGCTGAAAGTTCATTTTTCCCTTTGCCCCCAGATCCCCTTTATATTGCAATGATTGTTGCCAATCGAAATCGCGCTTGGTTTTTGGCACTTATTTGCACACTGACCTCCGTACTAGGAGGTATCCTGGGGTATTTCATTGGTTATGGTCTTTATGAAACTTTAGGACAATGGATTGTTTCAGCTTACGGCCTTGAAGAAGCTTTTGATAAATTTCAAGGAGAATTTATTAAGTGGGGCTTTTGGATTATTGCCCTCAAAGGATTAACGCCCATTCCTTATAAAATTGTAACCATTTCAAGTGGTGTTGTGGGCATTAATATGACAACGTTTTTGATTGCCTCTTGTATTGCCAGAGGTTTTCGCTTCTTTTTAGTGGCGGGGTTATTCTGGAGTTTTGGCCCTTGGATTAAAGACTACATCGATAAAAATTTAGGGTTGATCACAACACTTGGGGTCTTGGCGTTGATCGCAGGTTTTGTCATAATAAAGTACATTATCTAAATAAATTGGGAGGCGGGAGAGTGTCTCTAACCCTCACGCAAAAGTGGATATTTTTAATAACTGTCGCAGGGATTGCTTTGGCCATCGCCTATGGCAGTGAATATTTTTTTCAATTAAAGCCTTGTGGTCTTTGCTATTATCAGCGGTATGGATTTTGGACTCTTTTAGGCGTCTCTTTTATTTCTATGCCTTTAGGAGTGCGCGCCCGCCCTTTACTTTGGTTTGCGGCAGCCATTTTGATTGGGACGTCTTTGATAGCCTTTTATCAAGTGACGATTGAGCAAGGACTTGTTGAGCCTTCTGCGGCATGTCAAAGCAGACAACGGGCGACAACGCTTGAAGAAATGCGCGAACAAATACAAGCTGCGTCTGTCGCGAAATGTGATGAAGTGCAAGCTCGGTTTTTAGGTCTTTCCATGGCTGTCTATAGTGCGTTCATTTCATTGTTTTTAGGACTGATTGTGATCTTCTTAGCAAGACAAAAGGAGCCTCAACAGTGACGCAACCCATGCCAGGAGAGATGACCCCACAAGAAAAAAAAGCGCGGATGATTCGTGTCAATCACGCTGGAGAATATGGAGCCTTGCGCATTTATGAGGGGCAATTGCGTATATTGGGAAAGAGTCCAAAGGGTGATTTGTTGCGTCATATGCTTGCGCAAGAAAAAGAGCATTTAGAAAAATTTGAAAAGCTCATTATCGAGCATCGTGTAAGACCAACGCTCTTATCTCCTTTATGGCACGGGTTGGGGTATGCTTTAGGAGCGTTGACAGCAACGATGGGTGAGAAAACGGCTATGGCGTGTACGGTTGCTGTTGAAGAAGTCATCGATGATCATTATGCCAAACAAGAACAAGAACTGCCTGAAAGCGAATCAGATTTTAAAACATTGATTCATAAATGTCGTGAAGAAGAATTGGAACATCGCGACATTGGTCTCGCGAATGGTGCTGAGCAAGCCACGGCTTACCCCTTATTAAAGGGAGCAATCAAGGCTGGAACAAAACTGGCTATATGGTTATCGGAAAGAGTGTAAAACGCATTCTTCGTCAGTTTTTTTAAGCGCGTTTATTCTGAAAATTGATCACTTCTTCCAAAGAAGGAAATACTTCGTTGGTGTGAACCAATTTTAAAATCCCCACCCTTGAGAGTTTTTTTGATACGCGTTTATTTGCTTCGCAGAAGTAAACTTTAACACCGCGCTTATGGTATTGCTCAACAATTTTTGAAAGCGTTTCCAGTCCCGTTAAGTCGATAAAAGGAACATTTTGTAAACGAAAAACCACACACTTTGGATCTGTATGGGTTGATGAAAGAGCATGTTCAATTTTTTCAGCGGCTCCAAAAAACATGGGTCCTGAGATATTATAAATGATACCATTTTCTAAGGATGTAGAGGCGATATTGCTTTCAGAAAATTTCTTCCACAACATTCCGATAGAACTCATTTTTATGTCTCTTGTTTGTTGTGTTCTGAGGACAAAAAAGAGAGTTGAGAGTATCACGCCCAAAAACACAGCTGTAACCAAGTCTGTAAAAACAGTCAGAATGAACGTTATGATTAACACGCACATATCGTACCATGGGGCTTTCATGACAATATGCATGAATTCAGATACATCGCACAAATTAAACGCTACGACGAATAAGATTGCCGCTAAAACAGAAAAGGGGATATGCATCGCATAGGGCGCTAAAATTAAGAGCGTCAGCACGAGAACGAGAGAATGAACAACGGCAGAGATAGGGCTATTTCCTCCATGTCGAATGTTCGTAACTGTCCGTGCAATGGCGCCCGTTGACGCAAATCCACCCCAAAAAGGGGTAATAAAATTGGCCAAGCCTTGTCCTATCAGTTCTTTGTTAGAGCTGTGCTTTGTTCCCACAATTGAATCAGCCGCTGACGCTGAGAGAAGTGATTCTACTGCCCCCAACAAAGCGATGGTAAATGCTGGCCAAAGAAGATTGGTAAGGGAGACCGTAGAAAAATCAGGAAGTTGAAATTTAGGTAATGTGTGAGGAAGTCCTCCAAAAACAGACCCTATTGTGGCGATGCTCGAAAAATCAAAATAGGACTGAATAAGCGTTGCAACTGCCATTGCAATTAAGGGCGAGGGAATGCTTTTTATGTACCGAGGTGTAAAAATAACGAGAAATAGACTCAAGAGAGATAAGAGCGTCGTCTTGGGATCCAAATTTGGTAGATCGTGTAAAAGTAAAATAAGTTTATCATAAAAAGCAGCATCAATGGGAAGAGCAACAGGCAACCCAAAAAAACTTTTCCATTGCCCCATCAAAATGATGACGCCAATGCCACTGGTGAATCCGACGACAACTGGATAAGGGATAAATTTTACAACGCTGCCAAGTTTTAAAAAGCCCATCAATAGCAAAATACTGCCTGCAAAAATGGTGGCGATTTGCAAACCATTGATGCCATACTTTGCTGTGATGGCGGACAAGATAACGACAAACGCGCCTGTTGGACCTGAAATTTGGACGCGCGTTCCCCCAAATAAGCCAACGATAATGCCCGCAATGATGGCTGTATAAATTCCTTGCTCAGGTTTTACCCCCGATGCAATGGCAAAGGCCATAGCAAGAGGAAGCGCCACAACACCAACAATGACGCCAGCAGCGATATTTGTTTTCCAATGTTTAGGGTGTAGTAATCCAGATTTATGGGCTTCTAAAATCGCAATCATTTCATTAACTTTATTTTATGAATGGAAAAACATTCCATGGGCGGGATTGCACGGTGTTCTTTTCGTGCGTTAAAAATATCCCAATCCCTTTGTAAATCTAGCCAATATTCAGGGGTTGTTTGGGGAATTGCTTCACTAAAAGAGAGCGCTGAATCAGCCGTCACGCCCCTTCGAGCGTTTACAATTTCGTTAAGGCGCGCGTAAGTCCACCCCAAATGTTGAGCAAAGGCTGTTTGAGTGATGCCATGGGGTTCTAAATAGACCTGTCCTAAAACCTGACCGGGGTGTTGTGTAAACTTCTTGACCAAGACAGCGCTCCAAAGCTATTTCATATATCGATATACGATATACATAATCATTTTTTGCGCAAAAAATCAAGCTATTATAGGTTTAACATTGCAGAATATTATGACGATGTGTGTGTAGGAAATTCAAAGGTTTTGAATATAATTTTCAAGAGATCTTCTATCAGAAGAACAAAAGTTGAATTTACAATCTTTTGGAAAGCGTTGACATTTATCGCAAATGTAATTATATTGTAATTACATGGAGGCAAGTATGCGTATCAATATCATTCAAATTGGCAATTCAAAAGGAATTCGTCTTCCTAAGTACGTTTTTAAGAGTTGTCATTTCCAAGAGGCTGTAGATCTTGAAATCGAAGATGATAAGGTTATCCTTCGCAATATCGAGCGTAAACCTAGGCATAATTGGGATTCTTCATTTAAAAAGATGGCATTAGCAGGTGATGATAAGCTGCTCGACGAATATTCTACAACGAACTGGGACGTAGATGAGTGGAAATGGTAGATATTAAGCGTTTTGATATCTGTCTTATTAACTTAGATCCGACTCTTGGATCAGAAATTAAGAAAATGAGGCCGTGTGTTGTCATTTCTCCCGATGAGATGAACAGGAACATCAACACTATTATTGTAGCTCCTATGACTACTAAGTCACGTAAGTACCCTACAAGAATTAAGATTACCTTCGAAGGCAAAGAAGGTCAGATCGTCTTAGATCAAATTAGGACAATTGATAAAATACGTATTGTAAAGAAATTAGGAAAAATTCATCAAAAGACCGCTCATGAAGTTTTGAGATCTCTTATAGAAATGTTTTCTTATTAATGGCCAGGTTCAATGTTATTGGACTTTTTTTGTCAGAAGCTTCCTGTGCAAAGGTATAGCCAGCGCACAAAATCCAATGGTCTGCTTATTTATTAGGTGTCAGCCCCTAATCTTTAATGTGGACGCTTTTTTAGCTAAAGGGTATGTCCTCATTAAAACTTCAGGAGAAATACGAAGTTTTTGATAAAGCACCCTGATCATGTTGATGCTTAAAGCTCTTTTTTTTGAAAGAATTTCAGATACACGTCCTCTTTCTACTTTAAGAATTGTAGCCAAGTCATTTCTTGAAAGATTTTCTTGGTCAAGCCTAAACTTTATAGCCTCAATAGGATCTGGCGGATCAATAGGATAATGTTTGGCCTCATAAACCTCTATTAGAGTCGTGAGCACATCTAACGCATCACCTTCAGGAGTGTTTATTTTAGCAGACATAAGTTTGCTTACTTTTTCTAAAGCTTCTTTATAATCCTGTTCAGTTTTAATTGGCTTAATCTTAATATTCATTAATCATCTCCGGATCGATCTCTTCATATTCTTTATGAGTCCCAATAAACTTAATAAAAACGATCTTAAAATTGTAATTTATTTCAACAACTAAGCGGCATCTGTTGCCAGAAATATCAAATATAACTCTATTGTTTTTTAAAAAATCTGCACGTATATAGCGCTTTTTGATATCCTGCGTATTATTCCAATTCGCTTTTTTTGTTTCATCATGCCATGACTTTAAAGAGTTTTTTGCTTGAGGGTGCCTTTCCCAAAATTCCTTTAGGTTTTTTACCGCTATAATTCTCATTATTTCATCGCCCCTTAATTTTTAATATAACATGTTCCCATTTTGGGATCAAAAGATAAGTTTATGGATTCTCCTGTTGACCATAGGGAAATCAGCTGAAATACTGTTCCCATGACAAAAATAAAATGTGATGTTCTGATCGTAGGGGGAGGTCCTGTAGGCGCTGTGGCCGCTCTTCAATTGACGAAGACAGGTCTTAAAGTCGCTCTTGTTGACATTGTGGATCCGCGTGCGCCGTTGCCGAAAAATTTAGATGGTCGAACTGTAGCTCTTGCCTCGGGCACCATTGAACTTTTAGAAAACTGTGGTGTTTGGGAAGGAATTCATAGAGACGCCACACCCATTCAAGAAATTTATGTGGCCAATCATCAGGGCGGAGGGTTTGTCCGTTATGGTCAAGAAGAGAGCGGAGGAAACCCTTTAGGCTACAACGTTGAAATTGCATCTTTACGCCAAAGTTTGGCCACATTGCTTGATCACAGAAAAAACCTACAGATTTATGCACCGTCTGAAATTCAAGATTTATCTTTAAAGGAACCTTTTATGGAGGTGCTTCTAAAAAATGGAGAAGTGATTCAAGCGTCTCTTGTGATTGGCGCGGATGGAAAAAACTCTGCTGTACGTCAAAGACTGCATATTCAATCTTGGACACGCTCTTATCATCACACGGCTCTGGTTTTCAATGTTTTTCATGAGAAACCTCACAACAATATTGCTTTTGAAAACTTCCTTGAGCGGGGGCCCATCGCTTTTTTACCCATGGGGGATCCTTATCTTTCTTCGGTGATATGGAGTGAGGAGACTCAGAAAGCAGAACAGTGGAAAACACTCAATGACGAAACCTTTATCGAAGAAGTGCACGTGCGATTTCCTAATCTTGGTCAACTGAAATTGGCAAGCCAGCGCTGGTCGTTTCCTTTAAATCTCACAATGGTGAAGGAATATAAAGCTCCGCGTGCTTTATTTGTAGGAGATGCGGCCCATGCTATTCATCCAGTAGCAGGGCAGGGTCTTAATTTGGGGTTTAGAGATCTTGTTGTTTTGGAAAGACTGATAAAAGAAGCGCAAGAATTGGGATTGGATATTGGCGGATCTTGGTTGCTGAGTGAATATCAAAAGCAGCGTCGTTTTGATGTGTTGTCTATGTCAGGGGTGACCCATGGTCTTATCCATCTATTCTCAAACAAGAGTAAAGGATTAGGATTCTTGCGCGGCCTTGGCTTAAGAGGAGTGCAAAGAATTGCCCCCTTGCGTCGACTCCTCGCGCGTCATGCTATGGGACTCAAAGCTTCTTAAAGAACCTTTGTGACTTTTTTAAGCCAAGCTTTTGTTTTTGAATCTACCAAAGGTGTAAGTGTTTCACGCACACGTTTATGATAGGCGTTGAGCCAAGCCTTTTCTGCAGGCCCTAATAATTTGATATCCACCAGATTCAAATCAATAGGGGCCAGTGTTAATGTTTCAAACTCAAACATTTCTTTCTCAGCCCCTTTTATTTTTCCTGCAGCCTTAACAACGACAAGATTCTCAATACGGATCCCAAAGGCTCCTTCTTTATAATATCCAGGTTCATTAGAAAGAATCATACCAGCCTCTAGGGGAATACGATTTGGTACAGTCGCGATGCGCTGGGGTCCTTCATGAACACCTAAATAGCTGCCAACACCGTGACCAGTACCGTGATTGTAGTCAATGCCTGCTTGCCATAAAGGATAACGAGCAAGGGCGTCCAATTGGGAACCAGTCGTACCTTTGGGAAATTTTGCTAAAGCCAAAGCGATGTGACCTTTTAAAACGCGCGTAAAACGATCTTTCTGTTCTTGGGTGGCTTTGTTCCCTACGATGACTGTTCGCGTCACGTCCGTCGTGCCCTCCAAGTATTGGGCTCCAGAATCAACTAAATAGATATCTCCCTTTTTAATAGGGCGATTGGTTTCAGGCGTGACGCGATAGTGAATAATGGCGCCATTTGGCCCTGTGCTGGAGATAGTAGGAAAACTATAACTCTTAAAATTTTTCTGCTTTAAACGAAAATCAAATAACTTATCCGCAGCTTTGATTTCATCAAGCTTACCTTTAGGGGCTTGTTCAGAAAACCAAGCTAAAAAGGATGACAAGGCTGCCCCATCGCGAATGTGTGCATCTCTGGCGCCCTGAATTTCAGTAGGATTTTTACAAGCCTTGGGGAGCAACAAAGGATCAAATTTGCGTATGACTTTGCCTCCTGCATTCTCTATGGTGTGGATCAAAATCGCTGGTGACATGTCAGGGTCAATACAGATAACAGATTTTTTCTTACCCAGCTTTTCTAATTCACTCAGAAATTTTGAATAAGAATGAAGACGTACTTTACTACCCAAATGCGCTTTGATGCTCGCAGAGAGTTTCTTTTCATCGACGAAAAAGTCAACGATGCCAGACTGATGAACAATGAGATGAGAAATTGTTACGGGGAGTGATTCCAAATCATTGCCGCGAATATTAAGAAGCCACGCTACATTTTCCAAAATACTTGTGGCATAAGCATCAATAGTGTGTTGCTTCAAAGTTTTGACGAGATCCTTAATTTTTACATCCTTATCGATGCCAGAATACTTTTTTGGATGGGGAATAATTTTAAAGTTTGGAAATTTTGGGCGATCCATCCAAATCGCATCAATGGGGTTTTGTTTGAGGGCTTTAAGACTCGCCCCCTTTTCTTGAAGCGCTGACTCAAAATTGAGAATTTCCTTTTCTGTGAGCGTCCAAGGATCGTAGGCGATTTTTTCACCCTTTTTTATTTTTTCCTTTAACCATTGAATAGGAGTTTTATCGTTGATTAAAAATGAGGTGTATAACTTTCCGTCCGTTTGATGACGCGCTTGAAGAATATAGCGACCATCCACAAATAAGGCCGCTTGATTTTCCAAGATAATGCCAATTCCAGCTGATCCTCTAAAATTAGTAAGCCAAGTCAAACGTTCTGAATGGGGCGGAAGATATTCGCTTAAATGCTCGTCTGTATTAGGGAGAATATATCCTGAAACGCCTTGATTCTTTAAATATTTTCGAAGATTAACAAGCTTTTGTTGAGCATTCTTTCCCGCCATAGCCTACCTTTCTGTTATTTTTTTGGTTAGGATCCTTTAACGCGCTCTCTCTTTAACCTACTTTTATCTTCGGGTAAATGCAACTTATGCTTTATTTATATTTTTAGGGAGTGTTATGACGAATTCTGTGAATTCGCCTTTCTTGGTGTTGATGGTCATCGTTCCTTTGTGTTGTTGAGAAATAATATCATAGCTCAGAGAAAGACCTAAGCCTGTTCCTTGACCTGTTGGCTTCGTGGTAAAGAAGGGTTCGAAAATCTTCTTAAGGTGCTTTTCATTGACGCCAGGACCATTATCTTTAATACCTATTTCAACAAAATCTTTTTTATCTTTTGTCCATATCTCGAGGAGAGGTTCGTAGTTTTTATCTTTCAGTTTCTTTTCGAGCAATGCATCAAAAGCATTCATGACGATATTGAGAAGCGCACGGCTGAGGTCCTGATGATAAATTTTCACCGGCGTTAATTTGGGATCGAATGAAGTTTTAATCTGAGGTGTAAAGCCTTTTTGTTTAAAGCTCGAAAGCAATAATAAAATATTCTCTCTTAAGAGGTCATTCAAATCGGCTTCATGGGGAGCATCTGATCCACCCCGGGCGTGGACTAACATACTATGGATGATCATATCAGCATGACGTCCGTGCTTTTCTATGCGGTGAATGTTTGAGAGAAGATCCACCAGAAGCTTTTTGATTTGTTCTTGATCGGCCTTGGAAGATTGTTTCAAAGTTTTGTTCAGAATACGTTTTAAATCTTCGAGAAAAGTTCGTGAAATTTCAGAAAAGTTAATGACGAAATTTAAGGGGTTTTTAAGTTCATGGGCAATCCCTGCTGTGAGAGCGCCTAACCCCGCCATCTTTTCTTGAAAAATGATTTTTGATTGCGCTTTTTTAAGATTGTTAATCGCATCTTGTAATTGCTTATTACGCTTATAAAGATCATTCGTTCTTTTCAAAACTTGACGATCCAAGTCTTGGATATTTTGTTCGAGCGTTTTAACCAAATTCCGGTTTTCTTCGAAAACTTTTGAGACTGTCTCAAACCAACGTAACCATGGTTCTTTTAAATCACTGAAAACCACTTTTGAACGACCTTGGCTTGTAATATGTGTTACCAAACGTTCAGTCGGTTGTATAAATTCCTGTACGATAATGCGATTCGCTGCTACCAGAATAATCGTCGCGAATACGAAGATTAAGATAAATCCAGGACCAATATTTCGAAGGGCTGCCAAGGTGATTTCCCAGGCACTTACATAGTAGACAACCGTCCAAGGAGCATGCGCTGTGGACGATTGAAATACCCAGTAATTGCCAAGTTTAGTAATCTTATTGGGATGAATTTTAAGAATTTGTTCAATCTCTAACCCATCGGGAAGTGTGTCTTCTATTTGTAATTTAAGGTTATTTTCGATTGCGTTATTATAGGCTCCTGTGTCTTCAAGAATACTGTGATGATCATTGATCACGATAAGACGACCAAATTTGTGATGCAATGATTCAACAAAGCTGCTTAAGGAACTCAACGTAAAATCGATTGAAACAACGCCTTTAAAATGATTTTTTGAATACACCGATGCCGCACACGTCATCATCAAAACATTATCAGGACTCAGATAAATGTCTGTCCAATATAATCCATCTTTCGAAGTGCCAGCATGGAGAACCAATTGACAAAGACCATGCTTGAAATTTTCCATGCAGTAATAGGTTTTTTTAGGCGATAACCATGGATAAATATTACTAAATTCTCGATTTGAAATATAATAGGCATGGCGAATAGATCGATTGTTTTCCAGAAGTACTCTAAAAAGAGGGTTCAAACGATAAGCCATCGTAATTTCATGCCATAATTCAGATGAAATTTTTTCAACTGTCATAAGGCCTGTTAAATTACCAACATTGGCTTTATTCACGGTGCTTTTATTAAGGGTGAATATTCCATTGTCATATTCAGAAACAAGATGCGGTCTAAAATTAGGATTTGGGGGTTCACTGAGAAAACTTTCTGCCTGACTCTTAATCGATTTTACAGCGTCTGCGCGAATTCGTAGAACGAAATTGAGAGATTGAGACTGTTCAGTCAGCTGCAAACGCAAAGCATTAAGAATATAAACTTTGCTTTCCTGATAAAGAGAGCTAAAAAGCAGTGTGGCGCTAATAATAACACCACTGTAAGCAAGAGTTGCAATGCGATTGAACTTAGAGAAAAAATTCATGGGCAGCTAAGCTTTTTGGGGCTTAAAAGCCCACTCCGTTTTTTTAATTACAATTTTGAAAAAGATCCTGGTGCCTCCTCAAGGGGGGGATATTTTTTTGATCCTGGTTTGCGCGCAGGCACCATATCTTTGTTATAGTCTTGTATCCACTTGAACCATTCATTCCACCAGGAGCCTTCGAATTGTTTAGCAGATTTCAGCCATTCATTGGGCGTTTTTGAAAGTTTATCATTGACCCAATAGCCATATTTGCTTGAACTTGGATGATTGAAAATTCCAGCCACATGTCCTGAGCCGCCCAGTACAAATTTTAAGGGACCTTTGAATACTTGAGTTCCTGCATATCCACACCACCATGGAGCAATATGGTCATCCCGTGTATTTAAAATAAAAGTTGGCACAGCGGCTTTGCTGAGGTCGAGTCCTTTCCCGCCAATTGTAAGAGCACCGGGTTTACGAAGAAGGTTTTTCAAGAACATGTTTTTTAAGTAATACGTATACATGGTTGCAGGTAAATTCGTCGAATCAGAGTTCCAATAAAGAAGATCAAAGGCCAAGGGTTCTTCGCCTAAGAGATAGTTGTTGACCACATAGGACCAGATTAAATCGTTGGCTCTTAATATGTTAAAGGTGCGTGCTAATGTATCACCATCCAAATAACCTTGTTTTTTTGTACGACGTTCAATGTCTTCTAGTTGCTTTTCATCGATAAAGACCATCAAATCGCCAGCGTTTTCAAAGTCAAAAAGAGTTGCCAGATAGGAAGTAGTTGCGAGAGGGTTTTTCTTTTCTCCTCCCAGATAGCCACTGAGAGTTGCAAGGAAATTGCCACCAATGCAATAACCAAGCGCATTTACTTTCTCTTCTCCCGTAATAGCACACATAACATCAATAGCATTCTTTACACCTTCAAAGACATAGTCCTCATAACTCTTATGAGAGAGGCGTTCATCGGGATTAACCCAGGAAACCATAAAGACTGTAAATCCTTTATCTAAAGCCCAGCGCACGAAGGAATTTGAGAGTCTCAAATCAAAAATATAAAAACGATTAATGCAGGGTGGAATTAACAACAACGGTAAACGAAAGACGTTTTTTGTTGTAGGCTCATACTGAATAAGTTGAATTAAATCATTCTGGTACACAACTTTTCCAGGGGTAATTGCAATATTCTTACCCAGCTGAAATGCGTCTCTATCCACCATTTTAATGTTGAGCTGACCTTGCCCTGCTTCTAAATCTCTTAAGAAATTGTTCATTCCTTGGAGAACGCTTTTACCGCTTGTTTCATAGGCTTTCTTCAAAGCAAGGGGATTTGTCCCAATATAATTACTGGGTGAGAGGGCATCAGAAATTTGTCTGGAATAAAACTGGACTTTGTGAGCTGTCTTTTCATCGACGCCTTCAATATCCGTTGAAACATCTTTCATCCAACGACTCCAAAGCAAATAACTTTGCATCAAGTGATTATAATAGGGGTTTTCACGCCAAGAATCATCTTTGAAGCGTCGATCTGAGAGTTCTGGTTCAATAATAGGCTTCGTTTCTTCTTTTTTGAGAAGACTTTTAGAGGTCTCTTGCCAAAGAGCCATATAATCTTTCCAAAAAGCACTAGAAGCGTCCATAAAGCTTTTGGGGTTTGAGGCTATTTTTTGAAAAGCATCCATAAAGGATTCAGCCGTAACCCAAGGATTAAAGATGGTAAAATAACCCGCCCCTTTTTGTTTCTTTTCAGCGGCATGTTGTAAGATGTTTTGCAACTTTGTTCCATAATTCATGAACAAACTACTCATCTCATAAGGATCGCTGGGCAAGTTTGGTAAAGTGGGTTTTTCTTTTGTTGTTGTCCCCATTTTTTTCTTCCTGTCTTAAAGGTTTATATTAAATAAAACCCTTAACCCATTCCTCTAATGCAGACTTTGGTACTAAACCGACTTGAGTTCCCACGACTTTACCGTTCTTAAATAACAGAAGCGTGGGAATGCTGCGTACGTTGAAATTAACAGCTGCATCAGGATTGTTATCAATATCCACCTTAACGATCTTAAGGGAGCCTTCAAATTCTTCAGCCATTTCTTCTAAAATGGGAGCGATAGCCCTACAAGGACCACACCATTCAGCCCAAAAATCGACCAATACCAGTTGTGATGCTTGGAGCACTTCTTTGTTAAATGTATCATCTGTTGCGGAAACTAAAGCCATAACACGTACCTACCTTTTTTATCTTCTTTGTTTATCATCCTAGGAGGATCGATTCTTTTTCTCAAGCAATAATGTCAGGCAAGAGAATGCTTTTTATTTTTTCAACTTGATCCTTTAAAATAAGCTTACGCTTTTTAAGGCGCTTAATAGCAACCTGATCAACAACATTGGCACGCATCATTTGCCCGATGAGACTGTCCAGCTCTCGATGTTCTTTCGCCAATTTGTCTAGTTGTGCTTTTAATATTTCTTGTTGATCCATTACACTAAGTCAACGCTTTAAATTATTTTATGTTTTAGAATAACACCTCTTACCCCCCATTGTTAAGTGTGCTTGCAGAATGTGGCGTAAATGTTATAGTTTGGACATAAAATAGTGTGGTTGTGATGAAAAAAAGAATCGGAATCTTAACCAGCGGAGGTGATTGCGCTGGACTGAATATGGTGCTTGCTGCTGTGACGAGCCGAGCGATCCATGGTTATGGCTGGGATGTCTACGGCATTCGTCAAGGGACATTAGGTCTTTTAAGGCGTCCTGTGGAAGCAGAACCTCTAACACTTGAGAGTTTTAGAGCCCCTATTCCGCGTATGGGCGGCACAATCTTGGGAACGACCAACAAGGGGGATCCCTTTGCTTTTCCTTTAGATGATGGTCACATCAAGGATCGATCTGAAGAATTTGCTGAAGGGTGCAAAATACTGGGATTAGATGGGCTTATTGGTATTGGCGGAGACGGCAGTTTAAATATTTTAAGGCGCTTGGCCCATAAAGGGCATGTCCCTTTTATTGGTATTCCTAAAACCATTGATAACGATATTGGTCTTACGGAAAACTCCATAGGTTTTACGACAGCAGTTGATGTGGCCACCGAGGCCTTAGATCGTTTGCAGCCAACGGCAGCCAGTCACGATCGTGTGATGATTTTGGAAGTGATGGGGCGTGATGCAGGTCATATCGCGCTGAGTGCTGGAATCGCAGGAGGAGCTCATATAATTCTCATCCCAGAAATTCCCTATACACTTCACAATGTTGCAAAACATATCCAAACGATTATGAAGGAAGGTCATAATTTTGCTCTCGTGATTGTGGCTGAAGCGGTGAAAACCGAAGATGGTGAAAAAGTGGTGATTGCTGATCCTACCGGACGCAAGCGTTTTGGAGGAATTAGTCATTATCTAGCCGATCGTATTACCGAACTCACAGGAGCAGAGACGCGTTTTACCGTTTTGGGACATGTTCAGCGCGGAGGACAACCGAATGCAAGTGATCGTTTGCTTGCTTCATCCTTTGGTGTTCATGCAGTTGATCTGATTGCCCAAGGAAAATCCGATCGCATGGTCGCGTGGCAGAATCGTTGTGTGGTGGATGTTTCATTGGAAGAAGCCATCAAAAGCTATGGAGAAGTGGAGCCCCAGGGCACGCTTGTCAAAACTGCGCGCGGTTTAGGAATTTGTTTGGGAGATTCATAAGAGGGTTAAAATGAGCCCTCTAGACGATGCAAAGGGCTCACTTTAAAGGTCTTAAGAAATAGTGCGTAAACGATTTTGCGCGAGGTCTATTTCAGTCATAATTTTACCAGCAAAGCTTTCACGGGTAATCCAAGGCGTATTATAATCAGTCAAAAAGTACGTTAAGGTTTCCTGTGCATGCTCAAAATTGCTTAAAGATTCTTTCAGTAAACTTTTTTGTTCATCAACACTACGCGCTCTGAAAGCCGCCCAGCGTATTACTTGACCAAGGGAAGTATAGTAATCAGCCTTGTTGCCCAGAGGAATCATGCTTTCTAGGGTGCGCTGATGTTCCGAGGCCTTTAAAAAGCAGACCTTCATCAACTCATCTTTGAACATGCCAAACGCTGACTCATCTTTAATGAGAAGCGCAAGACGCACAAAAGCTTTTGATATCTCAAGGGCGTCTACGTTTTTTGCAGAAGGGACAATGCTTCCGACGATCCCATCATCCTCAGAAGGGGTGAACTCATTTAAGAAATTCGCTTTATTAATCAGAGCAGGAGGAACAAGAAAAATAATTTCTATGGGTAATAACTCAATAACCTTTGGATTAACGCGTGTTGTAAACGCAGTGTTAAAATTAGCGGTGGCTTGAGCACGGAGTTCTTCAAATTCTGGAGTTGCACTGAGTTTCATCATATTTCTTAATTGTGTTCCTTGCGTTTTTCTCTCCAGGTCTCGCATCGCACTTCCGCCAAGCACGCTACCGGTTTTCATTGAAATGGGTCTAAAAGGTTTATCTTCACGGAATTGATCAGGTAGTGATGATGCATGAGCAGTAGTTGTAATAAAAAATAATGCTGAAATAGTAAATACTTTCATGTTGCATCCTCCTTTATTTTATAAAACGAAGTAATTTCGTTTATTCATCGCTATGATATTTTGTACAACATTAATAAAGTACTAATTCATAAATATTTATTACTTAGTGCGCATATTAACTATTTTTTTAAAATTAGGGTCTACACTCTATGTAATTTGTTGAAAAAGCGTAAGGTGACCAGTTTTTCTAAACAGAGATAAGCCTTAATAGAGTTGAGGCGGCTGCATAAATCAACCGCCTTCCAGTAAGAGTATTGCGATGTCGTTAAATTATCCTAAAAGTTCTTCGACGTCTTTTATGGAATCTTCTTGTTCTGCTACGAAAGCAGGATCTTCATGCTGAGCTTTTAAGTCTTCAAGTTTCTTTTTAGCAGCGCCTACTTCTGTTCTTGCTAAACCTCTTTTACCCGTTGAACCATGTTGTGCGGCCTGAGCCAACAACTGTGTAATCTCCCGCTTCATATTTTTGATTTGAAGGGGGACGTCTGCAAAAGAACTGGCGGATGCAAACATAACCAAAGCAAGTGTTGCAACAATAGATTTAATACTTAAGTATTTCATGTTACCCTCCAATATACAATAAAGTTATATTGTCATAAAACAACTAATAATAAGTAAATTTACATAATAATGTAAAAATTACTTTTAGTAATATTTGAGAGAGCCAGAAATCTTGCGCCCTTGCGAGCGAAGCGACGTGATCCAGTTAAATAAGCAAGATGGACTGCCGCGGCCAAGGGGCCTCGCAGAGACGTGGTTTGGTTACCAATAAACACGCTGAATTGCCGCGGTTCTGAAAGAATCGGCGCGATGACGGCCTATAGAAGTGCGTCATCACGAGCGCAGCGACGTGATCCAGCACAACAAGCAAGATGGACTGCCGCGGCCAAGGGGCCTCGCAGGGGCGTGGTTTGGTTACCAATAAGCACGCTGAATCGCCCCGCGGTTCTGAAAGAATCGCGTGATGACATTTTCTGACGATGTTTTTTTATTGTTCTTCTTGGGTGATAACCCTTTCACTCCCCCATCGCCTGGGTGGCTCAGGACGCTGAGGGAGGAAAGAGCATGATCCGTTTTTCAAAGGGAGAGCCTTCTCAATTTCTCTTCCTTCGAAGCTCTTTCCCCGGGGAAAAATTCTTTTAACACTCTAAAAATCTTCTTAAAAGGTCCTGGGCCGGCGGACAACTAACCCTCTTCCTTTTAAAAGATCGTTTACTGTGTGGTCTTAAGATCTTAATGACCTATTACTTCTTTCACGTATCCTTACGCCCATCCCTCTTGTTGGGGGAGAGAGGCAAGCGTAAATGTTATTCTGCAGAACAAACATAAGGGTATTTATACGCCTAAAGGGCAAAAAGGACCAAGAAAAAAGATTAAAAAAAATGCACACGACCTCTGAAAACCCTTATGAACAAAGGCGCTTGCAGAGGCAAAATCTTGGAAAAAGAAAATAAAAAAATTTGCCCTTGGAAAGGGAAGGACACCTCAAAACCGCGTCATCAATAAAATTGGTGCCCCCGGGGAGACTCGAACTCCCACATCCTCGCGGATAGCAGATTTTGAGTCTGTATATCAAAATTTAGCAAGCTCATATTAAATAGCCTTAGAACGTTTATTTAGCTAGTATTTAAAGGATTCCGTGCTTATCAGATAATCTTGGAAATTATCGGAAAATATCGGAAATTCTCTCTGCTTTGGTGACAATTTGGTGACAATTTTCAGAGGATATGATATTAATTTTTTTATCATCATAGGAGAGCTTATGCTTAAACTGACAAAGAGAATCGTTGAAAGCACTCAGCCTGATTCTCAGAAACCCTTAAAAATATGGGATTCTGAGCTGAGAGGGTTTGGGCTTATTATTCTCCCTAGTGGGAGGAGAACTTATTGCATTGAATACAGAAATATTAACCGCATTAAAAAAAGATTTAAACTGGGAGTGCATGGACATATCACTACAGAAGAAGCGCGTGGTCTTGCTAAGAAATATTTGGGGAGTATTGCCCATGGAAATGATCCTGCAGAAAAAAAGAAAGAGAATAGAGATCTTCCCACTATAAACACTCTTGCTCAAGATTATATTGTAAGACACGGTGTACGGAAAAGAACAAGAAGCTTAAAAGAAGACCAAAAATTACTAAAGAATATCATCTTACCTTCCTTGGGTAATAAATTTGTGGCCAATATTTCTCGTAGAGATATAGAGAGCCTTCACCTGAAACATGAGAAAACTCCCTACCAAGCTAATAGAATCTTAGCCTTACTTTCTAAGATGTTTTCCTTAGCTATGTCTTGGGGTTGGAGAGCAGACAATCCAGTGAGGGGAATTGAACGATACACCGAAGGAAAAAGGGATCGATGGCTTAATGAAGAGGAAGTTAAAAAACTTTGGAGTGTTCTGTCATCCTACCCAGAACATTTAACAGCCTTTTCTTTTAAGCTTCTTCTATTAACAGGCGCTAGAAAAAGCGAAGTATTTCATGCCACCTGGGATCAATTTGATTTAGAACAAGGGGTTTGGACGAAACCTTCACATTTGACCAAACAGAAAAAGAAGGAGCATCTGCCACTTTCAGAACAAGCTCTAGAAGTTCTTGCTAATCTTAAAGAACTTCAAAAACACGCTTCTCCATATCTATTCCCAAATAGAGTTACTGGAGAACCTATGCAAGGAGGTGCGACTTTTTGGAAAAAAATCTTAAAAGAAGCTTGCTTAAAAAATGTAAGAATTCACGATCTTCGTCATACCTATGCTTCTCATCTTGTCTCGAGTGGGTTAAGCCTTAGCATTATCGGAAAGCTTTTAGGTCATACCAATCCATCCACCACCCAAAGATATGCCCATCTTGCTGATGAACCTCTGAGAGCTGCCGCAGAATTGTTTGGGAGGAAGGTTGGGAAGTTGAGCTCAAAGGACTCTAGTTGACATCAGCTACTTCGCTCGCTTCGGGAAAAGTTTTCTTCTCTGCCATAAGAAATAAATAACGGGAACAACAACCATTGAGAGAAGAGGTGCTGTGATCATGCCGCCAATCATAGGAGCTGCAATGCGCTGCATCACTTCTGATCCTGTACTGTGTTCAAACATGATAGGAATAAGGCTTGCGAGAATTACCGCAACAGTCATAGTCTTAGGGCGTACGCGAAGAACGGCTCCTTCTGTAATGGCAGAGAGAAGATCGTTGAGATTCTTAAGTTTTTTCTGCTTTCTATAGTTTTCAATGCTGTGATCAAGATAAATGAGCATCACCACACCAAACTCTGCGGCAACGCCCATTAAGGCAATAAAACCAGCGGCAACAGCGACTGAAAGATTGAACCCTAAAACATACGTTAACCACAGTCCTCCACTAAGTGCAAAAGGAAGTGAAATAAGAATAATCAAGGGTTCCATGAAGTTTTTAAAAGTAACCCAAAGAAGGAAAAAAATAATAAAGAGGGTTAAAGGCAGAATAAGGGTTAATCTTTCAACAACCCGTTCCATATATTCATATTGCCCTGCCCATGACAAAGAATATCCTGAAGGAAGTGTGAGCTCATTTGCCAGAAGTTTCTTTGCTTTCGTAATATAAGAACCAGGATCTTCTTCTCCAATATCAAGAAAGACCCAACCCGAGGGGCGTGCATTTTCTGTTTTTATTTGAGAAGGTCCATCCGAGATAATGGTGATATCGGCAATTCTGCCTAAATTAATTACTGAACCACTGGGGGTTAAAAGAGGAAGGTCTTTAATTTTTTGAGGAGAATCTCTGAGCTCCCGTGGAAATCTTATATTAATGGGAAAACGCTCGAGACCATTGACTGTCTCAGCGATATTTTCACCGCCAATGAGATTATTAATAATTTCACTAACTTCATCAATATTAAAGCCATATCTTGCAGCCTGAAGCCTATTAAGAGCAATAGTCACATATCTTCCCTGGGCATTAGGCTCTGAATAAACAGAAACGGTTTGAGGAAGAGATTTGAGAAGACTTTCAATCTTTTTGCCGAGAGAATCAATCATTTTCAGATCTGATCCTGAGACTTTAATCCCTATCTGGCTTTTGAGTCCTGTGGAAAGCATATCAATGCGATTACGAATGGGCTGCACCCAGAGATTCACAAGTCCAGGGATTTTTACGGTCTCATTAAGGGCTTCAATTAATTTTTCATAAGTCATTCCTAAGCGCCATTCTTTAGGATCTTTTAATTGCACAACGGTTTCAAACATCTCAAGAGGCGCTGGATCAGTAGAGGTATCTGCCCGACCTGCTTTACCAAAGACGCTTTTTACTTCAGAAATCTCTCGGATCAATTTATCTGTCTGTTGAAGCGTTTGTGCTGCTTTACCAATGGATAACCCCGGAAAAGCACTCGGCATATAGAGAACATCTCCCTCTTTTAAAGGAGGCATAAATTCAGACCCCGATTTTAAGATGGGGTAAGCGCTTAAGAGTACGAGAACAAATACACTCAAAAGAGTTACTTTTGGATACTTAAAAACGTGTCCTATGATTTTTTCATAAAGAGTAATAAAAAACCTATTGAGAGGATTTTTACGTTCTGAGCGAATTTTTCCACGAACAAAATAGATCATTAACACAGGTACAAGAGTGACAGATAGTCCTGCCGCTGCAGCCATTGCATAGGTTTTAGTCAGTGCAAGAGGAGTAAACAAAAGGCCTTCTTGAGCCTGAAGCGTAAAGATAGGAAGAAAGCTGACAGTAATGATCAGAAGACTAGAAAAAAGCGGGGGGCCAACTTCTTTTGTGGACTCAAGAATTAATTTGACATGATCTGCAAATAGTATCTTTTCTGAAGAATGTTTTTTTCGCCATGTCTCTATATGTTTATGGGCATTTTCAATCATCACTACAGCCGCATCTACCATAGCACCGATAGCAATCGCAATGCCGCTTAAAGACATAATATTGGCATTAATGCCTTGATAATACATAATGATAAAGGCACATAAGATTCCGAGGGGAAGCGTTAAAACAATGACCAAAGCTGAGCGAAAATGCAGCAAAAAAATAAGACACACCAAGCCCACAATAAGACATTCTTTTATAAGGGTTGATTTTAATTGATCGATTGCCCTTAAGATTAAGTTTGAACGATCATACGTTGTAACAATTTCTACACCACTAGGAAGGCTGTTTTTAAGACTCTCAAGTTTGTCCTTTACGTTCTTAATGACATGAAGAGCGTTTTCTCCAAAGCGCATGACAACGATGCCTCCAACAGCTTCACCTTCACCATTAAGCTCAGCAACCCCTAAACGAACTTGAGGCCCAAGCTGAACGCGTCCAATATTCTTAATAAGAATGGGGATTCCTTCTTTACTTGTTTCAATGGGAATTTCTTCGATGTCTTTTATGGATTGGAGATACCCCGTTCCGCGAATCATATAATCAGCCTCCCCCATTTCGAGGACAGAGCCGCCACTTTCTTGGCTGGCATTCTGGATGGCTTGCTTAACCTTGGAGAGAGGAATTTTAAGGGCAATCAGTTGATAAGGATCAAGAATCACTTGAAATTGCTTGACCATTCCTCCGACGGTTGCAACTTCCGCAACACCTTGGACAGTGCGAAGCTCAAATTTTAAAAACCAATCTTGCAGCGCCCTCAGCTGCCCAAGATCATGCTGCCCTGTGCGGTCAACAAGGGCATACTGATAGACCCACCCCACACCAGTGGCATCGGGGCCAAGTTCTGGTCGCACTCCTGAAGGAAGTTTGCTGATCGCTTGATTTAAATACTCAAGAACACGGGATCGAGCCCAGTAAAGATTGGTCTTTTCATCAAACACTACATAAACAAAAGATTGCCCAAAATAAGAAAAACCTCGAACGGCTTTGACCCCCGCCACCGCTAACATTGTGGTAGTCAGTGGATAAGTGACTTGACTCTCAATCACTTGCGGTGAACGTCCAGGGTAGTTTGTTTTAATGATTACTTGTACATCAGAAAGATCAGGGATGGCATCTATGGAGGTATTCTTGGTAGCATAGATGCCCCATAAGGTTAACAAAACCGCTGCTAACAATACTAAAAAACGGTTGCGAAGAGACCAGCGAATAACCGCAGTAATCATCCTTAACCCTTTAAGTGATTAATTCTTTTCAATGTGGGTAATTTGCATTTGATTGTTTATATCTTTTTCTAAATGAAAATTAATGATTGTGCCTGCTCTTAATTGACTCATGTCCACTTTCTCAGACACACTAAAAGCCATTGTCATTCCTGGCCAATCAAGAGCCTTTATGGGATCGTGTTTGATCGTAAGTTGATGCTTTTCCTCATCAATTCCCTCGATTGTACCGTGACCTACAACGGTGTTAGACTTTACCTCTTGAGAAGGGTTCATATTGCTTCCTTCAGCCATAACCTCCCAACTTATGAATGTTATGCTTAAGGATAGAATAAAGTGGGTAATCATCCTTTTATTGATGTTTGTGATCATGATTGTCTCCTTTTTGAGTTTCTAACCGCTGCAGGCTCGCTTTTAGATTGGATTCTGAATCGATGAGAAATTGACCTGACGTAACGACTTTTTCACCCACCTTTAATCCTGCTAAGATTTCCACATCTTCTTCTGTTTCAATGCCCGGAGTAACGAAACGAGGAGAAAAGCGACCTTCCCCTAAGGACACAATCACATAGTTCTTGGAAGTACCATAAATAAGAGCTTCTCTTGGGATGGTGAGGGCTTTTTTAGGAGAGGTTAAGATCCTTGCATTGACAACCATATTAGGCCTCAAAAACCCCTCAGGGTTCGGCAAGAGAACGCGCACTTTAACCGTACGAATAGAAGGGTTTGCTTCAGGATAAACATATTCTATTGATGCACTCCAGACTTTTTCCGAAACATCGGGGATGTGAATGTCAACCGTTTGTCCCGCCTTAAGAGAGAAAGCCTCCTCGCCAAACACTTCAAGAATTGCCCATACCGTTGAAAGATCTGTGATTTTTAAAAGTGTATCCTCACCTTTCACTTGAGCCCCTTCACGAACGTTTAATTCTGAAATCACGCCAGTGACCGGAGAATAAAAAGGGATCGTATCTTGGCGTGATTTAGTCGTCGTAATGTTTTCTATTTGTCTATCGCTTAGGCCTAAAGTTTTAAGGGTATTTTTCAAAAATCGGACATTTTCTGATTTCTTATCTTGTTTTAAAAAAATAATATACTCTTGTTGAATTTGTACAATGCGCGGCGAATAAAAGTCAAAGAGCGGCTTATCTTTTTGGACAATCTCACCAAGTTCATTGGCATAAAGTTTTTTAATCCACCCATCCGCGTGACTCGTGACACTCGTAATATTGTCTTCTTTAACAGCAATTGAGCCATAAGCACGTATTTTTTGAAAGAGTGTTGATTCTTTTACTGCTGCAGTTCTTACGCCAAGCGTATTGGTGATTTGGGGATCAATGTGAATCTCACCTGGAGACACAGGGGGTGATTTGCTTTCTTCCCCGTAAACAGGAACAAGCTCCATTCCCATCCTGGATTTTCCTGGTTTATCATACCGGATGGTAGGCTCCATGGCATCAATCCAATAGAGAGGTGTCTTTTGTTTTTTAGCCTTTGAAGTGGTCATTTCCATTGATGGAGAAGAAGAATTCGAAGTTTTTGCTATGCTAGAAAAACTTAAGACGATGATAGAAAAAGCAGTTAGACTTTTAAATAAGCTATTATTCATCTTAACTGAAAAGCCCCCGATCACCTTTTATTTTTTAATTTATCACATAAAAACATTGTTTAATGGTTAAAAAATCCCTTGACCTTGGAGTAAACTCTAAGGAGTATACTTAAAATGATGGGGAACGTTCAAAAAAACGGAGGAAACCATGACGATCGATCCTAAAACTATTGATCCTGCCTATGGCTATTTTAAAGAGTTCGCCAAAGTTGGATTGGGGACGGCAGGCCTCATTCATCAGATGCGTGAAGAAGTCATCTTTAAGGATGGAGTTTTGCCGGCTAAGTACAAAGCTTTGATGGCGGCCTTATGGGGTGTAAGTGCTCGCTGTGAACCTTGTTTGACTTATTATATCCTAAAAGCCAAAGAATTGGGGGCCTCGGAAGCTGAAGTTGGCGAAGTCTTAGCCATTGGATCAACTATGGGGGGCTGTGTGGGAGAAACCTGGGCCTTAAAAGCTTATAAAGCTTTTAAAGAAGATAAGACCTCATCCATAGACTGTGCTTGCGATGTGTAAGGAGAGAACAAACCATGCGCAACTATCGAATTAGTCAACTGGCGAAAGAATGTCAGATTAAGGCCGATACCATTCGTTTCTATGAGAAAATAGGCCTTATGCCTAAGCCTTTCCGTGGGGCTAATGGCTATCGGTATTATGATAAAGAAGCATTGAAACGTCTGAGATTTATTATGCGCTCTAAAAACATAGGGTTCACTTTAGATGAGATTATGGAGCTTTTGACCATTAAGGGAACCTCAAAAAATGCCTGTCATGAGATCCAAACCCAAGCACAAACTAAAATTCATTTGATTGATCAAAAACTTCAGGAACTGCAGACCATAAAACAAGCTCTCATAACGTTAGTCAAACAGTGTCAATTGAACAAAAAGCCAATGACCGATTGTCCCATTTTGGATGCCTTAGAAACAGAGGAGTTTACATATGAATCATAAATCAATCTGGGCGAGTCTATTCGGAGCTATAGGAACTTCTATCGTTGCTTCCTTATGTTGTATTGGTCCTTTGGTCGTCCTCAGCCTAGGCATTGGAGGTGCTTGGACTAGTCACTTAACAGCACTTGCCCCCTATCGTCCTTATATTATTGGATTAGTAGCTTTATCTCTGGGTTATTCATTTTATAAATTATACTTAAAACCGCCTACTTGTGAAATTGGCAAGCCTTGCGCTCACCCAAGCACTCTCTTCATTCAACGTCTTGTGTTTTGGATAATAAGTCTGATCATTTTGTTATTGCTGACCTTTCCTTGGTATAGCTCAAGGTTCTTTTAGAACGAACGAGGAGTATAGATTATGAAAAATTTATTGACGATCTTTTTTATGGGTAGTTTTTTAGCTGTCTCAGCATTTGCAGTGCAGTTATCGACTATTGAATTGTCTGTGCAAAATATGACCTGCAATCTTTGTCCTATTACGGTTCGAAAAGCTCTTGAAACTGTTCCTGGCGTTAAGGAAGTCTCTGTTGATCTGAAAACAAAAGTTGCAAAAGTAACTTACGATAAAGAGAAAGCTAAACTTTCTGACCTTGCAAAAGCAACAACTGAGGCTGGCTATCCTTCAAAGCTCTTAAGAAGATAAGTTTTAGTAGGTGTCCAGGTTTAAGTTTTTTCTTTAGAGATTTTAAGACAAGTAGTCATATCGATGCAGATTGTAGAGGGGGTTTCCATTCGCCAAGTGTCCAGATCCATGGTTGCTTAATAAACTTAAAAGATAAGAGCTTCCTTTTGCGGGGGGCCTTCTCTTTTTTCTAAACAACTTCTTGTTCAGTGATCTTAAGGATTGCCGCTTCTTCCTTTTGCAGAAGATCTTTCAACCCCTTCAAATCCACCCATCCCTGCCACTCCCCTCGGATGGCGTTCCATTTGAGGCCAAGTTCTCGCATCTTTGCCCTTACCTCTTCATTGGGTTTTGAGGTGAACTTAACGATCACAGGGGATGTATCCTTATTATCCTTAGCAAAGGCAGCGCCGCCTTTATGAGCCCATGCTTTCACTATTTTTATATCATCAGCTTTTTCTTTGATTTCCAGCAGAGCTCCATAAAGAACATTGGTCTCTAAATCATCGAGTCCAGCTTTAGCCACGAGTCCGCCGAGTTCAATAAGTCTTCGTGTTCTGGATTGTCGCTCCATGAGTTTTACATGGGACTCAATCCGCATGAGCCTATTTTTCTTAAACTCAATCATCTGTTGCTTTCTTTCAAGGATGTTCACTCGTGTCATCAATCCCTTCTCCTCTTTAGTCGATTTTATTCTGGTTGTTCTAGACCCTGTTGTTTTGTACCTTTCCGGTGAACGTGCGTTAAGTTTTTCTTGTTACGTATGCTTACTGAAAAGGACGTTTTATTCTTTGTTAAGGAAATAAAGATATAATTAAAGATATAATTAATGAGTTAGAGAAAGGTCAATCAAATGAACAATAGTTATATAGTTCTTTTTACACTCGCTGCATTTTCAATCTCCTCCTCATCTTTAGCACAAGAAGGTCAGAAAGAATCAGAACAGTACTCTCATAGCGTTGAGTCAAACGCAAATGGTCAGATGAAAGATATATCAAATCCGATGAACCAAATGCCTGGGCATATGGGACCGATGATGGGCCAGGGTCACCCAGGAATGTGTGGACACATGCACGGCCAGATTAACGATATGGCAAATATGATGAACCAAATGCATGAGCATATGGGATCAATGATGGGACATATGAATGATCCCAAAATGAAAGAGCAAATGCAGCAAATGCAAGAAAACATGGACAAATTTAAGGAGGAATTGGAGAAAATGAAACAGCAAATGGGCAGCAGCGCCACGGCGAAATAACTTTTAAAAGATATTGGGGCAAGAGGAGAAAAAATGAGTAATAGATATGGTTTTGGAAAGGAAGTCTCATATTCCTTTAACGAAGCAATTGAGCGAGTCACTCAGGCATTAAAACAAGAAGGGTTCGGTGTTTTAACTGAAATCGATGTAGCTGCAACGGTCAAAAAGAAACTCGATCAAGAGATGCTTTCTTATCGTATATTAGGTGCTTGCAATCCTCAATTAGCTCACCAGGCTCTGAAAATAGATCCATCCATTGGTCTGCTTTTGCCCTGTAATATCGTTGTTCGCATGAAGGAAGATGGTCAAGTTTATGTGGAGTTTATGGATCCAGCTGCTGTGTTAGATTTGGTTAATAAACCAGAAATAAACTGTATTAGTAGTGAGGCTAGAGAACGGCTATTACGAGTAATGCACGCACTATAGTTAGGAGACGTCCCTTGACATATACGCAATTGGAGAACTGTAGTACTGTCGTATCAATCTGTCATTGCAAGCTTATTTTTTTGCCATAAGAGATAGATTATCGGAATAAGAATCATGTATAAGAGGGGCGCTGTAATCATGCCAGCAATCATTGGCGCTGCAATACGTTGCATAACTTCTGAGCCTGTGCCGTGAATAAACATGATCGGAATAAGGCCAGCTAAAATAACGTATCATTCCCGCAGCTGTGTGAAACGTGATGACAAGAAACATCCACCCTGCAACCATCACAAAATATTCAGGCGCTCATAAGCTTTGCGAAGAGGTTTCTGAGGGGTAAAACCCCACCGTTTCAGATAATTGCCAACGCTACGAATAGCCAGCTTGATCCCGAATCTCTGCTCAATAAGAAGACCAACGGCATCACGCGTCCATAACATGAAGGGTAGCTTTAATTGGTCCGGACAGCAGTCTCGAATCATATTAAAGATAATGGCGCATTGATGGGGCTTCAGGAGGGTCATGTCCTCAGACCGACGCCCCCGCTTTTTCTTACGAAGTTCGATTTCACCCTTCTTCTTGTAGCTGGATACCCATTTCGAGACTGTACCACGTGCCACTCCCATCAATTGGGCTGTTTCTGTACATGTCCGCCGTTACTTTAATGGTAATTTAGGGCTTTTCTTTGGCAATAGATGTTTGGGTCGTTATGATGCACTGGGAAACCTTATAGATTCTGCGATAGATTTACAAATGGCAGCATAAGAAAATGAATCAATTTATCCGATCTTTGCCGTGGGCATTATCGCAACGAGAGCACAAAGCATCAACGCACGCTACGCTCTCCGTCGTTGACACTTTGCGCTCTCATTGCGTTCTGTTCCACCACGCAAAGATTAAGGATAAATTTCGGTCAACTCTCGTGCTAACTAACTCGGTCATTTTGACGTGCTATTGACAGGAGCTGTTCTGCATCTTGTGGCGACTGCTCTTGCAAAGTCATTCAAAAAAGATTTATCATGATAGTGGTTATCCATCAAGAATTTCCAGGAGAGTGAGATGAAACAGATGCAGATTTTGTGGAAGCGCCTCATTAAGGGCGGCGAGACTTGCACACGTTGCGGGGACACCGGTCGTGAACTCGAAGCAGCGGTGGCCAAATTAGCGGCCGCGCTGCGACCGCTAGAAATCGAGCCCGTACTCGAAACGCAGGAAATCGATGAAGCTGCGTTCAAAGCCAATACCTCGGAGTCCAACCGCGTGTGGATCGCGGGCAAATCCATTGAGGAGTGGCTCGGCGCCGACGTTGGTATGAGCCGCTGCTGCTCCGTGTGCGGTGACTCGGATTGCCGAACACTTGAAGTCGGCGGGCGTACTTACGAGACAATTCCGGAGGAGCAGTTCATCAAAGCCGGGTTGATGGCGGCCAGTCAGATGATCATGTCGGCATCATCGTCGGACAGATGAGCAACCCTGCATGCTACGCTCTTCGGCGTTGACACGTTGCTCTCTTTGAGCGCTCTGTTCCTCCATACAAAGATTAAGGATAAAATTCGGCCAATTAACGTGCTAACTAACTCGGTCACTTTGATGTGTTATTGACACCGTTTTATTGCCTGATTAATATGTGCTACTTTCGTACGCTTTTTGTCCGTCCTCTCTCAGTACACATATAAATGTCTCTTTCATTGATACGTCCAATCCTGCATAGTATTTCATGGAATGTCTCCTATTTGTTTTTTATCAGTTAAACATAGAGCTTTACGCTCTAGGAGACATTCTTGCCGATTAACTTACGCAATTACAGTATGTAATATAATCTTTGTGGGTATAACAATTCTACCGTGTGTGAGAAAGCTATTGCGCGATCTGAGTATAGTTGTATTACGCTAGATTATTTGAAATGCTCTTGCCGAAGTTGACCATTGGGGTCACTTCAGTTAGAATAATCCAAGCTTTGAAAGCCAATCATTAATAGTTTTGTATAATCCTCGAATTATCGAACGGCTTTTTGGATATTTTTTCTCTCACCCATGAATTCAGGGGTTTTGCCCATTTGGCATGACTTTTAAGCAAAATCAGCCCCAAAATTATAAACAACCATCCTTGTAAAAAGGGAATGAAGACACCAATTATCCCTATGAGCAAAAAGAAATAGCCAAGGATAAAGCGCAAAAAACGTAGTGATAAGTTATTACGGTTAGACAAAAAACCTCAGCTCATTGTTAATCATTTATGGACGCTTTCATCTTGTCTAATATATGAAAAGTTTAATAATCTTAACCCATTAAGGACAACAATTAAACTCGCTCCCATATCTGCTAATATTGCCATCCATAAAGACGCCAACCCCGAAAGCGCTAAAGCAAAAAAGATTATTTTAATTCCGATCGATAACGTAATGTTTTGAACGAGCTTATGCCAAACACGACGACTGAGGTGAATAAAAAAAGGTAACTTATTTAAATTATCTTCCATCAAAGCAACATCCGCAGTTTCCAGGGCCACATCAGTACCTGAATGACCCATCGCAAAACCAATGGTTGCCTTAGCAAGTGCTGGTGCATCGTTAATACCATCGCCCACCATCCCTACTTTGTTATATTTCTTTAAAAGCTCATCCATAGCTATAAGCTTATCTTCGGGTAATAAATTAGCTTGGATGTCATCAATACTTAGTTTTCCGGCAATAGCTTGAGCCGTAGTTGGATTATCTCCCGTAATCATGGCTATTTTAATTCCAAGTTGGTGTAGTGACTGAATGGCTTGGATACTTGTTTCGCGCAAGGTATCTGCTACGGCAAGAATCGCTAATACTTCATGCTTTGTTCCGAGTACAATAGTGGTTTTCCCCTGTTGTTCCAGTCGATGTAAGATGGATTCAACGTGCGTATTGCATACATTGTTTTCTTCAGCAAAGCGATGATTACCTAGAAAATAATGTTCTCCGTCAATAATACCAACTAGGCCTCGTCCGGGAATAGTTTCATATTCATGAATGGCTAATAAGTTACTAGATTGATTTGAAGATTGCCAATGTTGTATGATAGCACTAGCAATAGGGTGTTCCGAGTTGACTTCTAAACTAGCAGCAAGTTGTAAGACATCATATTTAGAATTTTTAGTAATGCTAATAACATCTGTAGCTTTAGGTTTCCCATGTGTAAGAGTTCCTGTTTTATCGAAAGCGATTGCTTTTAGATGACTCCCTATCTCAAGATAAGTTCCCCCTTTGATTAAAATACCATGTTTAGCTGCTGCAGCTAGGCCACTTACAACCGTAATAGGTGTGGAAATAACTAAAGCACAAGGACACGCAATAACCAATAGCACCAAGGCTTTATAAAACCATGGGTAAAAGGGGGCTTGCCAGATAAAGGTGGGTAAAAAAGCAATTAAAATAGCAGTAATAACTATTGTTGGCGTATAATATTTTGCAAATTGATCAACAAATCGTTGTGTTGGAGCTCGTTCACTTTGTGCTTGTTGAACGGCACGAATAATTTTAGCAAGTAATGTCTCATTTGTTTGACTTGTGACTTTAAATTCAAATGAACCCCGCTCGTTAATAGAACCTGCAAATACAATGTCTCCTTTATTTTTTTCTACGGGAATTGATTCGCCGGTAATAGGCGCTTGGTTTACGCTTGTGCGGCCTTTAAGGACAATTCCATCTAAGGGAATACGTTCACCAGGTTTGACCCAGACAATGTCATTAATTTGAATTTCTTGAACAGATTTAACTTCCCAGCTGCCTTCTTCAGTTTGCACAGTAGCAACATCAGGGGCAATCTCTATCAAACGCTGGATGGCTTGTCGTGCCTTATCTAAAGAATAACTCTCAATTGTTTCCGCAAGGCCGAAAAGAAAAGTTACCATAGCGGCTTCTGGCCATTCACCAATAATGACAGCCCCAAGAACGGCAATTGTCATCAAGAAATTAATGTTAAGTATGAAATATTGGACAGCGCGTACTCCCTTGAGAAAAGTTACGCGACCACCTACGAGCATGGATGCTAATGCTAAAACGATAATCAAAAGGGAATTTTCAGTACGTGTTGTAAAAGCAATAACTTCAGCAGTGAAAGCTAACAAACCTGAAATGGTGATTATCATCCAATCTTTGGCTGTTACATGAGCTTGTAATAAGTTAAGTTGTTTGTTCGTATAAGAGTTGTTTTTGATTTGAATATCTAGACCTAATGAAGTTAAAGCTTGTTGGATATCGGAAACATCAGAGGTTTGATGTGTAACAATCAGCTCTTGTTGAATTAAATTAAATTCTAACTGCTTTATATTAGTCACCGATCGTAGCTTTTCACGAATAAGCTTTTCTTCCGCAGGACAGTCCATGGTAGGAATATAAAAAGTTGTTTTATTCATATATTATTTCTCAATCAGATTATTTTTACTTAATTAATCCCTCACTGATACGAGCATCCTCTTTACTTCCACAAAAGATAAACAGCTGGAATAATGATTAATGACAGGATTGTAACACTAACCATTCCCCCGATCATTGGCGCTGCAATGCGTCGCATGACTTCTGACCCTGTTCCACCTAGGAGCATGCATGATAGGGAGTAATCCCACTAGGATACTTTCTAGCATCCATTCTACTTTTAATATCAAAACTTTATCATGTGCGCTCCACACGGACAACCTGCAACCGAGGTCAGCAATGAAAAGGAATGAGGAAATTGCTTTGGTAGAAGAATACAAATCTTGTAAATACGCAACTTAGGGATTATTGCTGAGGAACGTTCTGCCCCTTATCAGAACCTTTCTGCTGCATCTGTTTCATGCTCTGTTGATTTCCCATGTTTTGTAAGTGTTCCACATTGTACATATTCTTGCCTGGACTTTTTTCCGTAGCCCCCATATTTCCTGTCTGTTCTCTCATCTTTTGCCTCATTTCACTGTGCAGGGCTATCTGCATATCATAACGCTCTTGAAACCAAGTCTTGATGCCATAATAGGAGGTGCAGAGGATGCGGAAGAGAACAATGAGATTCCATGTGTCATAGAAAGCCCCCTTTCTTTTCAAGAGCGTTTGGAAAAAGCTGGCGCTAACCTTGATGGTTGGAAAGTAGATTTTGTTGCCCAAGTCATCAGTGCGAATGGCTTAGCCATAGCAGGAAATGCAATGCAAGGAACTACCGTACGTCCCTTTAAGGCGATCTTACCCTCCCCCTTTTCTGAGCGGTAAGTTTAAAGCAGAAGAGCTCACTCAGGGGCTCTTTTCTTTTCCTAAACAGCCTCTTGTTCATTGATCTCTAAAACTTGAACATCTTCCTTTTGAAGAACCTCTTTCAGAACTCTTAACTCTATATACCCCTGCCACTCGCCTCTAAGGGCATTCCATTTCAATCCCAGTTCACGGATCTTTGTTCTGGTTTCTTCATCGGGTTTGGATTCAAACTTAACGATGACGGGGGATTTGTTGGTGTTTTTTCGTGCAAAGGCAGCGCCACCTTTATGAGCCCAGGCTTTAACGGTCTTTACATCTTCAGCACTTTCTTTGATTTCAAGAAAGGCGCCATAGAGCGCATTAGTATCCCATTCTTCTAAGCCAGCTTTTGCGACAAGTCCGCCGAGTTCGATTAGCCTTCTTGTTCTGGATTTTCGCTCCATGAGTTTTACATGGGACTCGAGTTGTTTAAGCCTATTTTTCTTGAACTCGAGCGCTTGCTTTTTACGCTCAAGGAGATTGGATTTTGTCATTAGCTACCTCACCTGAAAAAGCCTTTATTGTTATAAGAATTAAAATACCAGAGGAATAAAATCGCCACAAGGCGTTATGAAGTGAATTGATAAATTTACTGCATACGCAATATGCATTGATACCAATGCGCTTATTTGTTATGGTAATTTCAAAATTAAAAAGGCTTAAATAAAAATGGCCATCCAGTTTGCAAGAGTTCAGTATGTATCAAGGAGTACCGGCGCTAATGGCTGCCGGAAGGCCGCTTATAATGAGCGCGCGCAGATTAGGTGTGAACGCACAGGAGAAGTGTTCCACTTTCAACATAAACGGGACAACGTCTATCATGAGATCTTATTACCGGAAGGGGCTGATCTTAAGTTCAAGAATAGCTCTGTTCTTTGGAATGCAGCAGAGCATGCTGAAAGACGCGTAGACAGCCAAGTGGCCAAGGAAGCAGTGGTTGCCCTTCCTGATGACAAAGAGATTCGCCTCGAAGACCGTATAGAGCTCTCTCATAGGATCGCCAAAGAATTTTTCTTATCGAAAGGCCTTGCTGTTCAAATCGATATCCATGCGCCGCATGATGAAGACAAAAACTGGCATGTCCATATGTTAGCCACCACCAGGCGTTTTTCTGAAGATGGCAAGTCTTTAAATGCTTATAAGGCCAGAGACACCGATCCAACGATTCGCAAAGGTTTCGTCACCGAAGCAGAGCTGGTGGGAGAGAAGGTCAGAGATATCCAAAACGCCTACTTTAAGGAAAAGGGCTTGGACTTAAGGGTGGATCCCATTGGTATTGTTCCCCAAGAGCATCTGGGTCCTGTACGTATGCGCCACCATATGAATGATGCTTTGAAGAGATCAGAGCTCATTAAAGAGACCAATGAAGCCTTGGCTAAAGATCCAGCAGTTATTTTAGAAGCTCTGGGGAAGAACAAGGCCGTACTATCCAAACAAGACATCGAACGGTTTATCTTCAAACATGTTCCACGGGCAGATCAGGCCATCTTACTTAAAGGGGTCTTGAGTGACAAGAATCTGATAACTCTTTATGATTCCTCAACAGGGGAAGAGACTGGGCTTTATACTTTAAAAGAAACACGGACCTTAGAAGAAAAGCTCCTGCGCTTTGCAACATCCCTTCATAAGCAAGAGAGTGTTCCTCTTTTGGATTCAGTGAGAAACCAGGTAACAGAGAAATACATCCTCTCCTTAGAACAACAAGCAGCTTATGATTGTGTAACACAGATTCCCCATAATCTAAGTATTATCCAGGGACGCGCCGGTGTTGGCAAAAGTTATGTCTTAAGGCCTATCAGAGAAGTTCATGAAGCTTCAGGTTATCGGGTAATTGGTTTAGCTCCCACCCATAAGGTGGCTCAAGATATGCTGGAGGATGGTTTTAGGGAGGCCACCACTTGCCATGCTTTTTTGTTTGCCTCTAAGAACCAGAGAAATACCATTGATGAGAAAACGCTCCTGATTGTGGATGAAGCAGCCATGCTTTCTACAGAGCTGCAGATAGAACTTTTTAACGGTGCCAAACGAGCAGGATCTAAGGTGCTTCTTGTAGGAGATAGTCGTCAGCTCTCCAGTATTCAAAAAGGTGGGATGTTTGAGGTTCTGGTAGAGAAGTTTTGCTCCGTTGAGATTACTGATGTAAGACGCCAAGAGATCGATTGGCAGAGAGCAGTATCTGAATCTCTCTCCCGTGGCGAAGTGAAAGAAGCTGTTCATATATTAAATGACCACGAACGAATCTTCTTCTCAGGGACTAAAGAAACCTCTTGTGCTGCTCTGATTAATGCCTGGTCTAAAGATCATGCTGATGATCCTCACATCAACAAACTTATCCTCGCCCAAAGAAACGTGGATGTAGATGCTCTGAATTGCGCAGTGAGAGACATTCGACGCGCCCGAGGAGAGCTGGGAGATCATGACTATGAGATCATGACAAAAAGAGGTCCTCAAAGGTTTGCGGAAGGGGATCGCATTCAACTCACCGAGACGGATAAAACCCAGAATCTCTTCAATGGCAACTTCGGGGCTATTAAAAAGATCACCGAGACCGCTTGTACGATCCTTCAAGATAATGGACAGGAAGTCACCTTTAATCCTGAAACTTATATTGGGTTACGCCATGGCTATGCGGGCACCATTTATAAAGCCCAAGGATCTACCCTCCCCAACATTTATGTGCTTCATGATAAGGCAACCAACCTCAATAACAGTTATGTGTCTTTGACCCGGCAAACCAAAGACCTGAAAGTCTTTATCTCCCAAACAGAGACGCCCACTTTAGACCATCTCATTCAACAGATGGGCCGTGACCATGGCAAAGAAGCCAGTTTAAAATACCTCACCTTAGAAGAGGTAAGAGAAAGGGACAAATCCCTTTCTCTTACTCAAGCTATACAGGAAGCGCTCAAAGATATTAAAACAAAAGTGAAGGACCATTTCCATAGGAATGAAGATTTCTATAAGTTTGAAAGGACTCAGGAGACCAAAATCCATCGGGTAGCCCCTCAAGATCCTCTCTTTCCTATAGAGGAGAAGAAGTTTGAGGAGGTCAGTCAACTTCTTGAAAGAAGGCTTTATGGACTCTTTAAAGAAAAGCATAACCGCTTCCCAGATGGGGATGAAAAGAAGTTCCTGGAAAAGCAAGCTTCTAGGACAGGGGAATATCTCTTCCATCTCAAGCATTATGAACATAGAGAGCCAACGTTGGGAGATGTCAAAGTTCTCTCTACTCGGGTACGATTTGAATTAGGTCGCAGTGAAACAATCAAAGCCGAGATGTTAGAAAACCTCGATAAAAAGCAGGATCTTGTCAAAGAAGATTACTTAAGAGCCACTCTCTATGCAGAGCGTCTTGCGCGTATTGAAGGACGAATGTTTGAGGAAGAGTTCCGTCAGAATGGCGATGTGAAGAATCCCCAGAAGTTTATGAAACCAGCTTCCGTTGAACTCCAGCAGTATCAGCAGAGTCAAAAGCACCTTGCAGATCAATTGGTCCAAGAAAAAAACCTCTCTCCTTTTGTAGCTACACGTGTTGCCAATGAAATCCAGAGGGCGCACGAGAGCTTAGGAAAAACTCCCGATGACAAAACCATTGAGGTTTATATCAAGCTGGGCAGCTACCTTGAGGAACGCCAGGAAACCCTTAAACAAACCTATAAAGATCTGACGCCTTATAAAGCTGAGCGATCGATAGAGTATATAAGAAGAAGTGAAGCTGAGGTTTGGCTGAAAGAAGTGTTCTATAATAAGGAAGAACCTAACAAAGTGAGAGTCCATGAGATTCAAAAGGATGCAGAAAGTGCTACGAAATATGCGCTTAAAGAAGCTCAGAAGGGATTTTGTAAGGATAGAGGGTTAGAGCTTTAATCATAGGCAATAGAGAGAAGATAAATGATCACAAGTAACGTACTTCATAGAGTTTTTAACATACTATGCGGCGATCAAATAGGTACATGTTTTACTATTGATGTTGATGACCGGCAGTATGTAATTACCGCAAAGCATCTTCTGGAAAAATGGGACGGTAGCTCTTCAATGAAAATCTTCCATGAAAATTTTTGGAAAGATATTCAATTAACTTTAGTAGGGCATTGCAATGGCGATATCGATATTTCCATTTTAAAAGCTGAGATTCAATTATCACCAAATTTCCTATTAGAAGCAAGCTCTGCTAACATGGGGTATGGTCAAGATGTCTATTTTCTAGGATTTCCTTATGGAATGCAGGGAAATATAGGAAAATTAAACAGAGACTTCCCACTTCCATTTGTAAAAAAAGCAATAGTTTCTTGTATGCAATTTTTGGAGGATGGAACACAAATATTTTATTTAGATGGCCATAACAATCCAGGTTTTTCTGGCGGACCGATAATCTTTAAAGAATACAACAAGAGTGATTTTAAAGTAGCTTCGGTAATATCTGGATATAAATCAACGGAGGAGTCCATTTTTCAAGGTGAGAATGAAGTGCCTCTAGTGTATAAGTACAATACTGGAATTATTATTTCATACGGAATTAAGCACGCAGTTGATATAATTACGTCTAACCCAATTGGATATAAACTAACATCATAACACCGTCACTATACTAAAATTGATGGAGAAAAAGTTAGTGACTGGAGGACTAAAGTGGTTCAAAAAAGAAGGGCTTACTCATTGAGGTAAATTCTTGTCTAAAAAATGGGCGCACCTAACAATTAATTGTCCTTGATCCACCATTCTTTTGAATCTTCAAAATATATATATCCCTGAGATTGTACTTCTTGATGAAGAGTCCACCATTTTTTGGATTCTCTTTTTTCATCAAAATAATCTCTAGTCAGAATAATGGGACAAACTATTCCACTGATAAAGAAGATTGATAATCCAAAAGCGCCAAATAGAAAAGTTGTTTCACTGATAAATCCAGTTTTATTAATATAGTCAAATATAACCAATAAGAGAGGTAAGGTTCCTAACCATAAATAAGCTTTTCTTTTCTGTCGCTTTTGCCGTTTTTCATAGAGTGAATTAAGTTCACGGCTTAATAGAGAAAGATGATCTCTTTCACTGGCTGAAAGGTTTTCTATCTCGCTTAAATTTTTATATGTTTTTCTCATTAATTGCTATCAGACACATAAATTATTGGAAAAGATTTATGGATCAACAAACTCCTTTGCAAGTTCATTTTCAAGCTCTTCAATCGTAGGTAAGACTGTTTTTAAATTTTCAGGTAAACTCTCTGTCAGACGGTATTCGGCAAGACCTATTGGTTTAGTCATATCCCGTAAAGCATATTCAGCAACTACACCAACTTTGGACCTACACAGAACAAGCCCTATTGAAGGATTATCACCAGGCTGGCGCAGTAAATCATCCACTGCCGAAAGATAAAAATTCATCTTACCTGCATACTCAGGTTTAAATTTGCCGGATTTGAGTTCAATTACTACAAAGGAACGAAGTCTTATGTGATAAAAAAGCAAATCTATATAAAAATCCTGCTCTTCAATTTGAAGATGATACTGCCTTCCCAAAAATGCAAAACCTTCACCAAGCTCCAGAAGAAATTTCTCAATATGGTCAATTAAACCCTTCTCAATTTCTCTTTCATGTGCATCTTGCCCTAAACTTAAAAAATCAAACAAATAAGGATTCTTTAGAATGGATTGAGCAAGCTCAGATTTTGGAGAGGGAAGTTTCTCATTAAAATTGGTAATCGCTTTTCCCTCACGTTTAAAAAGGTTAGTTTCAATCTGCATAGATAATACATTACGTGACCACCCATGTTCTCTGGCTTTTTGAATGTAAAATCTACGTTCAAGGGGGTTTTTCACCTCAACCAAAATAGTTATTATATGAAACCATGGCAATTGGTCAGCAGCCTGCTGACTAATCTCATCCTTAGAAAAACTTTCAGAAAATAGCTTCATATACTTAAGGTTTGTGGGACTAAACCCCTTCATATCAGGGAATTCTCTTCGAAGATCTTTACTTAATCGATCAATAACTTTAGCCCCCCAACCGTACTTCTTTTGGCCACTAATAATTTCGCTGCCTATATAATGATAAAGATTGATCATTTCAGAATTAACGCTGAGTGCTGCTCTGTAACGACTTGTAGCAACCTTCTCTTTTAGGGTTTTGAGCAGGTCTTTATAATCATTAGAGAGGAGATCATTATTCATAAATCATATACTTTTTAAAATCTTAAGACTCATCATTTAGCTGTAGGGTTTCTTTAATTTAGGAGGCATAAGCTTATGCTACTTCTTCTATAGATTTTTTTCTAGTTTTAGTTTTTTTAACACAAAGGCCAGTTTGTCTGATCTTTTGAGCACGTTTTTCAAACTCAATATTAATCAAACTGAATTTCTTATTTAGCACAAAAACAGAAGCAATAGAGAAGATACTCTTATATCTCATCCTCATCTTTACAATAGGAAACCCTCCTGGAAGCTTTAAATAAGCTTCTAAATCCTTAAGGGCGCCAATTTCGGTTGGTATGATCAAAGGGGATGTTTTGGTCATTTGATTGATAGAAACCCCGTCTCTCATAGCATGCGCTCCATAGGAGAGATTTTCCTGGGTCTCCTTCTGCTCACATTCTCCAAGTACTTTAGAAATCCATAGAGTCGTTGATGGGTCATTATTCCTGAAGAATAAAAAGGTGTTAAAAAGATTGAGCATGTTTTGAGAGGCTGCCTTACCATAGATCTCCTCTAACTGGGGAATGCTTTGAATTCCTGCTAAAACACACCCCCCATATTTACGAAGCTCAGCAAGGCCTGTTTTTAGAGAAGGCAGCTTTTGAAGAGCCGGCAGCTCATCTGTTATGAACCATAGACGTCTTTTAGGATCTGGAGCTTCAGACATTAAAGCGTTGATTGAAAGGTCAAGCCAAGCTGAGATCAAAGGCCTTAAAGTTTTTCTTTGATCTGGCATCGCTGTTAAGAATAACCACTGGTCATCACTTTTGGATTGAGAAATCCAAGTTCTTACGGAAAACCCTTCTTCCACGGGACTTAAGAATTTAAAGCCACTTAAATGTGTGGCGAGATTAGCTCTGACCGATAGGGTAGTTTTTTCTCCATCTTTATTCGTATAAGAGGATGCCTCAGTGCCTTCAAAAAATGATTGAAACGTACGCATATCTGAAGATGTGAGAAGAGAATAAAGCTGATAGGGATCTCGAAGGTCTTGTTGTTCCAATTTCTGGGCAGCAATACGAAACAATGTTCTCCCAGCCTCATCCCAAAAAGCATCATGTGAGCCCCCTTTATCAGGAATAATGCTTTCTGCCAGAGCATCATAATGAGTATGACTTTTGCAATCCTTCCAAAGGTCCCACTGAACTGATCTTGCATCAAAGGGATTCAAAATAAGATCTTTTCCTTCTCGATAATACTTCGCTACCAAATCTCCTGTGAGATCCACAACAATGGCTCTATTACCGCGCCTTCGAATTTGAGGAAGAAGCGTGTGAAAGGCGTTAGTTTTCCCAGAACCGGTGGTTCCTGTGATAAGAATGTGTGACATTTCCTTATTCTTCACAAGAGGAACGTTATCAAGTCTTAGATCTGAGGCTTGAAATGTCCATCGTAAGCGCCTTGCAAGAGCTCTTGGAGAGATCAGGTGAGATCCTCTTTGATGTTTCTTATTATGCACGAATAGGCCCCTTAAGGCCCAGAATGTTAGGAGTAAACAGACGACACCAAAAGAGATATTGAGAGATAATTTGGCAGACTGAAACACAACGTGGGAGATTCTTTGCTGTATCAGCAAAATTCTTGGATCGCGCATAATATCTGCAGCATAGCGACGATGAAGTTTCCCATTAGGTTCAGAGAAATTAATGATAAGCTTTTCAGCACGAGAGGATGAATTAAACGCTAGGAGTATAGAAGCCTTATGATATTGAAAATATTGATCCCAAGCATATTTGGGAACTTTATTCCAAATTTGATAACCAAAACTCCCTATTCCAATGAAAAATGAAACCAAGAGACCTGTAGTCACCACCTGTCTGAGCATTCTTAAGCTATGAAGATTAAGCTGTCCGCCTCTGGTAACACTTTTAAGAATCATTAATAAAACCTTTCAGTTGTCCCAAAATCTGGGGATAAAGATGGGGGTAAGGGAATGACTCAGCAATTTTGCTTTAGATATCTTGGGGTTACCTGAACTGCTGAAAGAAGAGGCAGTGAAACCTATTGGTAACAAAAGGAAATACTTAGTCAATAGAAGGGTTTTAGACTTTGCTGCGTAGTTTAGAAATGGTATAGTTACAGAAAATAAAGCAGGGACAAAATGAACGTCATCTTTGTTAAAAATTATGGTCTCTTTTGGTTGAGGATATCCATTCGGATCTTGTCTCTTCTCTCTGCTTTTATTGTTGGAAAGTTTTTCAACGCTGCGTTTTTTATTTACGCTTATTTTGCAACATCCATTCTGTTGGACATTCTCCTGTTCAAAGGTTTTAAACTTAAAGAATCCCACTGTAAAAAAGCTGGGTATTTTGAGAATAAATTCAATAGTTCTCCAGAGCACTATGACCGCTACACTCATTCTGTGATTAATGCCAAACTCGTGGCCTTTGTCTTGGCACACCTGGTGCTCTTGCTTCCTTTCAAAATGAGCATGGAAGGATTGATGGTGATTGTTTCTAGTGTGTATGGGATTTGTTTGACAGGCATCGTGTTCCGTTATGGGTTCAAGTATGGTTACCATAAATTGAAGGCGGTTAGCGAGAAAGAAGCAAAGGGTTATATACCACCGGCTCCCATCTACAATGGACCTAGAGGAAATGGTTATCTGAATGGAGTTTATACTGGCGATCCTCATCACATAACTTGACATCAGTTTGAATCTCCAATTGTAGAATCTAAATCTCGTCCCATCTTCTTGCCCATACGAGTTACGTTCATTTTTTCGTTCTGTTCTTTATGGGCTCTTTCTTGGGTTGCTTGTTGTTGCTCAAGGTCATGACGTAAGCTTCTGATCTCTTCGGTGTTTTTATTTTGAGATTTATCAAGGGTGGAGCCCATAAGATCAAAGTCGCTTTGCAGGAGGTCTTCTGACTTTAATCCAGCTTCATTAATTTGGTGTTGAGCGACCTCAAGGCTTCCCCCCGTTACCTTAGGGTTCATGGATCCTAAATAATTTTGAATCTCGTTTTCACTTAGTTTATGGGTTGCTTCATTAACCCACGATTCAAAAGACGCCTTACGGGCCGCCATGAACTCACCCTGTTCCCTATTATGAGGATGACTCTCCACATACTGAGTCGCTTGCATTACATCTCCTCCAAACTTCTTATTGGCTACATAACCCAGATATGCTTCATTCTCGTTTGTATTGACGCTAATACCTTTTGTATCGGCCAAGGATTTAGCTTCTGACCAATTCTCCGTTCGTGTGTAGGCCTTTTGGAACTGCTCACTAGATTGCTGCATTTCTGCATAGGATCCTTGGAAAGACTGTGCGGCATCGCGCGCAGCTTGATCTGTAATGTTGGCGCTATTCTGCTTTGCATATTGCATGGCAAAGCTTAAGCCCTCTGACACGCGCTTTCCCAAATCAGTATTTTTAATTTTTTGAAATGCTTCCTGGTTCTGAGCATTGGCACTTAGACCTGTACTACCATCAATGCCTGTCTTGACGAAACCTAAATTCAGACTTGCTCCTGCATTCACACGAAGGGCCATTTCAGCAGCTGTTTGTTCTGTTATGTTGTTGTTCTTAGAAAATTGCTGAAGATCTCCCATAGTCTGTTCGAGTCTTTTCTGCATCTCCGTTGATTCACTACTACTCATCCCCTCTGTTGTCCCCACCCCATGACTCAGCCTATTCGTCAAGTTCAACAGATTACTCGCCGTATCTGACGTGGATTTCATATAAGCACTGGAGGCATTCTCCATAAGTTGCTGACTCTGGGTGTAGTTATCATTAATGGAAGCTTGAAGATTGTCATTGCTCGCTATATTGGAGGTGAGCGTACTTTGCATCACACTGACGGTTTGTTGACCCTCCGTACTGGTGGTCAAGGTCATCTTACCATCACTTAAACTGGAGCCATAATTAAAGTGTGAGCCCAACTGCTGTTGGGCGATCTGCCGACCACTAATGGTTTGATTATGGAAGCTTTGGTTGTCAAAGCTGATATTACCATCAGCCATTTCACCTCCAATCTTAGAAGCAATACTTTCCACACCTGCACTCATCATGCTAGCCATGCTGGAGAGAGCATAGCCACTCTTTGAAATAAACGCATAGGCGATAAAAGGCACGGAAAGTTGGAGACCTGTCATAAGACACGATGCATCAAAAGCGGCATCGGCTAAGGCTGTGGTGGTCTCCACACTAAAGCCTTTCCCATAGGCTCTAAAGATTCCTTCATTGGCGCGTGCTTGGAGCATGGTGGTGAGGGAACTCAAAATAGCCGAGAACACTGGGAAGCTCTGCACACAAAAGATCAGCCTGATCCAGAGGGTTAAGAGTGTTAGGCCCCCAGGTACAAAGCACAACGGAATAATCAAGACAAATACTATCAGCAACATGCCAAAGAGAATGGACTGCACCATGGGAATAAAGGACGTCGCCACAGAACCCTTCACCAAAAAACTCATACTCTGCCCGGCCAAGGTTCTTGTGGCTGAATAAGACAAGAGTTCCGGACTTAATCGCTCAAATCCCATCTCTTCTCGTTTATCGTCAACGGCTTCCCGGTAGGCATTAACCAGCATTTGTTGGCCTACGCTGTTGGAGGCTTCACTCGTCTGCTTGGCTAATTTGGACCAAGCATCCCCCATCATGTGTTTGAGTTTACTAGAGACTTCTTTTTCTTCCTCAACAGGTGCTCCAAAAAGAGTGCCTGCTAGAAAAGAAAGTCCATGTTTCCCCTCTAGGGCCATCACATCAGCCACTTGTCCAACTGAAGTTTTACAATCCATAAACTCCGTTTGACCACTGGGCTGTCGCCAATAGACTCCCAGCCAAGGATGAGGATTGGTTTTAATAAAGCCTAAAATATCATTGGTGGTAAGGGCTTCATGTTTAAGGCCCTTCAAGTTACTGGCTACGAAGGGCCAATAGAAGCATTGGCGCATAAAATCTTTGATGTTCTGACGGACTATGGGATCTTTAATACGAACGTATCTTGCTTGAGCTGCCAACCGAGCTCCAAAGATGGGCCCTGCTTTAACGTATCTAAGATTCTCAGGGGTCGGAAACACACTCTCAATTTCTTCCGTGAGAGCTCTTGAAAAGGTACTGGCAGTAGAGGCAATGAGCGCTAATCCTACAGGGATATTATCGACCCGATCACTATTAAAATAAGGATCAACTTCATCCACAATGTTGACCGTGGTTTTAGGCACGAGCATCAAAGAGAGGATGGCATAGGAGGGAATAAACCAGGTCTTGGCAAAGATACCAATGTTCGCTTGAAAAAGCGCCCTGGTTGTAGCCCAAACACCCCCTACAATCATAGAGAGATAACCCACTGATGTGAGATAAGGACTGTTGCTTTTAAAGACCAAGGCCAGACCATTAAACAAGGTCCACAACATCTGACCCCCGCCATAACTGTAAATACTAAAATCCATAAGATCTCTCTCCTTTTAAGAGCTCTTCGCCAAGAGGGCTTGTTCATGCGCCTTCATCCATTCCGTCAAACGCCAGATGGCTTGATGATCTGAAGAGCTCATCATGGCGTTTAATCTGTTTCTTGCTAGTTGCAGGCGATCTTTGAATTCTTTAATGGCTGAGGCTTCCATCTGAACCCCTTCCAGCACTTCAACGGCTTGAAGAACTTCTGAGGCAATAGTCTCAAATTGATGGAGAAGGATGGAGAGTGCAATAAACTCTGTGGTATCGTTCATCATAAAGGGACTTCCCACCGCTGCAGAGACTTGGATATAGCGATAAAGGGGTACCCTTACTGCATCTCCTAAAAAGCTGCGCTCTTCTTCAGTGATATCCCCAAACTCAATATACTTTTGTCTTAAGCTCATGATGCGAGTTCCCACTTTAGAAATCATCGCATCTTTCTCATCAATGAGGGTTTTGGTTTGAGCAGGATTGAGACAGATGTCTGAAGAATCACACCTAAAATGAACTGTTTCTCCTCCTTTCAGATAAGTGGTTAGAAACTCCTTCTCATCGGCCTTAGGCGACAAGTACATGACTCGATAGCTTTCTCCTTCTTTCCGAGAAACAATGGTACCAGTCAACGTCATGATAAACTCAGCCAGGTCTTTTTGATCCTTGTACTGGGGCATCTTTTTTAAGACATGCCAGACCAGGTTATATTCCCCTGCCATCAGATCTTCATATTTTTGTTTAGCTTTCTCTAACACTTCTTGTTGATGGCTCGATTGATCACAGGCTTTCTTGGCACTAAAGACATCTTGGTTATGTCCCGTTTTGCTCATATCCATACAGAGTTGTTCTCTAAGCGCTCCTTGTTTGGGGAGCATGGCATCCATAATGGCCTGCTTCATGGTACATTCATCAAAGAGAGTATTGTTGATACTTTGGACAAAGCTCCTGAGATTAGACATTAAACCTTCCACTTGGGGCACCATGGTTTTCATGGCGAGTTGAAGAGCATAGGTGGGGATTCCTTGGCCTACTCGCTTCAACATTTGGACGGCCTCTTGGCCGGTAATAAATGACACGCCGCCAAACTGAAGAGACATGCCATCACAACTGGCTCCAAAGTGAGGCAAGCGTATATGAATAGGGGAGAGCGTCTTATTCTGCTGTCTTACAAAAAGACTCCCGGCTGTATAATGACCTGCGGCTTGATCTTGGAAAGCTCCTGCTCCTGTTTGATTGGCCCTGGCACCTAATTTTTCAAACATGGTCTCGAGGCCCCCGGCTTTGAGGGGAAAGCTTAAAGTAGTACACATAAGAATCTTGAAAAGGCTATGAGTGCGCATGTGGTATCTCCATGGCTTGGATCAGTGTTTCAATGTTTTGAAGGAGCTCTGTATAAGACACCATGCCCCAAGCAACCGGCATAACCTCCAGAGTTTTAGGGTTGGCTAAAAAGAGTGCAGGATAGATTCCTTCTGGATTAATGAGACCCAAGATTCCATTGTCTTTGGAGATATTGGTAAGACCCGGTAACGTGCCGCCATCCTTAGAAATTCCCTTCAATTCAAAACCAAAACGATGGGCAAATTCAGCGACCAGAGGTACAAACTTATGGCAATAGGGACAGTCGTGTTTAAAGACAAAGAACAAACCATAGGTCTTAGAAAGAGTTTTCAATTGGGAGGAAAGTTTCTCAGTTTTATCTTGTTCATAAATCTTCCGGTGAAGGGGATTTAAGTTAGTGGCGGCTTCATGACCTCGACCATCCATCAAAGAGGATACCATCCACAGGTGGCTGAACAGTTCTGATTTCTTAAACATCTTATCATGGAGATCCCGCGTCTGATTGACGTTCTCTAACGTCGGCACCAAAATAGATTTGGCCATGGCTTCTTCAAAGTTCTCACGAAGGTGTAAGAGTTGGGCTTGATAGGTTTCTTTCTTCTTAGGTGGAGATTTCAAAGATTTAGGCTGAGAACTTTCTTCTTGTTTAATAGGTTCTGGAGCCTGTTCTTTGTACCACAGCCAGCCTTCCGCAGAAGTTTGATCCCACTTATGAGCATAAGTCTCAGTAAATGTAATTGCTAAGATCAGAGCACTAGAAAACCACTTCATGGGGAACTCCATCTTCAAGGGGTTGAGAGGGTGTCTTTAATGCTTCAGGATTCGCTTCTAACGTTGGAATCTTCGCTTGCCAGTTGGAATAGAGCTCTTCCGTCATCCTTGATACCGTCGGCAAGACTTTATGGGCTTGAAGGTCTTCATAAAGTTCACTCAAATTTAAAAGATCAAACCTTACGTGTTGCAATTCATCAATCGTAAAGCCACGGCATTGGGGATGTTCAGCGTCTCCAAACCCAAGGCCTAACTGAGCGCGTCCTTGCTCATGGAGAAGGCGAGCCAACTTGGATCCAAAGCAACAGTAATTGGACTTCTTGCGAAGACAAATTCCAAGGGCCTTCTCAGCACAATAGGTCCCCACATAAATGCACTTCTTTTCTTCTCTGAATTTAGCCAGAGCCTTTTCTTCCTCTCCACAATTGGAGAGACCAAGAGAGACTCCCCACCCTTTGCCGGTTGCACAGCAATCTTTAAAATTAACGCAGTTACGGGAGCAGGCATAGGATTGGCCTTTAAAGATTGAATTGGCCTTGGCATCCATCTGTCCTTGCATCTCTTTAAAGATGACCAACTTGGAGAGAGCCTCTGCCATATCCGTGTTAGGAGCAATGCCCATCTTTGAGCAGTTCCCGTCCATACAAAAGGGAATGTTTCCCTTAAGGCTGACTTTTTTTGTGCCTTCTTTAACCTCGGTGCACTCAAAGGTTTGTTCATAAAGCACACAAACGTCGCCCACTTTTTCTTTACAGGTGGAATTGATTTGAGAGCAGCCATTCAGTCTTAAAGAGGAACAGGTGTTTTTAACTGGTCTCTGGCAGGTGTAGGTCAGATGCTCCTGCCAACAGTCTCGGTGCACAGCATAGCCATTAATGTTTCTAGTGGCAGGTCCTTGGGTGCAGTGTTTTTCAACATAATGACAGTGTCCTTGGTCTACTTGTTCTTCGAGGGAATCACAATTAGAAATCCATTGTTCACGACTATCGTCAGGATTTAAAAGTGTGAAATCGTACTCTGTTTTCTGGATTTCTTTTCTCGTCTCTCCTGAAAAGCCTTTGAAATACCGATAGATCCTCATAACGGTTCTAGGCCAATAATTGCAGCCATCAAAAGAGTTAATGCTCATCTCCGGGAGAGCTTCATTCTTTACGGTATAATCATAGTATTGATGGGACCATCCCCATATCCGAGTATGGAGATACTCTTTGGATTTATGGATTGTCTGAACGGCTAAATCCCTCTGACAATGAACTGTATAAGGATCCCCCTCTTCCACACATGTGTGAGTGGTTGACTCTATCGTATCGGGCGTACTCTCTTCTTCCACTTCCGCCTTCACCACCGCCTCTGGATTGGCCACGATCTCATTAGCATCCTTGATCAGCGAATCGGTTTCTTCCATTTTAAAGAGGGGCTTATCTTGAACCACGTCCCTTAAAAGAGATCCTGCTTGAAGAGTAGAGTCCTTTGATGTTGCTTCTCCATTATAGAGTTTATTATTGGCATCCTCAGAAAGTTTTGAAGAGTTCTCAAAATAGTTCTTCTCAGACACCTCTCCTCCTTGATATCCTGGGATGTCAGAAGGGTTGGAGGGAGCTTTGACCAACCCTGGTGCTAACTCCAAACCCTTTTGATACATCACGGAATCTGAGGCTATGACCCCTTGGATTGTCATCATCAAAGCCAGGATAAGAATGTATTTCATAGGGCCTTCACCTTAAGCTTAGATAAAAGACGGGTCTTATAGAGGGCCTGCTTCTCTTCACTCTTTGAGTGATACAAAAGAGCAGCTTTCATCCAAGAGCCTGTTCTCTCTTGATGATCCCTCAGCAAAGAGGCGGCATAAGGAAGAGCTACCTCAGGAGACAGCAGTTCTTTTGGGTGATTAAAATTATCTTGATGCCAGTGCCAATTGATCTGCATGCAGCCCACATCTATATTGGTAATACCTTTTTGAAGACATTTATTTAGAAAGTTTTCAGCTTCTAGCCGCGTTTTAAAATAATGGGCTTTGCCCCTGACGTTCACTGTCCAGGGCCAAATCAACCCTTCCACACCACTCTCCACAAGAGCGATGGTTCTTAAAAGGTTGGGCGGCACTTGTTCTGTATGAGCCACCTTCTCAATGTAGTAAGGAGAAAGAGAAGCGAAGGCTGAAGAAAAATTACATAATCCTAAGATAATCAAACGAGCTTTCAATTTCATGTTCTTTCTCCCAAGGCCTTCAGCATTGAGTCGACCTTTAAATCTCCTGACTGTTTAAACTCCTCTAACGCATGAGAAATGCTCACATTGCCTGATAAGCGATCATGGGTTGATTTATAATGACCAGGCATTCCTTTGACATGAATAAAGGTAGGTACGTTCTCAACTTTAAAATCTTCAAAGACGGTTGGATCGATATCCACTTCAATGCCGAGTTCTTGAAGGCGTTTTTGTGTTTTTACAAAAGAATCATCCACCAATCCTCGAATGACAAGGCGCCCTCCTGTTTTTTGCACATCGTAACTATAGGCTTTTAAGGCTTCATCTCCCATGGACAGGGTGACAAAGACCAGAAGAGTTGAGAGGGGATTTTTATGTTGGAAGACTCTTCCAGTTGAGCAACTCTTCTCTATCTTTGAAGAGGAATGAGTTTGAATACTTGGAGATAGGTCTTGATCCATGCCAAAGAAACTAGGTTCCGTGTTAGAAGTCCCGTCGAGGGATTCTAAAAACTTCTTGGCGGCCTCTTGGGATTCTTGCGTCTCCTTTAAAGAACCTTGGATGATCTCTTTAGCCATATCTTGAGGGGATGTGGCTTGGAGCTCAGTGAGATCAAAACTTACGCTAAAAATTAGTAACAATGTGAAATATGATCTCATTTTTATCTCCTAAAATCAGCCTAAACAACAGTCACGACGACGCCAGATCAGATAGCCAAAATCTTCTCCTTGATAAGGATATTCCCGTCCTCCTTGCCACAAGACTTCGGTCTTGCCAAAGGGCTGACACTGAAATGTTTGGGCTCTGGGATAAGTCATCTGAGTGCGATATTGAGATTTTCTGATAACAGGCATGAAGTACTTGCCACACAAGCCCGCTTCGCCCATATAGCCCCACAAGAGGCCTTCTCGGTGGAGCTTCGCCATCATCCGTCCTGCTAAAAGCAAACTGGCTTGTACACCACCATTGTGATCATTTACCGTTCCAGAAAACGGATAAAGACTGCCCTGACAACCATTGCACCAAAAGAGAGGATCGATAGGCAGATGGACACTTGCTGCTACACAATCAGCAGCACAAGCAGCTTGGGCAATAGGATTACCAAAGAGAATCCCTTCAGGATTGAGGATGGCGGATTTTTCATCATCGTTCCATAAGGGATCCAGTTCTGTCAGATAGGCCACATCGATGGAAGACTTTTCTAAGCAAACAAAATCGAGGAGGACTTCAAAGATATGGAGGACGGGATAGACGTACCAATGGACATTATAGAAACTCCTCTTTAATCCATTCCCTTCGTCATCACTCACATGACCCCGGTCTTTGATGCCTGTTGAGGCCGCTTGCAGACCCCCCATATTGACCAAGCAATAAGGGGTGCGTGTTACATCGACGAGTCTAGCAGGTTCCCAAAAGGAAATGGGAATCCCCACCCTTGGAATAGGTGTGCCACACGCACAAAGAGGACCCTTGGCTCCTTTAGGATCAGGCTCGCCGCCAACCACCTTAATCCCAGCAATTCGAATGGGAAAGATACACTTCCAGCAGATATCGGTGATAGGGTTCACAAATCGACCCACACAAGATCCTGCCAGGAGAGGCCCCCCATAAATTAGAAGAATAAAAAGGATAATAAGTTTCATTGAACTTTATCCTCCAAGAGGACTTCTTCAATGAGAAGATGTTTACCCTTCTGACTGATCCTTGCCGGCACTTGCTGGATTTTGAATTTTTTGATCAGCATCCCGCCTTGGTCAAAATAAAAGCGCTTTTTGTGGCGTTCTGAAAGATCGAGGGGTTTGCCTGCAATAAGAACAAGCTTTGCATCTTTATGATTCTTGAGGGCCCAGTGGATTTGTTCTTTATCATCCCCATCGAGCAGGACGAGCGGCACACCCCAAGAGACCATATCTAGAGGATTAATATGTGTGCCCTTTTGATGAATAATTCTGCCCCGATGATCCTTAATGTCCTCTTCTACGATGAGAGTGGGATCATAAAGATAGGATCGTTCTTCTGATGTGCGATGCACAGAGTTGAGACGTGTTGGATTTAAGGCTTTATACGACACCCTTTGTTGGATGTCTTTTTGAAGATCATCGAGTTTACCTTCAGTTTCTAATCCTTTCAGACGAGTTTGAATGACCTCGAGCAAATTACGCTCTCGAATCTCAAACGTTGTTCCTTGAATACCTAGGTCTTTGGCGTGGACTGAAGAAGACAAAAACAGAAGACAGAAGGTCAGTTTTTTCATGCAGCCCTCAAAGAGTATTTCTGTTGAAGAGCAGCCTCGATCGCTTCACCGACCTCTAACCCTTGTTTAATAAAATCCTGGACGTGCAAGTAATCTTGAGGATTGGTAGAATAGAGTAAGCTCGACCAAGGGTCACAACATAGCCGTCCAATCACTCCACCAACACTATTGCTATAAAGAGCAATCTCACTAAAGCGATCCGCTTTGCCGAGAGAGCGAAGGGTGGCTTCTTTAAAATTATTGCTCACCAATTCTTGGAGTTGAGGATGGTGATGCAGACTGGTGGTTACATCCCCTGACTGATGGAGAATGGCTTTCCATTCACTGTTCTGAAACGCTACCGTGGCACCAGGGCTCTCAGGTTTAAAATAATCGTTCAGATTTTGGGTGGCTAAGGTTAATGAAGCCCTATATTTACGAGCCGTTCTAACCACCTTTTCAATAAACTGTCCTGAGCTTTTACCTTGGATCAGTTCCCAGGCTTCATCAATCAGAATTAAATAGGGAGCGCTTCTGTCACTTCTGACCATCCGTTGCCAAGCATGAACCATCATCATTTGAACGATGACGGCTTTAAGATTGTCTTTAAGGTTTTGCGTCTCAATGACGACCAGATCATGATTCAGATTGAGTGTAGCAGGGCTATTAAAAAAACTTCCATACGCCCCTTCTTTACTATAAAGACGAAGAGTTCTGGCTAAATCTTTGGCTCTGGAATCTGAATGATTCTTGAGCCACTCATAAAGATCATGAAGGCTGCCCGATGATTGCCTCAATTTCCAAACTGTCTCGATAGCCTCTTGAAGCAAGCTTTCTTGAATCTCATTGACCTCGCCCTTGGGCATGGCCATGGTCTTTACCACCTGAAGTAAAGCTGAAAGCTGCTCAGATCTTTCAACGAGATCCTCTCCTGTTTCGCCTTCAGGAATATGGGTAAAAGGATTCAAAGAGATCTCCGTCGTCACATCAAAATCAATGTGATGACCGCCTAAAATGAGACAGAGTTTTTTAAAGCTCTCGCCCTTGTCCAAGACAAAGGCTTTGCCACTCACGCCTAAAACAGTAGTGATCAGTTCATTACAAAGGAAGGATTTTCCGGAGCCTGACATGCCAGAGATACAGAGATTATAGTTGGAAGATGATGAGACGAGAGATTGATTAGGAAGGAGCACTCCATCAAATGGACTCCAGAAGAAGAGTTGTCCGCGTCTCCCCAGTAAAGGAATTCCTGGGGTTAGTTGCCCTTTCCACTCCCCTAGAATGGGGAGCATGTTTTGAGCCTCTTTAGTGATGGTTTTACGAATGCGACCCAAATCTTCCAAAGTGGTCGCACAGCCATAAATTTCTTGTCTCAGGCCAAAATATTTAGACTTGGTGCCAAGGGTCCACATCATGGGCATGGAGGCTAACAGCATCGCCAAGTGATCATAGCGGGTGGGGGACAACCGCCAGCCAGCATTTTGCCAAATGCCATTCAGTTTCTGTTCTACCGTCTGTAAATTCTGCGGAGCACTAAAGACAGTGAGATTAAGACCCGCGAGCACCACTCGTTCGCCCATTTGGATTTGAGCCACCGCGTCTTGAGTTTCTAGGTGTTCTTCGTGCAACCCTTGCATCCATTTAGACATCCGATTCTTGAGAGCATTTTCTAAAGCCTCTCTTTTTGTATTGAGCCGTCTGGTTTCGCGAGATTGATTGGGTGTCACATAGATCCCGTAATGCATCAGGTAAGGACAGGGAATCGCATGGTGCGGTTTTAAAACGTCGCCTAAAAATTTATCCATATGGCCTAAGGCCCAATAAGGAGGCGCTTTGGAAGGTACATAGGATTTACAGATAAATTCATTGTTATTCAAAGAAACTTCATTTTCTCTCACCCTCCAAAGATTATGGGGATCTAATATCTGGCGATTGAGAAAATCATGGGGAGAAAGAATCCTATCATCAGGCAAGGTAGTTTTACTAAAGTTAAGAATATTCCCCACTTCCCGAATTAATCCTTGGTCATCAAGGATTTCCGTAAACACACCAATTTGTTTGAGGCAATTTTGAAAGATGGAGCGGATTTGAAGAAGCTGGGTTTTTTCCATCACGGCTCTATGATGATTGGCAAGAGTATAGGAGATGAGGAGTCTAAAATCCCGAGCCAAATGACCTTGCTCATCCTCAAAGGCTTTAGCTCGCAGAAAGTCTGTGCGCTTCTGACCTAAGTGCTGAAACACCCCGTTCAAACGGTGGCGCTTCCAATAGTCTAAAAGTCCTTCAATCCGAGGACTGGCAAAGAGTAGAAATTGCAGGGAACATCCTTCCGGTAAGTTCTCTTCCGATGCAAAGAAGTGAGCCAAGGTACTTTGATCAGAGAGACTGGCCCCTACAATGGGACAGCCTAGAAGCACAAATCCTGTGGAATCCTCGTTATAAAAGAGTTTGGATTCAGAACAATAGGTCTCATAGGGCAACAGTTTATGGAGCCTTGGAATCTTTGTTAGAGAATCCCAAGCGTCTCCCGTTCTTCCCTTAAAAGGAGAATCTTCTGAGTGGATACCTAATAATGAAGCAGTTTGATCACCCATAAATTATTGCCTCAAACTGGCAGACAAAGCTGGTGAGAAATAGATCTGAGCTTGGGGTGATCCTACTAAAGATGATTTTCCTTCATCCCCTAAATCAATCTCGTGTTTGTCCATGGCTTTATTGACCTTTGAAAGGGAAGAACATTTGAGGCCTTCGCCAATGGGGCAATCAAAGCTCCCGTCATAGGTGCTGCATCCCGATAAAATGAATGAAAGAATAATGAGTTTTTTCATGGGTGGACCTCTTGGTTAGAAGAATGGGGTTGAGTCACCAGTTTAATTTCTGGTGCAGGATCGGGCATAAGATCGATGCCGCGTTTAAAGACCACATCGACCACCCGTCCGGCATTAACGACAATGACAGGTTGCATGGCTTCTGCCCTTTTGATGGAGAATTCAGCGAGTTTATCGAGTGCGTTCGAGGCGCCTTTGCCAAGACCACCGGTCATGGCATCTTTAGGAGATAAAGCGTTGGTTTGACCAAAGGGTGTTATGGGATAAACACTGCGCGTCGCATCAAATTGCAAGAAACTAGACATGCCCGATAAGATGCCTGAGAGAAATGCTTCCCGGGCTACTTCCCCAGCCCGGTCTACAATTTTACCTCTGAGGCCTGGGGCCCCATCTTCTCCGATAATCCAGCCTTCCACAGAGCGTTCTACCGTGGTGCCATCGGGTTCGATAAATGAGAGCGTATGCAAACGACACATGGCCCGCTCTGCGGAAAGATCCCCATAACAACTGCCAATCAACACAGAGTCTCTCATATGGGATTGAAAACCTCGAGGCAGGATTCCTTCATCTGCTAAACGCAATACAATGGGTTGGGGGTTTGATTGGGAAGCGACCGCCGTGGATACCACCGCCCCAGTTGTGAGCACCGCTTTGGCATAACTCCCTGCCGGCACATAATGACTGGCTTTTTTGACAGGTTTAGGACTCTTCTCCAAGCCTTGATGCATGATACGTGAGCGAGGTACTATCAAACCGTCCTGGGAGATAGGAGAGGAATGAGCAATACTTTGAGGAACTGAGGTTGTGAACATTTCTTCCTGAGGGAAGCCTTTAAAGTTTGAGGCTTGGATGGGAGCTCCCCTCTTTGATGGGGAAGAGAGAGCGTCCTTTTGAGCAGGAGCTTCGATTTGTTCTGACTCCGATTGAAAAGGACTCCCTTTTGTGAGGATCTCTTCCACAGTCTCTAGACGTTTAGCGAGAATATCATTGGAAGCTTCTAAGTTAGATGCTTTTTTCTCGGCCTCTTCAGCCCGCCTTTCGACACGTCGTGCCCAAATATCTCGGACATCCACCGACTCTGACGGTACGGTGAGTTTCTGACTTTGAGATATGGTTTTAATAGGAGGGGATTCTTCTTTAGAAGCGCTTGATTTAAAGAAGCCTAAACCCAACACCAAAGATCCCAGAGCTACACCTGACAACAAAGCCACCCTTCCATATTGACGGGTTTTAATTTTATCCGCCGGTAAAGTATCGGGGTCCTTGAAGAGATTTTTAAAAAAGTTCTTCATGGGCTTAATGGGTAAAGACGGCAGCAATATTATCCATGTGGAAGCTAAAGACGAGACCAATGATAAAGATAGCAATGGCCGCCCATAGATTACTCTTCATGATGGCACCGACCACCCCTCCTATGGTGCCAAACACCAGAACTGCTTTACCCAAAGGCCCAGTGATCAAAGTACTCACTTGGGTGGTGGCTTCCGAGAGCTTCACAATGGCTGTGGCTTGTGCCTCACTCGTGAGAGCCCCCGTTATTAGAAAGGCTCCTAGGGATTGAAATGTCTTTTTGATTGGGGATTTTTTCATGTTTTGCCTCCTTTAAGCTTTCTTCTTAGTGATGATAAATAAGTTAGTGGATTCGTGAGGGTTGAGACTCGATTGAGCAAAGAGAGCTGCTTCTCCTGAGTGTGTTAGGCGTTCAGGGTTCAACATTAACGCTTCAGAAGAAGAGGACGTCACTCGGTAAAGGGTCACCTCATAGAAATCTCGTCTCCAGGTTTTGAAAGGCACCGCCTCCAAGCTTTCTCCTCGGCGAACTTTTTTGAGACACTCAATGTGCTTGAAGCCTTGAGGAACAAACCCTTTGCTAAAATCAATGAGCCATCCCCTAATGTCTTCTTCAGTGACAGAAGGAAGGACTTCAGGAGAGACCAGAATAATAGGAGAAGATGCCATAGAAGCTGTGGAAAGCTCTAAGTCTTGGGTGAGGCCTGCTCTGGTAATGACGGTCAGAGAGAAAGGCTTTTTAATGCCTTCTCCTGCAATAAACACATGACCAGAACCATGGAGTTTAATGTATTCTTCCATATCTCCAGGGTAAGCAAAGATGTCTTGAATGATATCTTTATCGACGCTCACTCGGGTAAGTCCCTTATTAGAAATGGGAAGTTTTAAAACAGTTGAGGGGTCTATCTCATGGGCTGCGATTAAACATTCCGAAGAGAGTAGAGTTGTGAGAAGCATAAATTTTCTAAACATCGGATTTTTCCTCCAGGGTTTTAATGGCAATGACCCCATTGGATAAAAGGGTGTAGCCCAGGTGATAGGTTTTAGAGGTGACTACAGGGTTTCTGTCTTGGCCCAAATAGGCCATGAAGGTGCCTATCACGGTGATAACTTTAAGCGTGCGATCAATCTGGAAGTCTTTGGGATAAAATACCGTCGCCATCTGATTCCGTTTAATGTCTTTAGCGTTTTGGGTGAGTTTCTCATTGAGGAGAGTAGGTGATAGGCTGAACTCCAAGAACTTCTTATTCTGGTAATCGACGGTCTGAGGATTGACCGTCAATACTTCCCTTAACAAGGTGTTGGCCCAATCGATTAGGTAAGCATCGGAGAATTCCCCATTCTCAAGAACAAGAGGACGGTCCAAAGCATTCATGGGCACCATGACAATGCGCTCGTTTTTATTCATCACACAAAGACTCAATACAATGTTGGAGGACATGGCCAAGCCAAACGCAATGGAGAAAAAATTCCTCTGGCTCCAGAGGAAGTGGGCTTTTGAGAGCAGGAGTTCTGGCTTCATGACAGCCACCGCCTTTGGCTCGAATGGGGGAGCTTTTGTGAGTCCTTGGGCCCAATCCCAAACTTCCAATGTATCCAGCTCATGAAGCTGAAGCCTTTAATGGATTTCTTAAAGCGCTTCAGGGCCCAGACTCCTAAAATGCTGCTTAAGAACATCAGGCCTCTAACCCAGATGTTGGAATAAAAGACAGCGCCTATAAAACCTAAAAGGCCAAGGAAGATTTCGTCCTTGGTCAACCCCACAAGTCTTACTGGCTCAGAAAGATGTTGATAGAGGCGGTGTTCTTTAAGATTCATCACTGAGTCCTCAGAGTGAGAATTTTTGGATTGGGGTTTGTTTGATCGTTCAGTTCTTGGTCCAGTACTTGCTGCAATTCTTCCGAGAGAAACTGCAATAAGCGACCAAAAGACTTGATGCTGGAAAGGGCTGCTAGAACTTCTGCCTGAAACATGGGGTCTAAATCCATCAGATTTTTTTTCTTCTTTAATTTTAGAAGATTCAAATTCAAAAGCGTTTCCGCTTCAAACATCAAACCCAGCAAAAGCGCGCAGGATGCAATCGATTTTTTAATATTCCTGTTTGAAGATAGTGAGTTCATGGTAGTTTCTCCGATGTTGGTAAGACATTTGAAAGTTCTTCAGGCTGAACGAAAACTAAATCAAAAAACTCAATCTCCGATTCAACGGCTTTTAAGGAACTGAGAATATTTTGATAAAACTTCTGCGGTAGATAAGTGACGTAAAATTCTTTAGAAACTGAAAGTGTAGCACGGTTGCTTTTGACTTCTAAAACTCTTGTTCTTGTAAAGAAGTTCATAAAATCATGACAACCAATTTCTTGGATCAAATGATTTAAAAAGACCTTGGTGTTGGGATCATTTTTGATGCTGTGAATAACCTCTAAAGCATTCTGTTCGCTGTAGTGTTCTGTGAAAACTTTTTGTTTATAGTCCTCTCCATCAAAATTACCCTCGAATATCTTTTGGATGTTTTGAGGGTCCGTGGCCCAATCCAAGGTTACTTTCCATCCTTGCTTCCCTTTTCCCATCAGGAACGGACTCAATGCGATCCTGCTGCAATAGGCTGTCCAATTTTCTTCATTTGAAGCAAAGTGAGATTTTAATAATTTTTCGAGACGATAGGATCGTTTAGGTGTCAGATGGACTTTTCTGGATTTTTGCTCAATAACTTCATTCCAGAAATTGATCATTATTTCAGAAGAGGGCGCGCACCCCTCTGGGGTATTCTTTTGTGTAATCTCTGTAAGTATTCTCTGTTCTATATAATGATCTGTGCAATTTGACCCTTCCGAACGGGTCAAGTTGTTCTTCTCGATCGGGTCATTTTGACCTGATCGATCAGGTCTCTTCTCAACTGCTTGTAATTGCTCATAATTGATTGTGTACCACTTACGGTGGTTGAATTTATGATCACTCAACTTTTCGCTATAAATTATTTCCTGTTTTTCAAGGGACGTGATTGTTCTTTTGACAGTTTCTTTAGACCAAAAGGGGAATTGTTGTTGCCATTCATCATAAGAATTGTAAACCCAATGCCTCTCCTTAATAAGATTCTTATTATGGTTTGGATTTAGCCAATAATGCATCTGCTGCAAAATAATCGCTTCATTCAAGCCAACCTTCTTTGCAAGGGTTGGCAAAACTTGGAGTGGAGGCTCATCAATCAATAAGTTTGAAGCCATGGGTTTAACCTTAAAAATGCGCTGGTAGCGTTTTGAAAACGCTTTCTGACGTTGTGCGTCGTGTGTTTAACTCCTCAAATTGTTCAACATCGTCCAATCGATATAGAGATTGACGACCAATTTTAACGTGTTTTGGCCCTTGTCCGTTCCACCTCCATTGACTTAGAGTGATTGTTGATAAGTTCCAGCGTTTAGCTAATTCTTCTTGTGTTAGAAGTGGTGTTTCCATAGTTCCTCCTTATAATTTTTATCTTGGATAATAGTGAATGAAGAGCTGTAGACTATGGATACATATAGAAAATAGTATTCCTTCGATTCGAAAAGAGACGAATCAAACAGAAAACTGGCAAACTGGTATTTTTTTTGATATACTTTCATAGTCTACTAACACTAGACAAAGCCTCATTTTCATACTTCGCGGTTGGAATGAGGCTTTTTTATTAATATTATCTTCTTTTAATGTGTTCTTGGTATAAACTGAGCCCCAAAGGGATCAAGGGGATTTTAAAATGAGTCATTTGTCGTCTCCTTTTTATCAATTAATGAACTTGAGCTGAGAACGTGAATTGCAGCGATATATACGAAATGGCAGTTTGTAAGAGAGTTGTAAGAATTAAAGTTTTTGAGCTGCATTTTATCCCTGTAGCGTTTTTTATCATGTTTTTTATGAGCTTATTGGGGTATTTTGAAAATGTCAACAGCTGTTTACAATTCATCACTAACAAAAATGGATAAAATAGAAAAATGTCTATTGATATCGATAAACTAAGATCTTTTTATTTAGTGGGCTCTTTACAGTCCTTTGCTAAAGCAGCTGAGCATTTGGATCTTTCTCGATCAGGAGTGAGCAGACATATTAATGCGCTTGAATCTTTAATAGGAGTGAGGCTTTTAGATAGAGATACAACGAATGTAAAGCTTACGCCGGCGGGAAAACTGTTTTTAAAAAAGACTGAGAAAATCCTTCAAGAATATGAAAGTGGTCTACGAGAGCTAAACGAGATTGAACAAGGTTATACAAAAAAAATATCTTTTTTTGTGACGTCATCACTTCTTGCGACCTCATTTTTTAATGACATATCTGATTATTTAGATAAGAATCCAAAGTTGCGTTTAGATTTGAGTTCCACTGAAAAAATGGTTGATTTAAATTTAAGAGAAGCAGACGTAGCTATACAGCCTTTCGTTGATAATAGGTCTACAAATATCATTTACAAGACATTGATTCGATACCAAACGTTTTTATATGGAACGGAAAAGTATTTTTCAAAACATGGAAAACCTAAGACAATAGAGGATTTAAAGAATCACAAGCTTGTTGGATATAAAGAATCTTTTGCAAACAGTTATAGAGATTTAAACTGGCATTTATATCTATCAGATACCCCTTCAGTTCCCTTTATTGTAATAGATTCAGGCTTAGGAACAGTAAGAGCTATTCAAAGCGGGGTAGCCATTGGTCCCTTGTCTATTGAAGGTGCCCCATATTTTGAGAAGAACAAAGAATTTATTAAGCTCTTTCCTCAGCACGAAGGCCCTCCCATAGAGCTCTATTATGCTTATCCAGCAGAGCATGAGCATAAAGAGGATTTGGAAGAAATTTTTGCATTCTTACATAGTCGAATGAACCAAAAAAAAGCTGCTTAGAGTTCTGCAGCTTTCAAAAAATAAACGAGGGTTGTTCTTTTCCCAGAGATCACTTGATTGACAGCATGTGGTAAATAGCAATCTGTAATTAAAAAAGACATCTTTTTGGGTTTTATTGTTTTCAACACCTCTTTTGATTTTAAGGCGAACTCACCTCCCGTATAATCATCAGAAAGACATAGGATGACAGCATATTTGTAATCTTTGCTGTAGTCGCTATCTACATGCCATCCAATAACACTTCCTTGTTCCATGAGATGAACCTGACAACGAGAAATTGCAGGAGAGTTGAGGTTTGTAATTTGCTTCAAAAAATCTTGTATTTTATGTGAGAACGCTAATGAAAGAATTTTCGGGTGAGTGGCCTCAGCTTCTCCTTCTCTCAAAATAGCTTCTCCTTTTAGGGTATGCTGATCACCTGAATCTCCGGTCACAACAGCTTTATAGCACAGAGCAGAATAATCAGTAAGATCAATAAGTTTTTGCCATTCGTTTATACTCAAAGGAGTATGATTGGATTCTATACACACATACCCGTGCTCTTGAAGATGATGAGCATGGTTCAAAGTTTCTTGATTCATGCGAATCGTCCTTTGTTTAATTTTAGTGGATTTGTTTGAGGAATTTTAAAGAGGACGCCCCCCACTAAGATACACGTAATGCCGAGGAAAGAAGAAAGGGTGATTTTAAAGTCTTCAAACAGATAAGACAGAAAAATGGCTCCAATGGGCGTGAAGGTCCACAGGTAAGAGGTGTTCGTAGGTCCTACGCGTTTGATCAGTTCCATAATGAATACAAATATGACGGCTGACACTAGAACACCGAGGTACAACATAGGTAAGGTGTTCTGCAAGAGTGTAGCGCTATATGTGATGTAATCTTGATTGAGGAGACATAGGAGAGAGCCAAATCCTCCGGCATAGATCATTGAGTACTTGCAGAGTTTTAGGGAACTTAACCCCATTTCTCCCCCCAATCGTTTGGAAAGGAGATACCCGAGAGATGATAAGAGAGTGCTTAAAAAAGCCAAAACAATGCCATACAAAGCTTCAAGCGACAGGAATTGTAGCGCTAAAATATCTTTAAAAAACAACAAACTAATTCCTAAAAGTCCCAGCACGCACCCAGAGAGCGTCGGGGCCGTAATAGGCTTTTTGTAAAAAAACCTTTCTAAGATCATCGTTGGAATCACTATCAACGATAGGATCACAACAATCAGCCCACTGGGGATATAAAGGGCTGCTTTATAATTAAGATAGTAGTTGAGAAAGAAGGAAAGGAGGCCATTCGTAAAGAGCATTAAATGCAATTTATAATTGAGCTTTGGAGTGATGTCTTGGTTTGTAAAATAATCCCAAGCCATTAAAAAGAGCGCCCCTATACTAAACCTGACTGAAATAGCGAGAATCTCAGGGAGTTGTTTGACTTGCTCTGGCACAAGAATCCAACCGCTACTAGCAATGAGAAAGCTCATCAAGAAAAGCAGTGGCGTTGAAATCTTTTGCATTGTAAAACCCATATTCTCCCAAAAATTGGTTCTTAATGATTTGAAGACCTTCCTATGTGCTATGGATAATCAAGTTTTCTTGTAATTACAATGAGAAGTTAAAATTGCTTATTGGGAGGGATTAGTAGCCTATGGGAGGATTAGCTTAAATGGTGACAATTTGGTGACAATCATTTTTTAAGAATTGAATAAAAACTATTAAGGAGACATGAAGCCCCTTTGTTTTTAATGGTGCCCCCGGGGAGACTCGAACTCCCACATCCTCGCGGATAGCAGATTTTGAGTCTGCCGCGTCTACCAATTCCACCACAGGGGCAATATAGGCACGCATAATAAACATATAGCCTTGAACGTCAACCCCAACATTTGATAAAGATTTACAAAACAAAAAATAAAGTAATAGCTAATTCGCTTTTAACCAATGAGTGCGTTAGATATCGCACGCGCGTGCGAGCACGTGTCAACTATGTCCCACGCTACTCTGTTTTATGACATAGTATAAAAGAGAATTGGTGCAAAACAATGTGATGGAGTCTTTGCATATATGTTAAAAAGTATATTAGGAGCCTTATTTTTATTTCTGGGTTGTACAGTGTTTAATTCGTGTGTTGCCTATCCCCCCTTAGTTCTCGAAGGTAAAATAGTACCAGATTTTCAATCGTTGGCTGAATTTTTGTACGGTAAAGAAGGGTTGCCGCGCGATGCACGCAACCTCAAAGCTTGGAATGACTGGGCGCAAACCCATTTTCTGAGGCCCAGAAATAAAGACCATATGGATATTAAGGACCACCCAAAGGATCCTCGTCACAATAAACTTATGAAATACTTTGATAATCTTGGGTTGATCAATGCGGTGACGCCCTCAAAATCACAGTATCAAGCGATTGTTATTTTTGGGGGAGGACCTTGGAATAGTCGTGAACGTATGAACTATGTGCAAAAACTTTGGGAAGATGGCGTTCGAGCCGAACACATTGTTTATATTGGGGGGCATCGAAAGCTAAGTGAGAAAGAAACCCTTGCCCATGTTCTTAATGAAGTGAAGCCCTATATTCCAAATCGTTCAGGTTGGGTGGCTCCTCAAAAAGTTGATCTGTATGAAAATCAAGCAGCCAAAGTTGTTTGGGATCAAATTATTGTAGACGATACTTTAAGAAGTAAGCTTAAAATTCTTACGACACACCCAAAGCATGATCCCGTGACTGGTAATTTTATGCGTCGCGCCAATACAGAAGATACGATCATTGATTTCTTTAAAAAATATCCAAAAATAAAAGATGTGTTGTTTGTATCGAGCGCCCCCTATGGCCCCTATCAGAATGAAACGGTGATCAAAGTTTTGAAGGAAATGAAATTACATCATGTGACTGCTGAAACCGTTTCAGATGATTTACATATGGATGCGACTACCTTGGCATTTCTCGATACATTAGCGCGACGTTTATATACCATTTATCAGTATTCTAAGCAGCGCTCTCAAAAATAATGCAGCGTTTCCTTCTGCCAAAGAAATCTAAGAAGCAGCTTTTTCCTCATCTTTAACAATGAGATTCTCAAGGAGGATGGGGAAGCTGACCTTTTTTGAAAAAGATCCTAAGGTTATATCGCCGTCTAATCGGGCCTCAAGAGCAAGCGTATGGGGATTGATATCGATGATTTTGACCGAAACGTTCTTAAATCTGGGCTCAAAATGTTCGATGGTTTGAGCAATTTCTTCAGCCATGTTTTGACGACCTGCAAGACTGGACACCTCAAACCAAGAAAAATCACTTAACCCATAAAATTGAGGCAGAACATAATCAGATAAAGAATCATAGGTGGCTTCTTTGGCTTTATCTTTTGAAGAATGTCTTGTGTTGAGAATCATTGTTAGTTCATCTTCAAGGGATGCCTTGAGTCCTTCAAAATCGAGAAGAACATCATGGATGTTTTCACTTAAGGTCGTGGGATCATTATCCGTTAAACGATCAAAAAGGGGCGGATAAGCCCCTTTGATCTTTAAGGTTTTTTGTTTTAAAGGTCTCTTTGGCATCTAGTCCTTTATTGTAACTGCCCTGTTTCAGCATTGAAGGTTGTTGACGTGTTCCCCTTTGCTTTACCGTCTTTATCATAGGGCGTATGCGTTACTTGTATAATTCTTGGACGATAGAATATCACAACTTCATCATTGTCGTCTCTAGAAAGATCAACGCTTGAAAAGTACACATCTTTAATACTGTACTTCACAACAATCTTCCAAACACCATTGATGTTATCAAGTTCAACGATGTTAATTTCATTGATTTTATCGCCATTGATCAATTTTTTGCGATAGTCGGGATATTTCTCGTCGCGACGAATACGAATGTGTGGATCGCGAATGGTCACCATGGATGAAGATCGCAAGAGTCCACCAATGTTAGGGGTGGTTTCTTTGAAAAGACCGCCGTCATCATACCCTACAAGCGTGACATAGTTCTTTAAGTCAGCTGTTTGTGTAGAGTCTCCAACATTCGACTTTGTTAGATCGTCAATCTTCACCATTTTGTTTGGTGTTGATATGCCCTTACCAAACCCCTCGCTGCTGCCAACTTTAGAACGTGCATCTGCGAATTGTTTTTCGTCTCTGTGTATTTGTAACTTGTCTACAACGTCTGGCATTTATTCCTCCACTAATTTCAATTTTGTATTTTTTAAGTCCATAAGCCTTTCTCTATTTTGCTGCTGGCTTTGGTAAAGTTGCAACCAACCGAATCGAGGCAGTTAAATCTTCGAGTTGGAAGTGTGGTCTTAGGAAGATTGTTGCCCTGTAGCTTCCTGGCTTGCCAGGAATGTCAAATACATCTACGCGCGCTTCTCGAAGTGGAAACTGAGCTTTCACAGATTGAGGAGCTTCATCACTGAGTAAGACGTACATCGCGAGCCAGTTATGTAGGAATTTCTCAATCTCTACAGCTGACATAAAGCTACCAATCTTATCGCGCATCATAGTCTTAATATAATGAGCGAACCGTGAAGCACAGAGCATGTAGGATAAGCGTGCTGATAAAGCTGCGTTCGCATTAGCGTTATCCATGTCGTATAGCTTTGGCTTTTGTGTTGTTTGTGAGCCAAAGAAGGCAGCATAATCACGATTCTTACAGTGACAGAGGGCAATGAACCCAAGGTCGCTGAGTTCTTTCTCGCGACGATCTGTAATCGCAATTTCAGTTGGACACTTTAAAGCAACATCCCCATCCGTTGTTTTGAAGGTGTAGTAAGGAAGTTCTTCAACCAATCCACCGCCTTCAACACCTCGGATTGCTGCAGGCCATGAGTAATCGGTGACAGCATCCAAAATTTTGAGAGCCAAGAACCATGCAGGATTACCCCAACAGAACTTGGAGTTATCAACCCCATCCACATCTTCTTCGAAACTCAGTCCTTCAACGGGTTTGCCTTTTTCACCATAAGGCATACGCATGAGAACATGAGGCAACATAAGAGCGACATAACGAGAATCTTCTGTTTCACGGAAAGATTGCCATTTGCCCATTTCTGTTCCTTCAAAGATGATTGAAAGATCTCTTGGGTGCCCAAGCTCTGTATAGCTTTTTAAGCTAAAGCAACTTGAATTAGCGGCAGCTAAGAAAGGTGCATGAGCTGCTGCGGCGACTTGTGAAATTTTTGTGAGAAGCTCAACATCTTCGTTGCCGGGTCCGAATTCAAAATCTCCAAGAAGCACTGAATAGGGGGCACCACCAAAAGTACCGTATTCCTCTTCATAAATTTTCTTGAAGAGTTGGCTTTGGTCGAACTCTACCGCTGTCTCAAGGTCTCGCGTAATTTCAGTCTTGGTAATATTCATTAAGCGAATGAAAAGTTTTGAGCTGACATCTGAATTTGTAATAAGATGCCATAGGCCTCGCCATGAAGCTTCAAGTTTTTGAAAGTCAGGATAATGAATCACAACGTTGAGCTGAGTTGTAATTAACTCATCAATTTGTTGAATGCGCTGACTGATAAAGCCAATTGAGTCTTTTGCAGGATTTTCTGCTTTACCGAGTTGAGCAATGAACGTCTCAATCAGAGATTTACAATACTCAGGTGTTGAGTGTTCCTGCACCATCTCGGTTTTTTGAACAACATCATCGGACTTTAAGGAAGCGCCCTTGTCAGAGATGGATGCATCGAGGGTGTTCATCAAGGCGTCATTGACCTCAACTTTACCGAGCAAGTCTTTTAACTTTATCCTGTCATCATAGAGAGCTTTGAGAAGAGGAATATTCTTCACCACGCTGAGTGGTTCAAAATCGTCCATGGACAGGAAAGTCAAATCAATGCCCAAGTCTTTTGCTCCAGCACCTAGTAAATCAGGTACGAGAAAGTTTGCACGAGGTTGAATGGATTTCATGGTGTCATCAAAGGTGTCACCAGCAATCATAACAAATTTGCGTGCTTTGAGGGGGACTTTTGGCACAACAGAAGCACCCGATAGATCTGCGAGAATGCCAAGCACATATGGCAGCTCAAGTATTTCTTGTGCATCCCCTATTTCAACGTCATAGGTTATTTGCACTCTTGGTGGACGTACATGGTCCAGTTTATGTTGAATGCTCTCTCTCATTTTTACCCCCTCTTTCAAAGGTCTTATTTTTTACCGACTTCGTTCTACTTCTAATTAAATGCTATTTTTATTAAAAAGAGGTAAATATCGTAAAATTTTTCCAATGGTTTAGTGGAAAGCGTCTAAAATAAAGGTAAAATTTAATAAAATTATGCACGCATTTTTAAATAATCTTGTTAATAAATGATTAATTTAGCTATTTAAAAACTCTTTCTCCATGGTTTCTTCTCAAAAACTTAAGAGCTTGTTGAGGAAATTTTAACTATTGTAGAGACTTGGCAAAACTTGCGAACATCATTATCTTATGAGGGTGATTAACTTGAACAATGGAGCATACCGATGAAGAAGTTTTATTATTATGGTCGATACGGAAAGAACTCTGAAAAATTTAAAACCCCCAGTATCAACCATTTCGAAGAAAGTACTAAACCATGCGTAACCCTTTTAAAGAAGTTCCTCTAAAGTCTTTTATCCATCAGTTTTTTCTCGTCCTCTTACTTATTTTTAACCCTCAGTTTGTCTACGCTTCCGCTCAAAAAACGATCGCTATCACACAGATTGTTGAACATCCTTCTTTGGATGCAACCCGTCTTGGTTTGTTGAAGACCTTAGAAGAATCGGGCTTCAAAGAAGGCGACACACTAAGAGTGATCTATGAAAATGCCCAGGGCAATATCACAACGGCCGTACAAATTGCCCAAAAATTTATCGCCCTTAAACCGGACGTTATTATCGCCATTGCAACGCCTTCAGCGCAAACAATCGTTTCATCAATGAAGGACGAAAAAATCCCTGTCATTTTTGCCGCTGTTAGTGACCCTTTGGGCGCGCGCCTTATTAGTAATCTTGAAAAACCTGGCGGTAACGTTTCAGGCGTTACCGACGGACAGCCAATTAATGAGCAAGTACAGCTTATGAAAAGTATTTTACCTGAACTCAAAAGGATAGGGGTTCTTTATAATCCCGGTGAAATTAATTCGATCAGAATACTGGAACGCTTAAAAAAAGAAGTTTCTACGGATATTGTGATTGTTGAATTAGCGGCGAGTAAATCCCATGAAGTAAAAGAAGTGGCCCAAAAATTAGTCCAAGAAGTTGATGCTCTCTACATCCCTTTGGACAATACAATTGTTTCTGCTCTTCCTTCGGTTCTGAAAGTTGCACATAAAGCTAAGATCCCTGTGTTTTCCACTGATCCAGACTTGGTAAAACAAGGTGTGCTTGCTTCTATTGGATCTAATTACACGGATGTGGGAGAATTGACTGGAATGATGTGTGTTAAAGTTCTCCAAGGAGAAAATGTGGGTGATATGCCTGTGACCATGCCGAAGAAAAAGGCGCTCTATTTAAATCTTAAAACAGCGAAACATTTAGGGATTTCCTTTTCAGAGCAGCTTTTAAAAAAAGCGAAATATAAATTCCACTCATAGCGAGGGGGCTTAACGGCCCCTTTCTAATTGAACAACGTGTCGATAAGCTTTTCGACAAAGGGTTGTCATTTTTTTAAACGCTTTATTATCCTCTTTCTTTTTAAAAGAAGCAATTGAGTTACGCCATCTCAAATGACTGAGAAGCATTTCCTTAATCAAAATAAGACGATCAGCAGGGATGTGTTTTGTAAGTTCAGGATTCAAGGAGAGCGCCCGTGCAAAATGTTCTTCTTCATCTTTAAATGCATCGGTAAAAATGCTGATATCTGTCGTTATCAAATTTTTAAAAGCCAGAGATATTATTTGAGCTTCAGCTGAAAGAACACCCTTCTTTGATTTTTTAGGGGGAGGTGGTTCGTCTTTGGAGTCCAAATACTTTTCAAAAAGTGGGCAGAGTTGATCATGAAGCGTGACGTCATAGGAAAGGATGCTCTCGTCAATATCGGGGTACACTGTATATACAGAATCACCAAAGACTTGACCGATACGAAAATGAGATTTTTTTAAGAACAAGGAGAGCGACGCTTTATTTTGAGGGTTTATAATGGCTAAAAGTCCGCGATAATGGGTCTTTGCCGGCTCCTTAGAGCTTTGGGCGAGTAATTTTTGTTCTTGTAAATAGCGTGTCAATCCTAGGACCGCTTCTTATCCATAGCCCTGTCCACGGGAATCTTTGCCAAATTTAATCTCTATCGTTAGATATTTCTGTTCGTCTTGATGTTCCTTTTCAAAGTCATAGAGATCGATAAGTCCCAGGAGTTTTGGAGGAGGTATAGGATCTTGAGACTTTTTAAAAACACCAAAATAAATCTTAAAAGAACCTTCTGTTTGCTTGCGTGAGGTTTCTTTTGGATCTTGGATAATTGTCCACGGCTTCTCTAAAAGGCTTTCTTGTTGCGTAATAAGGGGGGTAAAGCGTAATGATTTAGATCTGCCATTATCCTCATCAGGAGTCAAAAGTTGTGCATAAGAAACTTCCTCTTCTGACTCAAGAGCTTTAACCATCTCAAGATGACGGAGTCGGATAGGTTGGAAAGTGGTTCGTTCTGTTTCAAAGGTCATGAAGTCTTCAAGCGTTTGAATTTTGCTGCCCTGGACATCCCAAGTTAAAGTCAGGAAAAAACATGAGACAAAAATTTTTTTAAAATAGGTCTTTAGCATTTTCATTATCCAAAAATTTAAATAGGACTAGGATTATAGAGTAGTTCAAAGTTTTTTTATGAAAAAACTTGACAAAAACTGACTTCATCCCCTCATAGTATAGAAGAAGGAAAAAAATCCTTCTTGAAATCATATAAACATAGGAGCTTACCATGCGTTCATTACGACTGCGACTGCGTCTAAATCAAACAATTTGTTCGTTTAACTCATTTAAAGAAAGATTTAGATCATGTCATACAATTTCAAACCGACGAAAACCGTAAAGATATTCATTTCACGTATTATTCCTACCTTTTTTCTTTTTTTCCCCTTCCATCTTCACTCTTCCGAAAATCAAAAAATAGTTGCCATTACTCAAATTGTGTCTCATCCAGCTGCTGATAAGACGCGTTTTGGTGTGATTGATGCCCTTAAGAAGGCAGGCTATGAAGAGGGTAAAAATCTTAAGATTCTTTATGAAAATCCTGAAGGTAATATGGCAACGGCCGTGCAAATTGCTCAAAAATTTGTAGGACTTAAGCCCGATGTCATCGTGCCGATCACAACCCCTTCGGCCCAAACCATTGTTTCTGCAGCCCGCGGTTCTATAATTCCAGTGGTATTCGCCTCTATCACGGATCCTGTGTTCGCAAAAATTGTGCCTTCTCTCAAAAAGCCGGGAGGTATGATTACGGGAGCTTCTGATTTCCCGCCCATTGAAGGTGACATTGCGCTTATGAAAGAAATCATGCCAGAAATAAAGCGCATCGGGATGATTAATAATCCGGGCGAAATTAATGCTGTCAAAATGATGGAGCTTACCCTTGAAGCAGCAAAGAAGCAGGGGATCGAAGTCGTGCATGTGGCAGCAGCTCAATCAAAGGATGTTCTTGATGCAACGAGAGCTTTGGTGGGTAAAAAAGTCGATGCTATCTTTATTTGCTTAGACAATACAGCGCTTTCAGCTATGGATGGCATTTTACAAATAGCTTTTCAAGCGGGAATCCCTGTCTTTTCTAGTGATCCTGATTCTGTGGATCAAGGCGTGCTCGCGTGTCTTAGTCATACTCAGTACCAAACAGGCTATTTAGCAGGTGAGATGATTGTGAGGATATTTGACGGCGAAAAACCCGGAGATATTTCAGTATCTCATCCTAAGGTAGCAGAACTTCATCTCAACCAAATAAGTGCTGATAAACTTAAAATTGAATTTCCAAAAAGCCTTATCAAGAAAGCAAAACGTATCATTAAGAACGCTTAACATAAGAAGCCCGGGGTTTATACCCGGGCTTCCTTTAGAAAAAATTAAGATTTCGTTTAGTATAACAGCTTAGAAATCAACAAGGAGGACAGGGTGCTTAAAAAGATTTTTATCGTTGTCGGTCTAACGTGGTCCGTTACCCTTTCAGCTAAGCCACCAAGCCTCGAATTTATCTTTAAGAGAGGTCTGCAACATTGCACGGGCTATTGTAATTCAGGAAAAATCAAATGCCAAAAGGGAGTTAATAAACAAGGTTATTATGATTGGTGTCTGAAAAATTGTTTGCACAAAGACAAAAAAGACCGCCAAAAATTTGTGGAAGGAATTTCTTCTTGTACACCACCAACTGTGACACCTCCTGTACCGCCCCCTGTCGTCAAAGAAGAATCGTCTGAAGAAATTGAGAAGAGGCTTGCTCAAAAGTATACGGATACTGAGAATAGTCAGGATGCTGCTTATAAAACGGCGGATGTTCTTCTGGAACTTTCGCGCAAGGGTGAGAAAGACCCAAGTTGGGAAGCGGTTAAAGCGATTTTATTTGAGAGAGAAAGAGCAAAGCCTGGGTATCTTAATTTTACGATGAATGCCGGTAAATACGCTTATGAAGGAATACTTTACGGATTTGATGAATAATTTAGCCTATCTGCAGGATGTAGACTAGGTTTTGAAAGAAAAATTTGCTTTAAGCTTCGCCTCGCGTTAATGTACGAGAAAATTTTGGAGCAAAGGCTATGAGTGAGATTCATGATCTTTTAGAAGAAGCCAAGCAAGACGCCCGTATTGAGCAGATTATCAAATTTTGGCGTGCCTATGGCAATCACATTATTGGTGCTATTTTGATAGCGCTGACGGTGACTTTTGGTTGGATTTATTGGGAGTATCGAACCGAACAAAAAAAAATAAGAGCCGCTAATCTATACGATCAAGTCATTACTTTCATGGACAAAGGGGAACATGAACTGGCTGACCAAGCATTGAAGGATCTTTTAAAAGAATCTTCTAATGGCTATGGCATTTTGGCTCAAATGAGGTTAGCCGGCGAAGATTATCAAAAAACCCACAAAATATCTGATTTTTACGAAAAAATTATCAATGACAAAAAGGTGGATGAGAAATTCAGAGATTTAGCTGTTATTGTTTTAAGTTTGCAGAGTATGGATCAAGATCAAGGTAAAATAAATCTAGAGCAACTACGCACGATTGCTGAAGGTAAAAGTCCATTTTCCGCCAATGCTCGAGAAATTATTGGCTTAGTTTATTTAAAAGAAGGGGATCCAAAAGCAGCCCTTCAGATTTTCAAGGATCTTAGCCAAGAGGAAGGTGTCACTGAAGGAATACGTCTCAGGGCGCGGGCCATGTTGGAGCAGTTTAATCGATAAGGATTCTTCAAGGATGAAGTATAATTTTTTTGGGACGCTTTCTATTTTAGCCCTTGGCCTCAGCGCCTTGGTTGTCTCAAGTTGTGATAAGAAGGACAAGGTGGTTATTGAGGGAAAACGTGAAACAATTTTTCTCAATCAAGAGATCTTGAAACCCGATGACAGTGCAAAAGACATTGAAATCAATTTCTCTAACGTTGAAGCAAATGAAAGTTGGCCTCAGGCCAGTGGTAATGCATCCCATAACATGTCTCCTGTGGAATTGGGAGAATCTTTAACGCTTGCTTGGGATGCCAATATAGGATCTGGGTCTGGGGGTGAAAATCGCCTTATTAATGGCCCTGTTTCTGCTGAAGGTCTTGTTTTTACGATTGATAGTGATGGTGTCATTCGTGCCAGTTCTCTTAAGGATGGTTCTCTCAAGTGGGAAGTGGACTCGAGGCCAGAGAATATAGCGAGCCAACCCTTTAGTGGAGGGCTGGCTTATGATACTGAAACCCTTTTTGTGGCAACTGCTTATGCAGAAGTTTTGGCTCTTAATCCAAAAACGGGCGCCATAAAATGGCGCAGTTCTGTAAATTCTCCAGTGCGTGCTGCACCATCTGTGAAAGACGGTCGTGTCTATGTTATTTCCATTAATAACCAACTTGATGTTTTAGAGAGTGAATCCGGTAAAATATTGTGGACCCATAACGGGATTATGGAGACAGCAGGTATTTTAGGAGGAGCCAATGTAGCAGTGCATAATGGCGTTGCCGTTGTTCCTTATTCATCGGGTGAAGTCTTCGCTCTAAGAGTTGATAATGGCTATCCCCTTTGGTCTGAAAGCTTAAGTTCATTGACGCGTGTCGACTCTGTATCATCCCTTGCTCATATTAAAGCGCGACCCGTTATTGATAATGGTAAAGTGTTCCTTATTAGTAATAGCGGGAAAGTTTCAGCCATTAATTTGAGTCGTGGACAGACTATGTGGAGTAAGGAAATTGGTGGAATTCGTAGTCCTGCCGTAAGTGACGGTCTTCTTTTCTTGGTGACAAACGAGAATGAGCTGGTTTGTTTAACTCAAGAAGAAGGTTTAGTTGTGTGGACAAAGACTTTGCCGCGTTTTCTAGACGTTGAAAAATCTGAAGGCAAGGTGCTTTGGGCTGGTCCAATCCTTGCTTCTGAGAATCGTCTTGTCTTGGCAGGCTCAAACGGCAAAGCCTTAATTTTATCAGCTAAAACCGGTGAAGAAGTAGCAAAATTAGAGCTCCCAGGTCAGACACTTATTTCTCCCATCATTGTTGATAAGACATTGTTGTTCTTAACGGATGATGCAGTGCTTGCCGCTTATCGTTAAATAAGTTCATTTAGAGTAATATGAAACGCATTCTTATTATTGGCCGTCCGAACGTCGGAAAGTCGACTCTTTTTAATCGATTGAGTGGTAAAGCGATGGCTATTGTTCACGACCTACCGGGGGTGACACGCGATTGGCGTGAGAGTAATGCCCAGCTTGGTGACCTTCGTTTTAAACTTATTGATACTGCCGGTCTTGAAGGCTTTGAAGACTCTGAAATTAAGAGTCAGATCAAAAAGCAAAATCAACAGCTGCTTTCTTTAGTTGATGGTGTTCTTTTTATGGTTGATGCTCAAGATGGCGTGTTGTCTAGTGATATTGAACTGGCAAAACAGTTACGACCCTTTAAAGATAAAGTTATTTTAGTTGCGAATAAGGCTGAAAGCAAAAAGACGGATGGCGTTTTATTGGATTTTTTTCGTTTAGGCTTTGAAGAAGCTACGCCAATTTCTGCTGCCCATGGAGATGGTCTACAGAATCTCTATGAAGCTCTTCAGGAATTGCTTGGCGAGACAGTCAGTGAACATACTAAATCAGAACAAGGAGCACCTCTTCATTTAGCTTTTGTAGGGCGTCCTAATGCGGGGAAATCCACCTTGATCAATAGTCTTATAGGTGAAGATCGTCTTTTAACAGGTGAACAACCTGGTATTACGCGAGATGCAGTCGCAATCGATTGGACTTATAAAAGAAGGGCAATTCGCCTTTTTGACACTGCAGGTATGCGCAAACGTGGAAAGGTTGATGAAGATTTAGAACAGTTGTCTATTCGTGAATCTTTGAAAGCAATCCGGTTTGCTCAAGTTGTGGTTCTTGTGGTTGACGCTGAAACACCTTTGGAAAAGCAAGACTTAACAATAGCCTCTTATGTAGTTGAAGAAGGTCGCGCGTTGGTTGTTGCTGTAAATAAATGGGACAAATCCTCTCGCCAGTCTTTAGAAGAAATTCAAGCGCGCTTAGAAGAAGTCCTTCCTCAAGTGAAAGGGGTTTTTTGTGTCCCTATCTCTGCAACGCTCGGTCAGAAACTCGACGTTTTGATGAATAAAGTTCTGGAGAGTTATGATCTGTGGGACTCTCGCTTGCCAACGGGTGCTCTGAATCGTTGGCTAGAAGAAGCTCTGGAGAGACATCCGCCCCCCGTTTCAGGTCTGAATCGCATTCGCATTAAATACATGACCCAAATAAAGTCTCGACCTCCAACTTTTACGTTGTTTGTTACCAAACCTGTCGAACTGCCAAAAAGTTATGTGCAATATTTGTCTAATAGCTTACGTCAGACTTTCAAGTTGCCTGGTATTCCTTTGCGTTTTCTTATTCGCAAAACCAAAAACCCTTATGCAGGTAAAAAATAGTTTTTTCTTTAAGATGCCATCGCTTCAACAAACATGTCTGTCACTGTGTCTGGGGAAGCAATTTTTGAAGGATCTTCACCGGGAAAGGCTTGTGCTCTCAGATTTGTGCGTAGGGGACCAGGGTTAATAAGATTTACCTTGATTTTTGAATGCTCCATTTCTTTAGAGTAGGCTTTGATCATGGTATTGAGGCCCGATTTGCTTGTGGCATAAGCTCCCCAATAGGCTGTTTCTTCTGGGAGATCCGTCGCAAAACAGATACGTCCCCCCGTAGATTTTAAAAGAAGAGGCTCAAGAGCTCTTAAGAGATGCCAATTGGCATGGAGATTGGTTTGTAGGACTTGTTGCCATAGAGCAGGAGTCAGGTGGGTCAGGGGTGTGAGACTTCCTAGAGTTGCCGCTAAGCCAAGAAGACCATCAATATAGCCAAATCTTTTGCCGATGGAAGCAGCCATCTCATAAATTCCTTCAGTGTTTTTAAGATCAAGGGGAATCAGGAGGGCATTTTTACTGAGGCAATCATCAAGGTCTTCAAGGGATTTTGTTTTTCTGCCAATTAAAATTAATTCTGCACCTTCTGCATCAAATTTTTTAGCAACAGATTGACCCAAGCCACCGGTTGCCCCTGTAATAATTATTTTTCTACCTTTTAAACGGCCCATCGTTTACCTTTGTTTACTAAATATTTACTCAGCTTTTATAAGCAAGTATGTATCTATTATCAGATATAAGAATAAAATAATATCTCTTGAGATATTGGGGAGAAAATGAATAATCAGGTCTTATTGAACCGAGTGATTCTACCAACTCTGTATAGTGCTTTGGTCGTGGCTCTTACAGGCGGCGTTATTGTCTACTTTTTTCCAAAAACGTCTCTGACTCTTTTTCTCTGTTTAGTGACTGTGTCGTTGCTTCTGTTTACGGGGCTTGTCCATCTTTATTTTCATAGACCTTCCTATCGGGGTAAGCATTATAGAAATATTATTGAGGGCTTTGGAGATCCAAACAGAATTTATCTTTTGACGGATAAATATCACAACGTGATCTTTGCAAGTCAGGCTGTTCAGAAGTTGTTTCCTGATATTTTGGCCAAAGGGATTTCGACGTTTGAAGACAACATTGATGGGGAGGATTCTCTCAAAAACTATAAAACCCTTTTGGTGAATGCTGGAAAGGATAAAAATAAGCTAACGTATAACTTAAGATTCAAAACGCGATATTTACAGTTCTCTCTCTATGAATTCTTAGGAGAAAATGTTTTCTTTTGGCGAATTGAAAATTTATTGCCAGAGAGAACCAATGACTCTTTCCTGAAAGGAAATGAATTTATTGATCGCTTGAATGTAGAAGACATATTGGATTATGGCCCTGCAGGCTTGGTCATCGTCGACGATAAGTTGTTGGTGAAGGGATACAATAGAATTTTTAAGGAAAGTTTTTTAAAGGCCCAACCGTTACAGATTGAGACGCCCTTGGCTTCGCTGTTACCTCAAGAAAAGCAGATATCTTTTAATCAAGTCCTTACCAAAGTCATTGACGAAACTGCTGAGCATGCCCATTTAGAAGTTCAATTTTCATGGGAAGAAGAAGCGTCAGCGATTATTTATGCGAGCTTAATTAAGCAAGCATCTCTGCCCACAAAGGGTTTGTTTATTCAGTTTTTTGATAATTATGAGCAAAAACAATTACAACTTCAATTGATGCAGTCTCAAAAGCTACAAGCCTTAGGGCAGTTAGCAGGCGGCATTGCCCATGACTTCAATAACCTTTTGACAGCGATGATAGGTTTTTGTGATCTACTGCTTTCGCGGCACTTTCCGGGAGATCAATCCTTTACGGATATTATGCAGATTAAGCAAAATGCTAATCGTGCAGCAAACCTTGTGCGTCAACTCTTAGCATTTTCTCGTCAACAAGCCTTACAACCAAAGGTTTTGGACATTTCTGATACACTCTCAAACCTTTCTGTCTTATTGCAGCGTCTTATTGGAGTATCCATTAGCCTTAGAATTGTTCATGGACGAGATCTTGGTCTTGTGAGAGTGGATCAGGGACAATTTGAAAGAGTGATCATCAATCTTATTGTTAATGCCCGCGATGCTATCAAAGAAAATGGTGAAATTGCCGTTTGCACAAGCAATAAGCATTTGGACCATCCTCTGCAATCGGGACATGAAGTAATTCCCAAAGGGGATTATGTGGTCGTGGAAGTCATTGATAATGGTGATGGAATAAGCCCAGAACATGTTAATAAAGTTTTTGATCCGTTCTTTTCCACAAAGGAAATGGGATCAGGAACAGGTCTTGGTCTCTCAACTGTTTACGGTATTATTAAACAAACAGATGGGTATATTTTTGCAGAATCAGAACCAGGAAAAGGTACAAAATTTACAATTTACTTGCCTCGTTATAGTGAGACAGTTGAGAAAGTAACATCAACGAATATGGATCCTGAGCTTCCCACCCAGTTTCATCGTGATCTAACGGGCGCAGGAACAATTTTATTGGTAGAAGATGAAGATGCGGTCAGGCTCTTTTCTTCGCGCGCTCTTCGCGATAAAGGGTATGAAATTATCGAAGCGAGTACAGGAGAGGAAGGCCTGAGTATTCTTCAGGAACATAAAAAGAGTAAATCTCTTAATATCGATTTGATGATCACTGATATTGTCATGCCTAATATGGATGGTCCTACGTTGGCTAACAAGGCCCTCTCTCTTTATCCTAACCTTAAAATCATTTTTATTTCAGGCTATGCAGAAGACTCTTTCCGTAAAAAACTGCGTCAAGAAGGGGATATTCATTTTCTTGCAAAACCTTTTAACCTAAAAGATCTTGCTAAGAAGGTGAAAGAAGTTATGGAATTGAAAGATGATGATTCTGAAGACAGGGGAAAACTCTTAAAGAAAGCGGCTTCTGACAGTCCTTCTTGATTAATGTAACATTTTTGTTGACAAATATCCCTCAGGATTTCTATGATCAGCGCTGGGGGGGATCCATGAATAGATCCATGGACTGGAATAAAATTAATATTTTTTACCGTGTGGCTCAAGCTGGGAGTTTTACTCATGCTGCCCAATCAATGCGCGTTAATCAATCAAGTTTAAGCCGTCAAATTATCGATTTAGAGAGGACATTTAATACAAGGCTTTTTGAACGTAAACGACGAGGCGTTTTGCTTACGAAACAAGGGAACGAACTCTATCGTTTTGCTCACAAAACTTTTCAAGAAGGAGAGCGCTTACGTCATTTTTTAACGAACAAAAATTATGATTTATGTGGATCGCTCGATATCATGGTCGCGAAAACCTGGACAAGTCCATGGCTCATAAAAACCTTGGAGCCTTTTATGCGTGATTATCCTGAGGTGAACATTAATATCATTGAAGACGATGAACCATTCGATAGCAATCGATTCGACGTTTTGATAGGACCTCAAGAACAAGCGCCTTACCAATGTTTGCAAAGTTATATTCGCAGCTTTGAAGTCAAATTGTTTTCTTCAAAAGAGTACCTTGCTGAACACGGAACACCGCAATCAATTCATGATCTGAAGGATCATCGGTTGATTAGCAATTCAGCGAATCTATCCCGTGTTAATGATGACTATGAGGGAGGTCTTTTAAAGAGACAAAAAAAGTCTATGAAATCTCATTATCCTCCTATGATTATGAGTTCTGCTGAGGGTATTCTTTGTGCTCTGCGCGAAAATATGGGGATTGCTTTTCTGCGAGAAGATCAGGTTGAGGAGGCTAAAGACTCTCTCGTAGAGATTAATTTAGAATTAGATAATCCAACAAAGATTCCACTTTACATGAATTTTCCTATTCATTTGTTGGGAGTTGAAAAGATTTTAAAACTTAGGAACTATATAAAAAAGCCATTTTCTCCTAATAATTAAGACATTTTAAAATCATCTCTTTGACGATAGATAAAGATTCTCTATAATTTATCCTAAGAGATCAAAAAAAATTGTAACGGAGGTTAATGTGCTGAAATCAATTATGCTCGTCGTTGACGGTTCAAATGCGGGAGTGGCAGCGCAAAATCTTGCCGTTAAGATTGCTAAAGAGAAGAAGGCCCAGATTACTGGCATAGGCGTTCTTGATATTACTTGGATCGTGGAGCCTCTCCCAGAACCCTTTGTGGGCACTGCTTATTCTGTCTATGGAGCAGAAGAAATTGAAGTAGAACATAGGCATGTATCAGAGGCTCTTAAAAAATTTGCAAAAAAATGTAGCGATGCTGAAGTAGCCTTTCGTTACGTTGAGGAAAAAGGATCTCCCGCTCGAATCATTGAAGATCTATCCCATCGACATGATTTGATTGTTATTGGTCAAACAACTGAATTTCACTTTGAGTTAGAAAAGGCTAATGACTTAACTGTTAAACAGGTAGCGCGTGATAATCCACGACCTTTGTTGGTTGTTCCTGAGCATGCATCTAAAGGAGATCGTATCTTGGTTGCTTATGATGGGAGTCTACAAGCAGCCCGTTCTTTGCATATGTTTCTTCTTTTGGGGCTCGGTTTAGGGAAAGCTGTTGATATTGTGACAATCCATAAAAAAGTTGAAAAAGCCACTGAAATTGCGCAGGCTGCCTATGACATTTGTCTAAAACATGGGCTAAAAAGTACTGTTCATGCCATTGATGATGGACGATCACCCGCCGAGATTATTTTAGAGAAAATCGATGAATTCAAATCGGGGACTATTGTGATGGGCGCCTTTAGTCATCCAACGATTCGCGAGGTTCTCTTTGGCTCAAGTACGCTTGACTTGATTGAACGTTGTCCGATTCCCTTATTCATCCATCACTAAAATAAAACTTGGGATGGATAAAATTTTCCAAAGGCTTTTTTTGGGATTCTTTGTCTATGGTTTATTTTATTCGTCAACGATAGCAAGCTTCACTGAAGACCGAGTGACTGAAAGTGTCTCTCTGAATCGTCGTGCGGTTGTGAGTCAAATTTCTTATACAATTGTTGATCATGTTCTGCCCCGCACATCGACCATCACAAATGTTGCTGGTCGCATAGGATTAAGCTTTTTAATTTCAGAACCGATCGCTCAAGTAAGTCGTCATGTACATCCCTTTGGTCGGATTCACCAAAGGTATGAAGCAACTTGGTGGGAGGTGACGAAAGGAGCCTTATGGTCGACAGCAACGGTTTTGGGTCTTCCGTATCTCTCAGAGACGATAGGTGACTTTGTGAGTATTGATCTTTCAAATAGTGTGTTTGCAACACTGTCATGTTTTGAAAGTGTGACGGGATATGAGATGCCAGCAAGAGAAGCGGCACGTTGGGCTTATTATTATTCTCCAGAAGTTGTGCAGTATGGTCTTTTGGCTCTTACGATTGGAGGGAGCTTGCTTTATGAATGGCGCAAAGCAAAAACACAACGTCCCTGGAAGCGGAAAAAGTTTTTTTAATCCTATAAAAAACCCCTCTTTAGAGGGGTTTTAGGTTATTTTAAATTAGTTCCTGGATTAAGTCCTAGGCTCATATTCAAAATTTTAGAAAATAGGTATGAATCTCTTAGTCGATTAGTTTTAGATCAGTTGCTGCTGTCTTACCATTCTCGTCTTTTAGAGTGTATTCAACTTTTTGACCTTCTTGTAATGTACGAAGACCTGCCTTTTCAACAGCAGAAATGTGTACAAACGCATCTTTTGATCCATCATCAGGTTGAATAAATCCAAAGCGCTTGGTTGGGTTGAACCATTTAACAGTACCGGTAGCCATTAGTAGAGTTCCTTAAAGAAAAAGTTTAACAAATTACAACGCCTTACAATAACACGAGTCAAAGCAAAGGGCTACAAAAAAGAAAGAAGAAGTTAAATCACTGAAAAATCCGATAAAATAAGACACCAAAGATTAAATTTGAACATTTGTCATAAAATCAACCTATGACGTTTAAGTATTCAATTCAAACTCTCTGGTGCCTGTCTTTAATCTTGAAAGCAGCACATTAAAATACTTCTTCACGTTTATCTTGCAGATGACTTGAATTTGAGGTCTTTGTAAGACCATCTTTTTCGCTAGCATCTGTCTCAGGCTCTTTGCTCCAATCAACCATAGGAAGAAGGCTGGTCAGAATTCCAAAGATACGTTCGCCGATCTCTTCCTTCTTCTTTTCCTCTTGAAGTTTTTTGGCGGCTTTTTCTTTACAGTCAGCAATTTCCATCTCACGGTTTTGCCAGATATAACGCGCAACCACAGGAATTTGCAAAAGGGACAAAGTTACATCAACGCCTTCTTTTGCTTTGGTTACTTCGTTTGTTAACATGAGGCTAAACTTAGCGGACCCTAAACCGTATATTTCACGCATGAAATCATAGAAAGTAAAGTCAAGGGATGTCGATGTATTATCGACCTGTTTTGCAAGATCAATAATACGATGTATACGATCACCAACAAACGAAGAGTAGTTTTTTTCACTCGCAGTTTCAGGAACCAATGAATTATAAAGCTCAAGTCTTTCCCGATCACTGCCTAGCGTTGAAGGATCAAAAGGTTCCCCCAGCTTTTCTCGGAAATCTGGCAAAAGGTCAAACTTTTCTCTACCAAGAGCTTTCTTAATGGCAGCATCACTGGAGATTTTATCAACTAAGGCTGTTGTACGCTCTTTAAAGCGTGCCAGAAGTTTTGAGCGAATATCCGTCGTTAAAGAGATCTGAAATTCAGTGATATCTTCCTTAATTGATTGTAACGCTGATATAGCTTTTTCCAACAACTCATCCGGCTTGAAACTCTCAACAAGATCTGCAAGACCCTTTGGCATAAGATTTGTCGCCATATCGATGACATCTTCATAAGCTAATGCCTCAACGAAACTCGCGTACAGAGATGTAGACATCTTTTGTTCGAGTTTATCGTAGTTAATCTCACTGTTTTCAGAATAAGCTTTTTTGAGTTCAACGACAGGATCTCGACCTTCCATGGTTTGCTTGATCGCAATATTAATCCAAGGGCGAATTTGTCGATTGAATTCATCCAAGTTGCTTATGTTGAATAATACGAGTTCGCCTGATGCATGAGCACGTGCATAGAACATACGCTTTACGTGGAAATAGAGTTGATCAATTTCTTCCTTCGTATAGGTCGTACCTTTGAACACAGAGCTATTGGGATCAAAGATGGACTTAGCAATGATTTTAAAACTATCAGCATATTTGCTTGCACCACTGACAGTGGAGCAATGTTTCAAAAGATCATCAAATCCTTTTTCGATAATTTTGCGATCAGTTTCCTCACGGAATTTAAGAGGATCAATGACCTTTCCTGTACGTGCTGCTTCGAAAAATTCAAGAACCATCTCATGGGCAATCTTTGCACAATATACGCTATTGGTTCCTAAATCACTTATGGCGCTTCTTGTAAGGCTTTCTACATTTTCTAAAGTATCGCGGATCGCATTCATAAAATGACCATAATTTGCGAATGTATCATCCATCTCAATCATGTCCATAAAGCCTTTTTCTAAGGCTTTGATGCTCATAGAATCCGCTCCATCAGGAAGATCTCTCAACAGATTTTCTTTGATTCGAGAAAGTGCTGCTAATCTTTCCTTTTCATCAACGATATGGACCAAGAGAATAGAATTTATGCGTTCACAAAGTGCATCTTTTCCACCCTTTGTAAATCCTTTGACAACCAAAGCTTTGATGTACCAGCTAATATCACGAGAATTCATATTTACAAGATCCAGATGCTCCCATACATTGCGGTAACTCCTTCTGGTCTCAAGCTGAATATCCTCAAGTTTGCTTTGATCAGTTTTGTTGAGCTCCTCAAAGTTGGCTGGCGATTCAGTCTTATAGACAGGACGGTTTTCCGCCACTGATATGCCTTTTACAACTGTCAAAAGATCTTTTTGGTAAAGCGCTTTAAAAGGCTCCATCAGCAAGGCAATTGATTGAAAGAACTCTTCTTTCCCCATTGCTGTTGATACTTTTTGAACGGAGGTCTTAACAATTTCTTCGAGCTCCTTTTTGTCTTTTACGGCTAGGGCTGTAAAAATTCCGCTTTTTAAGTCAGAGGCCAGAGCGTCTGCAACCATTTCTACGGACACTTTTTTATTAATCGCTTTTGCAGCCAGATAGAAATTCAAAATTTCTTCTAGAACAGCATTCGTTTTAATGGGCACACCTTTTGTTGCCAAAGTTAAAGTAATCTCTGTAATTGTATTTTGCATCGATTCTTCAGCTAGATATGTACTAATCTCCTCTTGCGTAAGAGCCAATAATTCTTGGGGAGACATATCATCAATTTTTTTGACAACCTGTACAGCCTTTGTGCTTTCAACTTTCTGAGTCGCAGTGCCTCTGCCAAAAGTCTTTTTCGGGGCTGATGTTGATGCCCTATTAGGAGGTGGCGGCACGTGTCCTCTCATCTGTGGAGGTAGAGGTATGTTTCCCGGAGGAGGGGGTATAGTGCCTTTCATCTGTGGAGGTGGAGGCATACTCCCCTCGAGATTGCCAGTTTCTTCAACGACAATTTCACTTGCGCGCTTGAGTCTTTCTTCTTCTTCGAGCTTTAATCTTTCTTCCTCAAGTCGCAATCTTTCAGCTTCGAGTCGAAGTCTTTCTTCTTCAAGTTTTTTTTGCTCTTTTTTGATTTTTTTATCAGCTTTTTCGAGTAATTTTTGTGCTTTTTGAGAATTGAGATTTTTCAAACGTTGCAAATGTCTTTGACGCAACGCCTCACTTTGTTTGAGATTCTCAAGGAAGTTTTCTTGCTCACCTTCTATTGAAACAGACTTGGTAAACTTTCCAATATCAGTAGTGAGAATTTTACGAATTGAGTCAATTTCTTGTTCTTGAGCTCTTTTTGTTTTACGTGCTAATTCTCTTTCACAGCGTTCACGATCTAACTTTGTTTGTAGAACCTTTGCTCTCTTTTCCCATAACAGAGCGCTCACAAAATTTAAATCAAGATCATCCATTTCTTGGCTGCTTAATTTAGAAGATCCAGAGCCACTATCTTTAGTGAATTCGATATCAATTTTGTGTTCAGATTTTCCCTTATTTTTCATGAGATAAATGAAAAGATCGGAAATTTCAAAATTAACTTCAGGCTTCATTTCCTTTGCATTTGCATAACGAACTGCAGTGACCAAATAACGTACGAGATCATTATCAACTTGCGCTTTTTTATCAGTGCCCACAGGAATGGTTGAGTTGTAAAGATTAATCAATTTTTCATCGTCATAACTTTCGAGCTCTTCTAATCGGTCAGAGAGGGAGATATCCTTACCCGTTAATTGTTGGATGATACCAATCGCTTCTTCGGGAATACTCAGAGCTTTTGCATCTTCTATGCTCTGATAGCGATCAAAAGCCTGAATTAAAATACGCTCCATACGATCTCGAACACCCATATCAACTTTCGTGAGGGATTCAACAATGTCATCACTGTCATTCGGACCTAAAATGTTATTGTGCAGCTCAAGTAAATCCTTATCAGAAAGCACTCTAAGGGTTTTTATTTTTTCCTCTAAGGAACCTCCTGCAACACTCAGGATTTCTTCAAAAGCTTTTTCTTTAAGGGTGATTTTCTCTTTTTTCAAAACTTTACCAAGCTTTGCATCGAGACCGGTGACAAAAGAGTTTACGCGCATAAAGTGCGCATCGGTTATGGCTTCACGCTTTTCTTCAAGATCACACCCATAACGTGTTTTGTTTTTATCCAATTTATTAACCAGACCCAAAATCAAACCACGCAGATTTGAGCTGTTTTGTAGTGCCAAGGCTTGAAAATAGCTTAAAGGTTTATCGAAAGTGGACAAGATATACGATTTAAGCAAAACTTGTGCTGCAAGTTTTTTATCCCCAGTTTTTTGGGCTTTTAAGGATTTTTTCTCTAACTCTTTTTCAGCATTAGAACGTAACGTAATCTGTGTTTTCCGTGCCATATCTTCAATGACGCCATTAAGATCTTCTTTGATAAGCGGCGTTGTTAATGGCAGCAATTCATAGGATTCAACATTTGCTGATACTTGTTTAACAGGTTTTGACGGAACATGGACACGCCTGACATCCTCAGGGTATAGCTGTTCAATAGCTAAATTTAGATAGAGAGAGGCTGTATAAAGAGTATGTTCAGGATCAAGGATTTTTTTACCTTTGCCATCAACAGTGCTTTCCAATTTAAAACTTGGATCTTGAATGCTTTTAGAAACTAAAAGACTTAAAGCAAAGTCTTTAATTTCTTCACGCTCTGACTCACTAAATTTATAACGAGCAATCAGATCTTCCGGAATTTCTGCATCCATATTTGTTGCAAGGCGAACCTTAGCAAAGGGTTGAATGAGAAAATAGTTACGAATTGTACTATCTGGACTTGTTGCAGAAAACCCTTGGGGCGCCTCTTGCTCCTCATCCTTTACCACAACATCTAAGCTGCGATTAATGAGAGCAGAGAAAGCTTTAATCGCATTCGCTTTTTTTGCTTTTTTAAGAGAACTTTCAGCTGATTCCGTCTCTTCTTGACCAAGACTTTGGAAAAATCGTGAACGCTCTGATAAGAAAATTTTGGTGGCCAAAGTTTTGTCACCTTCTAGGTCAACAGAGGCCCCTGAAGCAATGGGTTCAATTTGTTGAATCGCAGATCGCAGAGCGTTTAAATAAAACCCTAGATCACTGTCTTCGCCCCTTTTAAGGACAGTGTTGATCAGGTAAGTTTTCAGACCAGCTTTTTTGGACTCAAACAATGTTTTTAAACAAGATTCAAAAACGTGATTCTCGATTTCTTGAATTTTCTGCAGGAATGGAATGCTTTGGAAATCCAATGCCTGAAATTCGCCTTCCAAAAGTTCATGGGCTCTTTTTAAGAGTTGTTCTTGATGATTGTTATAATCTGGATGTACCTTGGCGACAGGAGCAATTCCCAGAAAATGGGGGTAATTGGTTAGAATTAAAGCAAAACGATCAATGAATACTTTTGGATCTTTATAAAGCTGTTCGTTAATAAGCTTTTGAGCCTTAGCACCGAAATGGGTTTTTAAGTTGATAACGAAATCATTGGCACTTTTACCAATAACTCTTGTCATAATCTCATCAACAATTGGATCAATGATATCAGAAGATTTTTTAGCTGATTGAAGTGTTAATCTTGTTGCTAATGCTTCTTTCAAGCTAGAGTCAGAAAACAAGCCATTTAGGCTGTGGAGTTTTTCAGCTAAGTCATCAATGAGAACATCTTTGTCAATAACGCCATGGTTTAAATAGCGGTTATGACCGTCATTAAGGCTTGCACTAATCCCTTCGATGAGACGAATGTTTTCGTTCATTTTAGACAGAGCTCTGAATGCTTCAGGTGATTTGTGGTCAGGAATATTCTCAAAGATATGCTTTATATAGCTATCAAGAGGATTTTCAACAGCTGCTTCTTTTTGTGCAGTAGCTTTTCTCTGACGCGCTTTTAATTGCTCAGCAAAGCTTAGTTGTGGCTCTTCCACTTTTGGTTTTGGGGCTTCTTCTTTCGGTAAAGGTATATACTGAAAGACTTCTTGATAGGGGAGCAATGCTTCTCTTAATTTTACTAAATATTCTTCTCGCTCAAATGCATTTGGATCTGGCAAATAGCTAATTTGTTGAACTGATTTCTCAATTCCCAAGAGAACTTCTTGAGCGTTGAGAGTATGAATATTGTCAACACCCTTAAAGCGATCAACTAGGTATTCACGAGCTGTTTTGCCGCCAAGGATGGTTGGGTAGCGAGAGACTGAATCAACTAAACTATCAATAAACAATTCTTTTTCGTTAAATTGATCCTTGGCTGATAAAGGAATGGCGTAAATCTTTTCTGCAATCTCATCCAATAAGATTTGCAGCTCAATCTCACTTTTAGATATGTCAGCTTTGATCCCGAGTGTTTTTACTTTATCTCTTAGGTATCTTTCAGGGTCTTTGTCAAAAAGAACACTATGATCGCGCAGTTTTTTAGCCAATGCAGGGATGAGGCCGGTCAGATCAGAATACTCTTTTAAATCAACCAAAAATTTTCTTTTGATGATTTCAAGTTGGCCTTCTTTAATTGCGTCAGCAGCTTCAGGAGTATTAAGGTCAAGGGATTTTAGCTTTTCAATAACTCTGTCTCCCAAAGTTTTTGATGGCGTTTTAGTCCCTCTGGAATTGAACGCATTTAATTCTGATTCAGCTGTATCAAGGCGCAGTTTTACAAGTGCTAGATATTGTGATTTCGCAAAATTTGTTACATCCGGAGCAGTGAATTTTTTTAATTCAGATTCGAGTTCTTGAATTAAGATAGTCGCAGCAGGTTTTGACAAATCAATGTCTTGGAATTTTGCTTGGACAAATTTAAAAACATTTGGCACGCCTAAGCTATGTTGAAATGGGGTAAGCTGAGCTGCGAGACGTTTAATAAATTCATTTTTAAAGTTATAAACCTTTGGCTCTAAGGGACGGAAAGATCCCAAGATTTTTTGAATTGAAGAAATTACTGTGGAAATTTTCTCAACATCTTTTTTCTTAATGCCAGCGAATTTCTCTGTGACAAATTTTAGAGGATCCTTCAGTCTTGGATTAACGGCTGCATAGGGCGTAATTGATTGAGCAACAGCTTTTATATATTGTTCGATCGTATTGAAATCTTGAGGCTTTGGAAGCTCAAAATTAGCTCCCTTAATGATATTGGAGATAGCTTTATATGCTTCGGATGCGTCTTGAGACTTCAGGTCTTCGATGCCCTCGAAATATTCTTGAGGTGTTTTATCGACGAAAAAGGCAGCATAAGGTCTTAACGAGGTATCTATGATCTCAAGGTATATGTCTCGAGGACTTGTCGATTCTGGTGTTAACAATGTAAGTGTAGAACCTTTAACAATCTCTTTTACTTCATCAAGAACAAGATTAACGCTTGGATCTTTCAAATCTTTGAGAGTTTCCAATTTTCCAGTGACATATCCTTTGACTCCGCCGAGTTCAGCAAAAGAAGATTCATAGGGAGTTAAGACTTTTATGAGATAGGCTTTGAATTCAGCAACATCATCAAAATTGGTTTCAAATTGTGCTGGATTTGGAATTGAAGATCCTTTGACCGTAGCAATGGCTTCATTGACAACATCAGTAAGTGTTGAATCTTCTAAGGTATCGGTCTCCTTGAGTTTCTTGCGAAAATAAAGAGCTGTTTTGCCCTGAAAGAGGCCAGCATAAGGTTCAAATTCCTTGGATAGTTTTTTGTCAATCAATGTTGAAATGACATCAAATTTCTCTGGATCGCTCGTAACATGTTTTGATTTATCTACGAACATAGTGTTCAATCCCGCAACTAAGGGCTCAATGATTGCTTGGATAGGGGTCTCTGGTCTTAAGGCCTTTAGTCGTTGAACAACATTGGTAATTGAGTCAATCAGAGGGGAATTTTTAGGTAAAATAATACCACTATTTTCAAGGAATTTTTTGACTGAGCTTTCAATTTTTGGACGTGTCTCATCCTTATTGGGAGGGGGGGTATTTCTGCCTACTTTTGCTCTTGCAAACAGGTCCACAACATTATTAACTGCTGCAGGTTGATCAGCGTCGACAGGACGTACATTCATGGGACGTCCATGGAGACGTAATCTTTCGATTACGGGTTGATCAACACCTGCTTGCGCTTCTATTAATTCACGCTTTTTAAGAAGTGGTTTTGGGTCTCCCCCCAACAATTCTTCCAATAGGATCTCACTATCTAAGTCTTGGAGTATCCTGTTGTAGGTTTCTTTAGAATAGTACCAATGACCATTGCTATAGTAACCACCTGTGAATTCATCATAATAATAGTCAATATGTGTTGCTTTTTCATTGGTGCTTACATTTTGATCGTGTGATTGTAGATCAATCATGGCACTATTGTTTCGGGATAATTCAGATGTTATTTGATTATCTGAGTCTAGATAATTATTATTTGAGCTCGTAGACCCTTCTTGAGATAGGGTTTTGAGAGATAAAGATTCTGCGTTTTCGCTGTGAGACTCTAGAACTCTATATTTTGAATTCTCTGCTTCAGATGATGTAACATATTCTTGGGATCTTGTTGATTGACGATCAAAAGAATGAGTTGGAATTTGGTTTCCAAAAGAATCAACTAAGGGGCGTGCTGAACGGCCATTCAAAGTAGGTTCACCAGAGAAATTATAGCGATGAACTTTTCTTTCCTTTTCTTGCGCGCGGGCAATCATCAATTCTTTTAAAACTAAAAGAACAAGCTTCTTTTTAGTTTCTTCAGTGATCTTATGTAAATCGATGATTGTTAAAGGTTTGTGAGTTTGCTTTAAAAGAATAGAGGCAGGAATAATGGACTTGGCTGAAGTTGATGTGGCCTCTAAGCCAGCAGAACTTATGATGCTAATCAAGGAAGTTGTGAAGAAAAGAAATTTTTTGGACATGGGATATACTGCCTACAACAATGAATAAAAAAAAATCACTGTTGGACATATGGTAATCCACAACATTTATTACAAGTGTGCAGATTACTGCATCACTATCGATGGATTTTGGCTTTGGTTAAGCTGCTTGAGCTGTTCTTTGATAACGCCAAATTGTCGCTGGAGGAATATTCTTAAATGTAATTCCCAGCTTTTTGCTGTCTAAGCCAAATCGGTTAGCAGGTAAGGGGGAAGTATGGCGATAGGAATATTGTACAATTTCTCCGTCTGCAGACATAACTTTAAAAGCGGCGTCAATAATTGCTTTTTGAAGTTTAAAAGGCATTGTTGAGACAGGCATACCGGAAATAATCGTAGAAACTTTGCCAACACAGTGAGGCGGCAGAAGTTTTTCCAAATCAATAGCATTGCCGTGAATGACATTAGCATTAGGCAAAGCTAATTTTAGAAAGCTATAAAGTTCAGGGTCCAATTCTAGAATATACAATCTATCTAAAGGAATGCCGTGTTGAATCAATTTACGCGTGAGACTTCCGGTGCCAGCACCCAGCTCTACAACAACCTGATCATCTTTTAATTTTACTTGATTGGCGATCTTTTCAGCGAGAGCGCTTGACGAAGGCGCAATAGCTCCGAGACGCAGGGGATGCTTTATCCAACGCTTGAGGAAAAGCCAAGCTTCTTTAGATGATTCTTTTGTTGAAAGACTAGAGGCTGTCATTAACATGTCCTTTATTCAATAAGGATTATCGCCAAATCGTCATCACCATGACCTGAGTTTCGAAAATGATCAAGGATTTTTTTGAAATAGAGTGAAAACTAAGGATTTATTTTTTAAGAATAATTTTAGAGAGTTAGATCTGAGGGTCAAGGTGACCCTCAGCAAATTTGTTTTATAAGCTGTAGTAGAGTGAAAATTCTTTCGGGTGAGGAACTTCTGTGACCGCCAGCACTTCTTCATTTTTAAGAGCAATATAGGCTTCTATCTGCTCATCAGTGAAAACATCCCCACGTTTTAAGAACTCACGATCTTGATCCAAAGCCATCAGGGCTTCTTTTAAAGAACCAGACATAATGATATCGGGCGTTAGTTCATGGGGTTTAAACTCGTAAAGATTCTTATCCATGGCTTCTCCGGGGTGAATTTTATTTAAAATCCCATCAATGCCCGCCATAAGCATAGCTGAAAGAGCAAGGTATGGGTTGGAAGATGGATCTGGAAAGCGAATTTCAATACGTCTTGCTTTTGGATTAAGAATGTGGGGAATACGAACAGCTGCTGAACGATTGCGAGCGGAGTATGCCAGGTAGACTGGCGCTTCATATCCAGGAACCAAACGTTTGTAACTATTGGTTGTTGGATTCGTAAAAGCGTTTAGGGCGCGTGCATGTTTAAGAATTCCACCAATGTAATAGAGTGCAGATTCTGAAAGATTGGCATACTTGTCGCCTGGGAATATGGGGGCGTCATTAAGCCATAAAGATTGGTGGACATGCATGCCTGAACCATTATCGCCAAAAATAGGTTTTGGCATAAAAGTAGCGGTTTTACCGTTCTCAACGGCTACGTTATGAACAACGTATTTAAAAATTTGCAGATTATCAGCTGTGCGCGTTAGGGAGTCGTATGAAAATCCAATCTCATGTTGTCCCGCAGCCACTTCATGGTGATGTTTTTCACCAGCGACACCCATATCGGCGAGTGTGGAAAGCATCTTTGCCCTTAAGTTGTGTTCAGAATCGATAGGAGGCACTGGGAAATATCCGCCTTTAGGAAGAGGACGATGACTTAAGGTTGGCTGATCTATGCCTTTAAAGGTCTGGTTATTTGTATAGGATCCTTCTGCTGAGTGGATGCGATAAAAAGCATTTTGAGCGTTACAATCAAATTCGACTTTATCAAAGATAAAAAATTCAGGTTCAGGCCCGAAATAGGCTTTATCAGCCACTTTGCTTTGTCTTAAAAATTGTTCGGCCCGGAGAGCAATAGAGCGTGGATCACGGGTATAGGGTGTCTCATCCTTCGGATCGTGAATATTGCAAAAGACAATAAGCGTTGGCGATTCACTAAAGGGATCGTTTACCACATGAGAAATATCAGGTTTTAAGGTCATATCGGAATCGTCAATTTCTTTCCAACCCTTAATAGAAGAACCGTCAAAAGTAATGCCGTTGGCGATCATATCAGCATCAATGGAGGTCGTTTTCACACTCATATGGTGCCAAAGACCTCTTGAATCGGTGAAACGAAAATCAAGGTATTGAATACCTTGGTTGGTAATGCGATCAAAAAGTGCGTTTATATCTTGTTCTGAATTAGACTGTAATTCCTTGATTTTACTCGAAGCTGCAACCATTCATTCCCCCTAAATTTTGATATGCATTACAAGCATATTAGCTTGTTTTAGGGGAATTAAAAGAGGTTAATCAAAGCCTTAAATAAAAAAGGGGTCCAAAAGGACCCCTTTAAAATTATACTCTTTCTAAAATTAGAAAGCGTAACGTAGACCAGCCATGACGCTGTGTGAGTTCAGGTTGCCAGCAAGTGTGCCAACGCCCAAACCAGCAGGAGTTGTAACGTTACTTGTCTTGATTTTACCCAAGTTCATATAGCGCCAGTAAAGATCACCGGTTAGGTTCTGGGTGAAACGATATCCTGTACCAGCAGTTAACTGCCAAGCAAGCTTGGTTTCAGTGCGGCCAGAAATGTTAAAGTTTTGCAAAGCGTTGTTAACTGTCGCATTTGTAAAGTTAATGCCGTTCACTTTATTGCCAGAAATACCAGCACCAAAGCCTACGTATGGTACGAAACGATACCATTCGATCAAGTCGAAATAGAGGTTTGCCATACCGATGAAGCTTTGTACTTTGGATTCAACGCCAACTTTTTGTGCAACTTGTGCGCCAGCTGCATTGTTCTCAGTTACGAAACCATCGCTCAATTTACGATATTGATAGCCAAACATTAATTCAGAGCGTACAACAATCGTGCGGTTAATGCTGCCCATCAAATGACGACCCAGCGCTAATTCACCATGGAATCCACCCTTCAATTTTACGCGATTGAAACGGATACCTGGAGTTGTGCCTGAAGCAGAAAGTGTTGTGTTGTCTGGAAATACGTAACCAGCGCCTGCGCGCACATACCATTTACCGGGTTCTACGGCTTGTGCAACATCGCTTCCTAAGAGAGCACCAGCAGCACAGAAAAGCCCTAAAGCATATTTCAATTTCATTCCTAAATTTCCCCTTTGTTCATTTTTCATATTTACTTTTATTTTTAATATGATTCTCAGAAAATCCCATTAAAAACAAACAATAAATTTTCTAAAACACTATATAAGCTTGTTCAAAATACTCCCCTTTTGGGCGTAATCAAACCTTTGATGCATAAAAAGAGGGGGAATCTTTAAGAATGTTGAAAAAGAGCAACAGTCAAAAAGGGAGCTTCATGATTAGGAACGAAAAGATCCCCAGAATTTTTTGAGTTTTTCGGAAAATTTTTCAGTTTCGGGACTATGATGGTTATCTTCTAGGAGCTCTGAAAATTTGTATAAGGCTTCTTTTTGTTTTTTATTGAGACCAACTGGCATTTCCACAAAGACATGGATAAACATATCTCCACGGCTGCCTCGTCTCAGGATCGACATCCCTTTGCCTTTTAGGCGAAATTGAGCACCAGATTGCGTGCCTTCAGGGATAGTGACTCTAGCACGGCCTCCTTCTATCGTAGGAACTTCGATAGATCCACCAAGTGTGGCTGTAGTCATGGGAATCGGAAAACGACAATGAAGATCATCACTGTCCCGTTCGAAAAATGTATGGGAACTAATTTCGATATAAGCGTAAAGATCGCCATCTGGCCCACCACGCAGCCCTGCTTCGCCTTCGCCGGCCAACCGAATGCGGGTGTTATCTTCAACACCTGCTGGAACGGAAATGGTTAAAGATTTGTCGTCAAGGCGTCTGCCTGTCCCAGAACAACTTGTACAAGATTTTTCAATTTTCTTTCCGGTGCCGCCGCAGGTGGTACACGTGCGCTCAATGGTAAAGAACCCTTGCTGCATGCGCACAGTTCCATGACCATGACAGGAATTACAGGTAATAATTTTCGAGCCTTTTTCAGCACCGCTGCCTGTGCACGAACTGCATTTTACGTAAGTTGAAATTTTTATTTTGCTTTGTGTGCCGTGAAAGGCGTCCTCTAAGGTAATTTTAAGACGATACTTTAAGTCAGATCCTCGCTGACTCATGCTGGCTTCAGCTCGAGTGCCACCGGCTCCACGACGCATGCCTCCCATGAAATCACCGAAAACTTCTTCAAAAATGTCACTAAACGGACTGCCAGCGCCCCCAAATCCTCCAGCTCCAGCACCACCACCAGGCCGAAATCCTGCTTGACCATCGAAAGCTCCATGACCATAGCGGTCATAAGCGGCACGTTTTTGGTCGTCCTTTAAAACCTCATAGGCTTCGTTCAGTTCCTTGAACTTGTGTTCAGCTGTCTTATCATCCTTATTACGGTCAGGATGGTATTTCATAGCTAATTTGCGATAGGCTTTTTTTAATTCATCGGCTGAAGCGCCTTTATTAACGCCCAGGATACTATAGTAATCTTGTTTAGCCATGGTGTGAGGAACCTATCCTTATTAACATTCAGAAATGAGAGAAGGAGCCCTTAGGCCCCTTTCTTCTTGTCGTCTTTGACGTCCTCATATTCAGCATCCAAAATTTCACCTTCAACGGTCTTTTCAGATGAAGATTCACCACTTGGTCCCTCTGAGCCACTCCCAGGAGCAGCGCCGCCTGCAGCGTCATGAGTCTGAGTAGCTTTATAAACAGCCTCTCCGAGCTTCATGGCTGATTGGGTGAGAGCTTGCATTTTACCTTGCACTTCACCCACATCTTTTGCTTCAAGAGCGTCCTTTAACGCTTTAATATCCGATTCAATCGTAGATTTTTCAGCGTCGGAAATCTTATCTCCGTAGTCTTTGAGATTTTTTTCCGTGGCATGAATCAAGCTTTCTGCATGGTTTGAAGCTTCAACGAATTCGCGCTTCTTTTTATCTTCATCTGCATGGGCTTCTGCATCTTTAACCATTTTCTGGATTTCTTCATCCTTAAGTCCACCGGATGCTTGGATCCTAATCTGCTGCTCTTTATTGGTTGCCTTATCTTTAGCGGAGACGTTAACGATACCATTCGCATCGATATCAAACGTAACTTCAACCTGAGGCATGCCACGCGGAGCAGAAGGAATACCAACTAAATCAAACTGACCTAACAGTTTATTGTCAGCGGCCATTTCGCGCTCACCTTGAAAGACGCGAATAGTCACGGCAGTTTGATTATCTTCAGCTGTTGAGAATACTTGGCTCTTCTTTGTTGGAATCGTTGTATTGCGCTCAATCAATCGGGTGAACACGCCACCCAATGTCTCAATCCCTAAGGAAAGAGGCGTGACGTCAAGCAATAGAACGTCTTTCACATCACCGCGCAAAACACCCCCTTGAATAGCTGCGCCCATGGCGACAACTTCATCGGGGTTTACGCCACGATGGGGATCCCGTCCAAAGAAGTTTTTCACAGTCTCTATGATTTTGGGCATACGGGTTTGACCACCGACCAGAATAACTTCGTCGATTTGTCCGGCTGTAACGCCAGCATCTTTAAGAGCATTTTTACAAGGAGCAATTGTCCGCTCAACAAGATCAGCAACAATGGCTTCAAGTTTTGCGCGCGTAAGAGCAATTGTTAGGTGCTTAGGTCCAGAAGCGTCAGCCGTGATAAAGGGCAAATTGACCTCAGTCTGCTGAGCCGTAGACAATTCAATTTTCGCTTTTTCAGCGGCTTCTTTTAATCTTTGCAATGCAAGACGATCTTGTCGTAAGTCAATGCCTTGTTCTTTTTTAAATTCATCGGCGAGATAATCAATAATTTTTTGGTCAAAGTCTTCACCGCCTAAGAATGTATCACCATTTGTGGATTTTACTTCAAAAACACCATCGCCAATCTCAAGAATAGAGATATCAAAAGTACCTCCCCCAAGATCGTATACGGCAACAGTTCCTGTTTTCTTTTTATCTAAACCATAAGATAACGCTGCAGCTGTGGGTTCGTTAATAATACGCAGCACTTCAAGACCAGCTATTTTACCCGCATCCTTCGTTGCTTGACGTTGGGCATCATTGAAATAAGCTGGTACCGTAATAACAGCTTGAGAAACTTTCTCACCTAAAAAGCTTTCAGCTGTCTCTTTCATTTTCTGTAAAATAAAGGCGCTTACTTGACTTGGGCTATATTTTTTACCTTGAGCTTCAACCCAAGCATCGCCATTGTTAGCGTCAATGATGTGATAAGGAACGAGATTCTTATCTTTTTGCGTCATGGGATCGTCGAAACGTCTCCCAATAAGACGCTTGATAGCAAAAAGTGTGTTTTCAGGGTTCGTGACAGCTTGACGTTTTGCTGTTTGCCCCACCAAACGCTCTCCATCTTTCGTAAAAGCTACGATGGAAGGGGTGGTTCTAAAACCCTCAGAGTTTTCAATTACACGAACATTGCTTCCTTCCATGACAGCAACGCACGAGTTGGTCGTACCTAAGTCAATACCGATTACTTTAGTCATTTTATCCTCATATGTTAGCAAGCTTACACAGCCTCAAGTGAGCACTGTTTAAACCCCCATGATTTACAAAGGAGACAGAACATCTCCACTTCTTAATATAATCCTATGGGCACAACACTGCAAGAAAATTTTACCTGAGAGGCTGAAGTCTGAAGGAGAGGTTCTTATTTTAAGAACCTGTTTTACAAGGAATTTTTAGCAACTCTGAGGGTTATGTTCTTGAAACTTGTGCAGATTTTCCCTCTAGGGCATTAAAGAAATCTGTGAGAGTTGCATTAAGTACGTCAGGGTGTTCTAACCATGGAAAGTGACCTGCCTTTTGAAGAGTCACTATTTTTATATTAGCTCTCTTAAACCGGGCATCTTCTTCAAAAACGCCTAAAGGCGTAATGAAGTCGTCGGATCCACCAATAATTAAAGTAGGTGTTTTGTCGGGCACCCATGTTATTTTGGAATAAATTTGTGCGCCTTCCTTATACCACCAATGCTCTGTTGGGATACAATACGTGAGCTTTTTTACAATTTTCTCTATTCCTTGCACACGATTCTCATGGGAAAAGAAATAAGGAACTTCGCTCATATAAAGAGCGTTAATTGTTTCCAGAGTTGGCTCTTCAATGAACGAAGATTGAGCATCCGACAAGGGCGGTAAATTGTTCTCTCGCGCACATTTAGCAAATAAGTCAGAATGCAAAGTAGGTATTGAGTTTAGAATCACAAACCCTTTTAATGAGTCTTCTAATTGAGGGCAAAATAAAGGTAAGTACCCGCCAAAAGAGTGCCCTATTAAAATAGGGTTTTCAAATTTCTGCACGGCATCAATTAAAAAGTCCCCCCACTTCTTATAAATAGCATTGGAAGGAATGTCATAAGGCTCGTTCGTGCCATTAAAAATCAAATCAATGAGCCAATAATTACCAGGGACATTCATGGTGTCAATCAAACTAAGAAAACAATTTGAATCAACACCAGGGCCTCCAGGCAAGAATAGCCAATTAAACACAGACTTTCCTGGTACTGATTTTACGAGTTGAAAGCGTGTATGGTTTTCATCATATAAACTTTTTAAAAGTGTCATTTTCTGTGTGAAACCTTCTTGTGAAGTGTTGTAGTGAAGACAAAACCGTACAATAAATCAAGTGACTCAGCTCTTGAAGAGTTTAAGTCACTGGCAGAGATTAATTTATTCAGAGTCGTCGCTGTTTTCTTCATGACTGTCGCTCTCTGACTCAATTCCTAAGTCGCCCATGGAACGCATGATTTCAGCATCAACCCAGCCATTTGATTCAGCAAAGTCTTCATACTCTTACGGAAATCTACACGAATAGTTGCGTAGCTTCTTTGTTCATCATAATCGGCAAATTCATCCACCTCGATTGATTTTTTTACAAAAAGACTGTGAGATGGGGATGCCCCAAAAGAAATAAGTATACTGCATAGCAATAATGCTTTTAACGACTTTGACATAATAACCTCCATGTTTTCATTGAACTTTTAGAATCGAGCGCGCTCATTATGTGTTCGTAAATCAATTTCTTTGGCAAAAACTTTTCAACAATTCGAAAAATGGGAAAACGTTTTTTAGAAAATACTTAATCCAGGTTTATCGGTTTGTTTATCAGTGGCTTCTGGTCTGAAAATACTTGTTTCTTGACGAATTTCGCCGATATTTTTAAAGACCAATCGGAAGAGTAATGTTGTGCCAGGCTTGATATCACGATCACGATAAAAGGTTTTGGTTAAAGTTGTTGAGAAAACAAAACATTCATCACCATAGTTTAAGCCAATGCCTTGGGATAATTGACCGCTTCCTGTTCCAAGACCGCGTGTTGTCGTGATAGAGCCACTCCAATTTTCGTGAAATTGCGAATTCAATGCAAAAGATACTTGTTCGGCTTTCCGACTGTCAGGGTCATCAGCAAGACTTGGAAGAAGAGCATAAATACTTTCAAGATTTAATATGGGTTGACCAAAACGCCCATAAAGCTCATGACGACGCGCACGTAAAAACTTTCGATCTAAGAGCAAACGAGATTTGAGCGTGAACCAAGTTTTATAATTAAATTTTAAGCTGCCCACATAATCAGAGAGTCTTTTGTCGAGACCTGTTTGAGACAAATAAGGACGTGGCGATTGAAAGGCATAACTTTGTCCTAAAAACAGATTTGTATTGCCATAAGTACTGGAAAGACTCGACAGATTAAAGCCATAATTAACCCTCGATCCTCCATCCAAGCGATCAAGTCCTCCAAATCTGCTTTCGCTAAACAGATTATAAGTATTAAACTCAAGCAAGTGACTATCTTCATTAGGGATTTGAGCTGGCTGCCCGGGATTTGTGGCCATGACAAAGCCAGCTATAGGCTCAACGATGATATTAGTCATAGAAGAAGGTCGTACCCATGGATAGCGCCATGTTCCATATAACTGAGGAAAAAGCCGACCTTTCGTTGAGTCTAAGGTGGTGATATTTTGAGGGGAGTTTCGTAATTGAGTTGAGTGATAAAAATCTCCACGCACCTTTGCTCCCACACTATAAACATCCCCTAATGGAGACATAAATGGGACTGACACCCCGCCAATCGTTACAAGGCGTTGCATTTCATCACCCTTTGGACGCGCCAAATTTAAAATACTGCTATCCCAACTCCATTGTTCTTTGAAGCGACCAGGGTGACTGAGATAGTTATAGCTTACCATTGGTAAAACCATGGGAGTTCTCTTTCCCACATCATTTGCCCGTAACCCTTGGAAACTATAGCTCTCAACGAGAGCATAATTTCGACCATAGAAGCCCTCTAAGAAACCTTTAGACACAAGACTGGTGCGAGAAGAAAGATTAAGAAAATTAAAACGTCTAAGATACGTATCATCCGTTGTGCGTTCTAGGTTAAACCCCGCGCGCCAACGAGAATTCAGGTCAAATTTTCCACTGGAAAGCACATGCCCACGAAATCTGTCCTTATGTTGCATATTAGAAGGATCGATGCGCTCAACACGGTCTCCTTTTGTAATGCTGCCCGCCACTGTGAATTCACCTCTTCGAAAGCGATGACGGTATTCAGCGCTTAAAAGAAGAGGAAATTGATTTTTCGCAACATAAGCAGGCGTGACAGTTAAATCAGTTTGATCATCGACAACCCAATAATAAGGCAGGGCAATCACCGTACCTAAGTTACTGGACGCCCCAATGGTGGGAGCTAGAAATCCGCTTCGTCTTTTGACTGTGGGATCTGCGTGCTTGAAATAAGGCACATACGCAACTGGGACTCCCAACATTTCCATGAGCGCGTTATGATAGATAATATTATGATTTTCCTCATCCCAATGAACAGCTTCAGCTTTAATTTGCCAGAGAGGGGGTTTAGTGGGGTCCTTTTTACAGAGAGCGCAGGGAGAATACACACCCTTTTTAATAATAGATTCAATGCCTTTTTTACGTTCTCCACTTTCACCCGCAAGTCGACCATTGTCTGTCATTAAAATACGGATGTGCGTTATGAAACCTTGCTTTAAATCACCTGTGAGTTCGGCATAATCGAGAAAGGTAATATTACCCTTGGGTTCTGTTAAACGTATATGACCTGAGGCTGTTATTCTATCGAGCGTTTGATTATAGGTCACTGTATCTGCAAAGAGTCTGGTGCCTTGATGATAGATTTCCACATTGCCGCGCGCAATAATGAGCCCAAAGTCTCGCTCATAGACGAGTTCATCAGCGAGAAGTAAAGAAGGTTTCTCATCTGTTGTTGTAGGTTCTTCACCGTAACTTGCGCAAAAGGGCAACAAGAGGGCAGCAAAAATAACAAACCAATATTTTATCATACCCTCTTATCCATCTTCGAGATGAAGAAGTAAAGAGACTCCTAAAAGGGCGCTCACGCCGGTTGGTATCCAAGCAGCAAGGATGATAGGAATCGTTGAAGATGTTCCTAAAGCATGGGCAACATCTCGGAAAAAATAAAGCAGAAAAGCAACGACAACACCTAAAGAAAGCATACCTGTAAATCCGCCTTGTCTAAAAGGACGCATGGTGCAACTTGCCGCTAAAATAACCATGACGCCAAGCCATGCCCAACGAGCCAAAAGAGTGTGCCAATGAAGGGCATATTTGAGCGGAGAAAGACCTGAATTTTCGAGTAATTTAACGTAGCCCAGCAAGTGCCAAAAAGAAATACTAGCTGGATCAGCGCCATTGTCTTGTAAGGATCTGAAATTCAATGTGGTGGGCATGGATAAGTTTTCTTGAAGGGCGGGGACTTGGTCTGGAAGAGAGATCCATACCTTATGAAGGGTGATGAGATTTTTACTAAATTGACCTTCCTGTGCATCAATGCGTCTGACAAACCGATCTTGATCATCGGACTGGAAAATAACAATCTGTGATAAATTTTTTGTCTTTTGATCAATACGGTTTACGTGAAAAACATTTTGTTGACCCAGTTGTACTTCTCGAATCCAAATGCCAGATTCAGAAATCGAAAGACTATCCGTATGATTATTAAGATAGTAATTATCTAAATGTTCGTAATGCAGCATCATTTTAGAGGCAACAGGATTTATAAAAATTAAATCAAAAGCTCCTAAGGAGAGAGCGGTCAAGGTAATGGGAGATAGAATTTGCCAGACAGAAATTCCAGAAGCTTTGGCTACTTCAAGCTCCCTATATTTGTTTAACTGCCAAAAACATAGAATGCCAGCAAACAAGGCTATGAACGGTGATATTACTTCGATAAGATTAGGCATCTTCAAAAAAGACATTTTTAAGACAAGACCAAATGAAATGTCGGGCTTACAAGAAGCTTTACGCAACAGTTCCGAGCAGTCAAAAAGCATAATCATGGCAGTTGTAATTAATAAAACCACCCAAAATGATTTTAGATAGTTCTTGATCAAATAGCGTGAAAAGAGAGTAGAAAGTCGCACTTACACAAGCCTCTTATCTAAAAACTGCCAATGTCGGTCAAATCCATAAAAAGCTAAGCCCCCTATTCCAAGAACAATACTATAGGCTAAGGGGATTGTGACAAAAGCATAATCAACAATATTTAATAAGCTCAAACACAGAATCTCCAAGACCGTGCAAAGTGAAAAGATGATCAGCAACCTTTTCGATCGGGTGCGTCGTTGGTAGTCTCCTCTGAGAAATAAATTGAGCGCCAGTAAAATAAAGCTAACGATACTGAGAGGAAGAAGAATGCGCTGATGCCCTTCTGCGAGTAATCTCTTTTCAAAACTGGGATTGATTTGCTCATCGGGAGGATCGAAAAGATCCCCTAAAAAGCGTTCATAAGGTTTTAATTGTCGTTTGTCTTGATCTTCTTGTTGGGTGGACAGATCGAGTCGATATTCTTCAAACCAAAGAATACGCGGCTTTCCTGATTGAGAGTCAAATTCTTGTCGATTACCATTAAGCATCACGATTTGAGCACCATTAGGTGTTTCAAGAAGAACGCCTTCTTCCGCAGCAAGGGTAACTTGATTATGTGGATTGCGCGCATCATGAAGGAGGATTCCTCTCAGCTCTCCTGATTTTTGACGACTTCGAACATAAAGTGTGAAATGTTTAAAGTTATTAAACTCTCCAGCTCTAATCATATGAACGCCAACACGATTGCGAATATCATATTCTAGATTTTTAAATCTCTGAAAAGATAAAGGCAAAAAATACAAATTAATCAAATACATGATGACCATGACCACAAGAGCGAGAAAGACAGCGGGTTTTGCGAGCATAAGATTGCTGAAGCCAGTGGCTCTAAAAATAATAAGCTCAGAGTCATTATTAAGGCGGTTGTAGACAAAAAGTACGGCCAGTAAGGCCCCGATGGGCAAAAGAATACCCAAAAGATCAGGCAATAGGTAAAGGATTAATTTAAAAAAGATTTGTAACGTGAACCCACGACTAATCACAACGTCAATAAAGCGTAAGGATTGTGTAAGCCACACCAATAAGGTTAATATGATTGTAATAAAACCTGTGGTGAGCAGAAGCTGTTTTAGAATATATCGGTTAGCAATTGTCATAATATTACGAGTTGTTTCACAAAAAACCCTTGCATTCAATCCATAATTGAATGTATGCCATAATTTATTACATCTTAAAGAG